>DATAXV010000017.1:0-10934 GCA_036272915.1 Candidatus Dormiibacterota bacterium
CGGGCGGGCGACGCCGGCGTTCAGGTCAGGAGCCGGCGGCGGCCGGAGCCTCGCGGACGGTGACCTTCTGGATGACGTCGCCCTGGCGGATGCCGGTCACCACCTCCATGCCGTCGGTGACCTGACCGAACAGGTTGTAGAGGCGGTCCAGCTTGCGGCGGTCGTCGACCGTGCAGATGAAGAACTGGGAGCCGTTGGTGTTGGGTCCGGCGTTGGCCATCGCCACCGCGCCCGCCACGTAGTCGCCGACGACGGGCTCGTCCTCGAAGCGGTAGCCGGGGCCGCCGCTGCCCGTGCCCTCGGGGCATCCTGCCTGGACCACGAAGTCGTCGACCACGCGGTGGAAGGTCAGCCCGTCGTAGAAGCCCTCGCGAGCGAGGAACACGAAGTTGTTGACGCTCTTCGGGGCCTCCTTCGGGGAGAGGGCGATGACGATGCTGCCCTTGTCGGTCTCCAGGGTCGCTTCGTACGACTGGGACTGGTCGATGACCTGCTCGGCCTGCTGATACGTCTTGCGCATCGGAAGATTCTATGGAATGGCACCGGCGGTCGGTGCCGTGTGACGGCGCCGCTCACCCGCGCGGTGAGGCATGGTATGGGACGTTATGGACGAGAAGAAGGCCGCCCCACCGCCGGCGGCGGGTCCCGATCCAGCTCACTCGCCGGCCGAGACGCTGAACATGCTCCGCGCTCACATCGATCACCTGGAGCGCACCCTCGCCGGGGACGTGCAGTCGGTCGAGCACGCCGGCGAACGCCTCCTGCCCGCCTGGCGTCGGGCGACCGCGGGGGAGCACCGCCTGCCCGTTGCCGGGTTGATCGTCATCGCGATCGTCCTGCAGCTGGCCCTCCCCGAGGGCTTGGTCGTCAAGCCGGGCTGGCTGCTGCCGGCGCTCGAGGCGATCGTGCTCGCCGGCCTGATCGCCGTCAACCCGGAGCGGATCAACCGGAGCTCGCGACTGGTCCGGATCATGAGCCTGACCCTGGTCGCGATCATCTGCGGCGCCAACGCCTGGTCGGCGGGGCTGCTCGTCGAGGAGCTGATCACCAACAGCGGGATCGCCAGCTACGATGCCGTCGCCCTGCTCGGCTGCGGCGCCGCCATCTACCTGACCAACATCATCGTCTTCGGGCTCTGGTACTGGGAGTTCGACCGGGGCGGCCCGGCGGCGAGGGCCCAGGCGCTCGACCCCTATCCGGACTTCCTCTTCCCGCAGATGCAGGAGCCGGAGCTGGCGCCTCCGGACTGGGCTCCCACCTTCCTCGACTACCTCTTCGTCTCCTACACCAACGCCACCGCCTTCAGCCCGACCGACACGATGCCGCTCTCGCGTTGGGCCAAGGGTTTGATGTTCCTCCAGTCCACGGTGGCCCTGGTCTCGGTGGCCCTGGTCATCGCCCGGGCGGTGAACGTCCTGAAGTAGCGGCGGGCGGCCAGGTGAGCCGGGGGGCGCCGGCCGTGGCAGACTCGATGCATGAGCCAGGCGGTCACCTACCGGGAGTGGGCGCCGCCCCGAGGCCTGGAGGAGGCCCTGAGCTGCCTCTGGACGCAGGTGATACCGGAGGGCGGGGCGCCGCCGGTGCGGGTCCTGCCCGATGCCTGCGTGGACGTGATCTGGCAGAGCGACGTGGGCGTCTACGTGGCCGGCCCCGACACCGGCCCGGCGCCGGTCGCGATGCCGCCAGGGGCGGTCCTGATCGGAGCCCGGTTCCGGCCCGGGGCGGGCGGCAGCGGGCTCGGCCTGCCCCTCGACGAGATCCGCGACCGGCGGGTCGACCTGATCGACCTCCACGCCGTCCCGGCCAGGACCCTACCCGGCCGGCTGGCTCCTGACGAGGCGCTGCGGCGCCTGATCATCGCGGTGGAGGGGATGATCTCGACGCGGGCACCCGATGCCCTGGTCACCCACGGCGCCCGGCTCCTCTCGGCGCCCGGGACCCGCTGCGAGGCGCTGGGTGGCGCCCTCGACCTGAGCGAGCGCCAGCTCCGCCGCCGTTTCCAGACCGCGGTCGGATATGGGCCGAAGACGCTGCAGCGGGTGCTGCGCTTCCGCGGTTTCCTGGACCGCGTCGACGCCGGGCTGGAGGGGCTCGAGCTGGCGGACCTGGCCCTCGAACTCGGCTATGCCGACCAGGCCCACATGACCAGGGAGGTGACCCGCCTGTCGGGCCTCTCGCCGCTCGCGCTGAGCCGGTCCCGGCTGCCCGAGGTCAGTCCGCGCCGACCTGGCTGAAGCTGGCCGGCCCAAGCCGGCGCTGGAGGTCGTCGAGCAGGATCCTGAGCAGCTCGGTGAGGGCTTGCCGCTGCTCGGCGGAGAGGTCGGCGACCAGCTCCGCCTCGCGGCCCAGGACCCGGTCGACCAGCGATTCGACCAGGGCGTGGCCGGGGCGGGTGAGGGTCACCTCGACGCGGCGCGAGCCCCTGATCCGGTCACGCTCGACGAGGCCGCGCTCCTCGGCCCTGGCCACGCGCTGCGAGATCGCGCCGGCCGTGACCCTGCTCCTCTCACCGAGCTCGCGGGTGGTCAGCCGGTAGGGCGGGCCGGAGCGGCGGAGGACGCTGAGCAGGTCGAGCGTGGCCGCGTCCGCGCCGGCCGCGGCCAGCGTCCGCCGGCGATCGTCGCCGAGCAGCTTGGCCAGGCGCCAGATCCGCGTCACCACGCCGATGCCCTCCACCGGCGTGCCCGGGCGCTCACGTATCCAGGCCAGTGCGGTGGCGTCGACCGGGTCGTCCTCGGAGAGATGGTCCTCGAGCATCGCAGAGCTCCTCGCGGTAATATCGTTTAGGTCTAAATGTAGCGGAGGTGGGTATGTCCCGAGTGGTTCTTGTCACCGGTGGGGGCACCGGCATCGGCCGGGCCGCCGCCGCAGCGTTCGCCGCCGACAGCGACCGGGTGCTGATCGTGGGCAGGCGCGTCGAGCCGTTGCGGCGGGCGGCGGCGGAGCTTGGCTCGGAGGTCTGCCCGCTGGTCTGCGACCTGGCCGATCCCGAGCAGGTCGAAGGCCTCGGCGAGGCGCTACCCGGATCGATCGACATCCTCGTCAACGGCGCTGGGGGCAACACCGACATCGATCGCCCGTCGCCCCGCGACCTCCGCCAGGTCGCGGCCGCCTGGCGGGCCAACCTCGACGCCAACCTGCTCTCCGCAGTGCTGACCACGACCCTGATCGAGGCGCGGCTGGCGGAGGGCGGGGCAGTGGTCAGCGTCGGCTCCATCGCCGCCGACAAGGGGGCCGGCGCCTATGGGGCGGCCAAGGCCGGGCTCGCCTCCTGGAACGTCGACCTGGCCGCTCAGCTCGGCCCCAGGGGCGTCACCGCCAACGTGGTCGTCCCCGGCTACATCGACACCGAGTTCTTGCGGGATCGGATGACCGAGCGGCGACGGCAGGGCCTGGTCGAGGCGACGATGACCGGCCGGCCGTGCACCCCGGGCGACATCGCCGGGACCGTGCACTTCCTGGCCTCGCCGGCGGCACGTCAGATCACGGGCCAGGTTCTCGCCGTCAACGGAGGCGCCTGGACCAGTCGCTGAACCCCCTCAGCGTCGAGGCGCCGGTCGGCGCGGGAGTGCCGATTCACCGCCCGGCGACCTCCGGCCCCCTCTCACCGGCCTCACGACCGTGCTCGTCGTACAGGTCGACCCAGGTCATGTGTCCCGGCCTGGAGATCGGGAACTCCCATCCGCGTTCGAACGCGTAGCCCTGGTACACGAGGTCGGCGGCGACGCTCGCCTGGCGGCGGGCACGATCCCTGTGTGCGGCCCGATCCGGCGACTCGAGCGGCCCCGACACCCAGGCTTCGAGCTGGTCACGGATCGCGGCCGTGACGACGCCGGTGACCCCGATGCTGATCGTCTTCTGGGTCAGGCTCTCGAGCTGGGCCGGTTCGAAGAGCTGGGACGCCGCCTTCGCCTCCCAGCCGAAGGCGCAGCGCACGTCATCGGCGATGCGCTGGACCACGTCCATCGACAGCGGCCCGTCCGGCCGTCGGGCGAGGGCCTGTCCGATCTCCACCAGCCGGGAGCTGGTACGGCGACGCGGACCCATCGACGGCATGATCGAAGGATGGGCCGATACGGCGGACGGGGCGCGGACGGTGAGACGTCGCATCCGCCCGGCAGGTCCCGTCGGCGATAGCGCTTCCCAACGTCCACCGCGGCGCGGCCAGCGCGTCGCGGGACCTCGTCAGCTCCCTGACCTGGTTGCCGTTCGTCTGCCGGCCCCCGCTCATCCGCGACGCGATGCGGGTGGGGCCGCCGCGTTCTCCTGCCGCCGCCGTCAGGCCGGGGCCAGATGGTGGGCCGGATCCTCGAAGGTGCTCGACCATCCGTGCTCGTGGTCGGTGCGTTCCCCGTCTGACGCGAACGTCCCCCTGGTGGAAGGTCATGCGGTCCGTCCATCCTCCTCCGCCAGTGTCACGGTGATCAGGCTCTCCGGGCCCGGTCTGCCGTCGGGCTCGTCCCAGGCGAAGGTGAAGACCAGGCGTTCGGGAGGCGACACCTCGCGATAGACGCGGCTCATCCGGAGGTCGAGACCCCGAGTCCGGTCCCAAGGCGCGCCGACCAGGGTCCCTCGGGTCGGAGGTCGGCCTCGCAGGCGGAGGCGGTGAATGCCTGGGGATCGAGCCAGGCGGCCAGCTGACAACCGGGTCGGTCCAGGAGGAGAGGACCCGACCGCGGGTCGCCTCGTAGACGCGGACGACGGTCAGTGCGGGACCGTCGGTTCAGTCATCGTCTTCTCCACGCCCTTCGGCGAGATGATCACGCAGTCGGTCGAAGCTGTTTTCCCAGAGCGCCCGGTAGGGCTCGAGCCAGCCCGCCGCCCCGGCCAGCGGCGCGGCCTCCAGCCGGCAGGGGCGCCACTGGGCGGTCCTCCCGCGGGCGATGAGCCCGGCCCGCTCCAGGACCTTCAGGTGCCGGGAGACGGCGGGAAGGCTGATCGAGAACGGTTGGGCCAGTTCGGTGACCGTGGCCTCGCCCTCCGCCAGCCGGGCCAGCATGGCCCGTCGGGTGGGGTCGGCGAGCGCCGCGAACGTGCTGCTGAGTCGGTCCGCCACAGGAATTAACCACCTCGTTAATTAATCGATCGGTTCAATAAGACCATTCTCGGTGGCTGCTGTCAACGCGTAGACGGAGCCTGGGCTCCGATCTGGGCGAAAGGCCCGAGCCGCCCATGACGGCGGGGGGGGTGGGCCGAGGTCTCCCGCTGACTGTCCTAGGGACGGAAGTCCCATGGTGACTTGGGGCCCGTTACACGAAGAATCTGTCTCAAGGAATTGAAATGGGGCTACTGAACGTGGACAGATACACATTGGAACGCGAGGGGGGCCTGTTCGTAATCAGGGACACGGCCACCGGCGAGCTGGTACAGCATCAGACGCTCGAGGTGCCTGAGCGCTACCGCTCGGAGGGGCGTGCCCAGAGACGGATGCGGCAACTCGAGGACGACAACCAGCGGGCTCACGGAGACAACTGAGCGGCGGCGCCGGGCGAACCGGCGAACGAACCTGAGCCCGGTCGGCCGGTAGGGGTAGCGGCGCGCCCGGACGGAGGGTACTCTGGGTCGCTCGGCAGTGGTCGAGCGGGCCCCGAGAACGCCCGGTCACGGATGTCTCGCAGGTGCCTTGCGCGCTGAAGGGGGTCTTCTCAGATCGCCAGAGCGACCGTTCGTCGCGGACAAAGAGTGGACGATCCAAGGCACGGCATCCTTCGCCGAGGGGGGAGTATCATCGACCTCGGCCCGCCAAGCCAACCCGTCACTTGCTCCCAAGGATGCCACACGCCCCCGACACCTTCGTCCACCTCCACAACCACACCGAGTTCTCTCTGCTCGATGGTGCCAGCCGCATCTCCGGCATGGTGCAGCGAGCGGCCGAGCTCGGAATGCCCGCGCTCGCGCTCACCGATCACGGCGTCATGTACGGCGCGATCACCTTCTACAAGGCATGCAAGGCGGCGGGCATCAAGCCGATCCTCGGCTTCGAGGCCTACGTGGCGCCCCGATCCCGGCATTCCAAGGAGGGCCGGGTCGACCGGGACCCCTATCACCTGACCCTGCTCGCGGCCGACGCCCAGGGTTACCGGAACCTGATGAAGCTCTGCTCCATCGGGCAGATGGAGGGGATGTACTACAAGCCCCGCCTCGACCGGGAGGTGCTGGCCCAGTGCTCGGAGGGGCTGATCTGCCTCTCCGGCTGCCTCGCCGGCGAGGTCGCGCAGAAGCTCGTCGCCGACGACGTGGACGGGGCCAGGGAGGCGATCGCGACCTATCGCGACATCTTCGGGCCCGACCGGTACCTGCTCGAGGTGCAGCGTCACGGCATCCCCGAGCAGGAGAAGGTCAACGAGGGCCTCAAGAAGCTGGCCCCCGAATTCGGCCTGCGCCTGGTCGGCACCAACGATCTCCACTACGTCCACGAGCACGACGCCGACGCCCACGACGTGCTGCTCTGCCTCCAGACCGGCAACAACTTCGACGACCCCGACCGCTGGCGCTTCGCATCCTCGGACTTCTACCTGAAGACGCCGCAGCAGATGGCGAGCACCTTCCACGACATGCCCGAGGCCCTGGCCCACACGCTCGAGGTGGCCGGCCAGGTCAACCTCAAGATCGAGACCGGGCACACGCTCCTGCCGCCCTTCGAGGTGCCCGACGGGTACAGCGCCGATACCTACCTGCGCAAGGTCGTCGAGGACGGCCTCAAGTGGCGATTCGACGGCAACCCGCCGAAGGAGGCGATCGACCGGGCCAACATGGAGCTGGAGGTGATCCGGCAGACCGGATACGCCACCTACTTCCTGATCGTCTGGGACTTCTTCCGCTTCTCCCGCAGCAACGGGATCGTCACCGGGCCCGGGCGCGGCAGCGCGGTCAGCAGCATCGTCGCCTACAGCCTCGGCATCACCAACCTCAACCCGCTGCGCCACGGACTCCTCTTCGAACGCTTCCTCAATCTCGACCGGGTCGAGATGCCCGACATCGACAGCGACTTCTCGGTGGAGGGTCGCGAGAAGGTGATCCGCTACGTCACCGAGAAGTACGGCAAGGATCGCGTCGCCCAGATCGCCACCTTCACGACGATGGCCTCGAAGGCGGCGATCCGGGATGTCGGCCGTGTCCTCGGCGTCCCCCTCAAGGAGGCGGACCGGCTCTCCAAGCTGGTTCCCGTCCACCAGGGTCGGGCCAAGTCGCTGGACGACGCCCTCGGCGAGGTCCCCGAGTTCAAGGCCGCCTACGACAGCGGCCAGCAGACCGGTCCCGACGGCAGGACCTACGACCTCAAGCGGCTGGTCGACGTGGGCCGCGCCCTGGAGGGCGTGTCGCGCAACGTCAGCACCCACGCCGCCGGCGTGGTCATCGCCCCCGAGCCCCTGGTCAACTACGCGCCGATCCAGTTCGGCCCCGGCCGCGAGACCGTCATCACCCAGTACGCGGGCAAGGCGGTCGCCGACGTCGGGCTGCTGAAGATGGACTTCCTCGGCCTCCAGAACCTGGACATCATCAGCACCTGCCTGCGCCTGGTCAAGGAGCACCGTGGGATCGACATCGACCTCGACCGGCTCCACACCGACGATGTCAAGGCCTTCGAGCTCATCTGCGCCGCCGACACCCACGGCGTGTTCCAGCTCGAGTCGTCGGGCTTCCGGCGGCTGATGGACGAGATGAAGCCCCGGACCTACGAGGAGCTCACCGCCGCCGTCGCCCTCTTCCGCCCCGGCCCGATGCAGGACATCCCCGCCTACATCGCCCGCAAGGAGGGGAAGATCCCGATCACCTACCCGCACGAGAAGCTGGAGCCGATCCTCGAGGAGAGCTACGGCGTGTTCGTGTACCAGGAGCAGGTGATGAACGCGGCCCGCGTCCTCGCCGGCTTCACCCTGGCCGAGGCCGACACGCTGCGCTCGGCGATGGGCAAGAAGGACAAGGTCAAGATGGCGCACCAGCAGGAGAAGTTCCTGGAAGGGTGCGTCAAGAACGGCATCACTCAGGCCAAGGCGGAGGAGCTGTTCGAGGGCATCGCCCGGTTCGCCAGCTACGGCTTCAACAAGGCCCACAGCGCGGCCTACGCCATGATCAGCTACCAGACCGCGTACCTGAAGGCGAACTTCGCCGTCGAGTACATGACCTCGCTGCTGACCCACATGCAGGGCAACGGCGACCGGGTCGCGGCGGCGATCGTCGACGCCAAGGCGCGGAGCATCGACATCCTCGCGCCGGCCATCAACGACTCGGGCATCGACTTCACGATCTCCGGCGACACCGCCATCCGCTTCGGTCTGGCCGCAATCAAGAACGCCGGCCGCAGCGCCGTCGAGCAGATCGTCACCGAGCGCCTCGGGAGCGGTCCCTACAAGTCGCTGGAGGACCTCTGCGAGCGCATCACGGGCATGCAGGAGGTCAACGCCAGGGCCCTCGAGTCACTGGTCCGCAGCGGCGCCTGTGACATTTTCGGCGAGCGCAACCAGCTCCTCGCCAACCTCGACGTCGTCCGTCGGCGGGCCGAGCGGGTCCGGCGGGAGCGCGAGTCCGGCCAGACCTCGCTCTTCGAGATGGGCGGCGAGGCCACCGCCGAGGAGCCGGTCGGGTACGCCGTTCAGGCGACGCCGATGTCGGACGAGGAGAAGCTTCGCAGCGAGAAGGAGCTGCTCGGCCTGTACCTCTCCGACCATCCCCTCAACCGGATCCAGGGCGAGCTCTCCCAGCTGACCGACGCCAAGGCCGTCGACATCACCACCGATCTGCAGGAGCAGGAGGTCCGGGTCGGCGGGCTGGTCCGCGAGGTCCGCCGCGTCGTGACCAGGCGCGGTCAGGTCATGGCCTACGCCACCGTCGAGGACCTGACCGGTTTGATCGACGTCGTCCTCTTTCCCCGCTCCTTCGACCAGTACCGAACGCTCTTCGAGCCCGACCGGGTGCTCGTGATCCAGGGCAAGGTCGACGCGGCCCGCGGCGGCGGCCCGCGAAACGGGGCTCAGGAGGAGGAGGCGTCGGGGCCCGAGGTCGAGGAGTCGGAGCCGGCGACGGTGGTGTGCGACATGGCCTGGGTTTACGACGACCCCGAGTGCGTGCCGGTGGAGCGGAAGAAGCAGCTGCACGTGCACGTGCCGGAGCGGGGCCAGGAGGTCGTCGACGAGCTGGTGAGCCTGCTCAGGCAGCACCCGGGCGAAGACGACGTCTACCTGCACTTCCGGGTCGAAGGACAGGTCGTCACCATCCAGCCGGCTCGGGAGTTCCGGGTCGCCGCCGACACCGCGATCAAGATGGCCTTCGATTCGCACTTCGGACAGGAGGTCGCCGTGCTGGAGATGGTCAGGCCCCGGATCGCGAGCTCAAACGGCAACGGCAACGGCTACCGTAACGGCAATGGCAGGTCCAATGGACGAAACGGAAAGGGCTGATCGCGACATCTCCGGCCGGTACGTCGTGGTCAAGGCCCTCGAGGACGGGGTCGTGTTCATGGGCCTGACCCGAGGCCCCGACACCCGCTCCCATCACTCCGAGCGATTGGCCGCCGGCGAGGTGCTCATCGCCCAGTTCACGGAGATGACGGCGATGATCAAGGTCCGTGGCCGGGCACGCATCTATACCGAGGTGGGAGAGGTCGAGAGCGGGATCTGACCTCGCGTCCGCGCCGAGGCTCAGCGACCGTCCGCACTCCGTCCGCGCGCGGAAGCGATACTCGTGGCCATGACTGACGCGGGGGAAAGGCACCGCCACCTCGTCCGTGATGCCGTCCGGATAGGCCTGGCCGATCGGACTGCCTGGCGTTCGTGGGCCATTGGAGTTGGAGCCGTGCTGAGATCACACTCGCTCGGAGGGCGCACATGATCGGCGACCGCTGGGGGGTCTCGCCGCCTGAGGTCGCGCGCCACTATCCATGCGACGAGCTTGTCGCCGAACCCGTACTGCAGGTCTGGCGGGGCGTCACCGCGCGAGCCGAAGCAGGTCATGTATGGCGCTGGGTGGCGCAGATCCGCCTCGGCCCGTATTCCTACGACTGGATCGACAACCTCGGCCACCGTTCCCCCCGCCAGCTCCGCGATCTGCCTGATCCTGAACCCGGAGAGCCGTTCACGACGGCCCGAGGTCGCCCGGTCGGCAGCATTCTTGCGGTGATGCCGGGTCAGCACCTGACCGGGCAGATCATGGGGGCGATCATGTCCTACGTGCTCGTCCCTGAAGGCGAGGCCACCCGGTTGCTGCTCAAGGTCGTTGTCGCCCAGGGAAGGGTCGTCGCGCCTCTGCTCTCGGTCGGAGACCTGGTCATGTCCCGGCGGCAGCTGCTCAACCTGGCGCGGCTCGCCGAGCTGACGGCGGCGGGGTGATGCCTCCCGCCTGCTGACCGGCGGGGTTGGGACACCGGCCTCGACGAACGGGCCGGACCTGCCCGAGATGTCGGTTCCATGGGTACCGGCTTGAAGACCGCGAGCGGGCCCGATCGACTCCCTGCTCTCCCCTTGCTCCCGCTGCGGGGAGGTCCCGTCCGTGGATTCCGGGGACCCGGCCATGTCCCCGCTGCGTTCCATTGATCAGAGCGCCTGGGATCAATCCGGACGATGTGGAAAGGAGTGGCTGGACGTGTTCTGGTATCGCGGATTCGGTCTGTTCAGGGCTTTCCGGCTGATGCGACGGGCCCGCCTCCGCCGGCTGATCTGGATGCGCCGCCGCCTTCGCGGACGGTGGTGATGGGCGCCTCCCGGCCGGGGTCGGGGTCGCATCCGCGCCCCGACCACCGCGCCGGACTGGCGCGAACCCCGACCTCTTCCCGGCGGCCCCTCCAACGGGCCGCCCGCACCTCCATAGAAAATCCCCTACGCGGTAGCGCGGCGCAGTTCGAGTTCGCCCATGGTGAGGTCGTAGCCGAGCCGCTGGAGGTGGCGCACCGCGTTGAGGGCAGACTGGCGTTGTCGCCTCTCGTCGAAGTGGTTGGGGCC
>DATAXV010000018.1:0-87412 GCA_036272915.1 Candidatus Dormiibacterota bacterium
TCCGCTGGCTCAGGGTCTTGGCCTCCCACTCGAGGACGAGGCGCTCCTCGGGGAGGGTGCGTCCGCCGACCGGGCGATGGAGCTGCTCGCCGAGCTGGCCGGAACCAACGCCGCCCTGTGCTCCCACGGCGACGTCATCGGCGGCATCCTGCGCCGCATGGCCGCGGACGGCATCGTGCCCGTCGCCGAGCTGAAGCTGCCCAAGGCCTCGGCCTGGCTGATCGAACAGCGGGGCACGGCCGTGGTCGGCGCGCACTATCTGCCCCCACCCGGAGGCTAGGACCTGGCCAGGGCGGCCGTCTCCGCTCCGGTCGCCTCCGTGGCGCTGCGCGACGCCGTGCTCGCATGGGGCGAGCAGCACCTGCGGGCGCTGCCCTGGCGGCAGACCCGCGACCCCTGGAGGGTGCTCGTCAGCGAGCTGATGCTGCAGCAGACCCAGGTGCCGCGTGTGGTGCCCGCCTACCGCCGCTTTCTCGAGCGCTTCCCGACCGCCCCGGTGTGCGCGGCCGCGCCCCAGGGCGAGGTCATCGAGGCGTGGCAGGGACTCGGGTACAACCGGAGGGCCCGAAGCCTGCACCGCATCGCCCAGGCGGTGACGGAGCGCCACGATGGGACCGTCCCCAACGACCTCGATGCGCTGGAGGCGCTGCCGGGGATCGGGCCCTACACGGCGAGGGCGCTCACCGCCTTCGCCTTCGAGGGCGATGTCGGTGTCGTCGACGTCAACGTCGCCAGGATCCTGAGCCGTGTCGACGGGTCTCCGATGGGCCGGCTGAAGATGCAGGCCCGTGCTGATGAGCTGGTGCCAGATGGGAGGGGCTGGCTCTGGAACCAGGTCATGCTCGATCTCGGGGCGACGGTCTGTGGGCGCCGCACGCAGCGCTGCTCGGAGTGCCCGATCGCCGGACTCTGCGCCTGGCGCCAGGGAGGAGGGCCCGACCCGTCGCTCCAGGCAGCCATCCGAACCCGCCCGCAGAGCCGGTTCGAGGGGTCGGACCGACAGGGCAGGGCACGGCTGCTGCGGGCTCTGCTGCGGGGGCCGGTCGCCGATGAGGATCTGGCTGGCGTCTGCGGCTGGCCGGGCGATGAGGATCGGGCGGCGCGGGTCGCCGCCGCCCTGGTCGGTGATGGGCTCGCGACCCGTTCGGACAAGGGCCTGCTACTCGCCTGAAAGAATCCCGCGGCCGAGCTTGCTGCTGCCTGGCTGGCCGGCAGAACTGCGCGGCAACGCGCACAGGGCGGCCAGGAATTCGGTCCGGTGGTCGAGGACGAGGAGTGGGCTCCGCCCTCGACGGACGTGGAGAGGACATCCAATACGGGAGGGGTCTGCTAGCATCGTTGCGCAACAGCGGAACCGCGAGGGAAGCCGTGGCAGAGGATCAGGGCGGCGCGGCGGAGAAGGCGGAGCGAGGCCACCCGCGATGGCGCCGGCCGGGATCTGGATGCCGACGCGGGGCCCTCGGTCGACGGCCCGGGGTGATATCCGCCGCTCGGTCACCGGCCCAGGCTGAACGGCGATCCCCATCCCCCGGGTGATCTGCTCGCCTGCGATGGATCCGACAGCGAGGCGGGCCGAGAACCCGGCTGCGGGCGATGAACCGCGGGCCTCCGGCGGCGGCAGCGCACCCGGCCGGGGCGGGAAGAGTTCCGCGGCCTCCTTCTCTCTTCGCTCCTTGTCGTGCCGGTCGATGGCGTCCTGGCCCGGGCGAGGGGCCACCCGTCTCGGACGGGTGGCCTCCTGTCCCTATCGCTAGGTGGCCACCCCCGTCGGCGACGGCTCACCTCCGGCGCCGATCGCCGCCAGCGCCGCGTGCCGGTGCCGGTCGCGAAGCTCGGTCTCGGACTTGGCCATCCGCTGCTTCATCGCCGGCACCGCGTTGGCGACCCGGAGCATGGTCTTGAAGCCTGCCAGCATGGCTCCTCCCCACACCGGGTGGTGGATCGGGTCGTCGCTGTTCATCTGCCGCAGCGAGGCCTTCACCGCCTCGAAGCCGTACTCGATCATCGACCGCTCGTAGGCGGCCACCGCCTCGCGCTGGGTCAGCCGGCCCTCATGGACCTCGCCCAGCTGGTGGGCCAGGAGCAGGGCGTCGAGCAGTGCCGTGTTGGCGCCCACGCCCCTGCCCGGGGTCATCGTGTGGATGGCGTCGCCGAGCACGGTGACCGGCCTTGTCTTCCACGAAGCGACGGGCTCCGAGGTGCGGATGGCGATCGGGAAGGTCGCCGTCGGATCAGCCTTCTCGAAGAGCCGGCGCATGCTCGGATGCCAGGTCGGGGTCAGCCGGAGCGCGAGCTCGATCAGGTCGCCGCCGCGGAGCGGCATGGGGTCGACCGGCATCCGCTTGCGGCTGGAGCCGAAGCCCCACATG
Source organism: Candidatus Dormiibacterota bacterium (assembly GCA_036272915.1). Classification (GTDB taxonomy): domain Bacteria; phylum Chloroflexota; class Dormibacteria; order Dormibacterales; family Dormibacteraceae; genus DATAXV01. The sequence continues at coordinate 2,370 of DATAXV010000018.1, forward strand.
AAGTAGTCGCCGGTGTTGTCGAAGAGGGCGCCTGGCCACTTCTCGATGAGCTCCGCCTCGGTCCGGCCGATCCCCTCCTTGGGCCGGTGGTCGGCGTCCCATCCGAACTCCATGGTGTGGGAGACCACGCTGTATCCGCTGGGCCCGAGGACCATGGACACGCCGTTCCGGAGGGGCGGGGTGACCAGGCCCCTGGCCTCCTCATCGAGGGCCACCTTGCCGGCGATGGCGACGATGCCGGTGTCGTGCACGCTGGCCTCGGGGATGAGCTGCTTGCGGACGCGGGAGTTGCTGCCGTCAGCTCCGACGAGGAGACCGGCGACGACACTGGTGCCGTCCTCGAAGAAGGCCTCGACGGCCCCGTCGGCTCCCACCTCGTAGCGAGTGAACACCTTGTCGAAGTGGACGATGTCCTCGATGCCGGTCAGCAGCACCTGGCGCAGGGTCATCCGGCTGACCGACTTCTCGCTGTCGACCGGGTCGCTGCCGACGTGGAGGCCGTCCTCCTCGCCGATCGCGAGCAGCGGGTGCAGGTGCTCATCGAGGAAGGTCAGCGAGCGAGGCGGCCGGGCGCAGGTAGCGACGAAGGTGGCGAAGAGCTCGGGCGGCAGGCATGCGTGAAGAGCGCGACTGCCGTCGGGCGAGATGCCCACGCGATAGCCCTGCAGCCCGTCTTGCCGGGTGCGGTCGCGCTCGTAGACGGCGACGTCGATGCCCTGCCGAATGAGGCCGTGGGCAAGGCACAGCCCGCCGGTGCCGGCGCCGATGATGACGACGTGGTGACGCGGAGTAGCCATTTGAGTCCTCTCCATCAGGTGAGGGAGCTGACGGCGTCTGGTTTGCACGCCTCGAACGCCGGTCCGCTCCATGGATGGCCGGCCGCGCCGATCTCCTCGCCGCGGAATCGAAACCGTGCCCGGCCTTAGTCATGCAATGATTATACATATCATGGCGATCATGTCCACGTCGCGGTTCAGCGAGGTACGGTGATGGCGATGGCGGATCCCGCGCGCCCCAGGTCGCCCCTGGCCATGGTCCTGCTGGCCCTGGTCTGGGAGGGCCCGATGCACCCCTACCGCATGCAGCAGCTGATCGAGCAGAGGGGGAAGGACAAGATCGCCAACGTGGCCAGGCGGAACAGCGTCTACCAGACCATCGAGAGCCTCCGCCGCTCCGGCCTGATCGCGGTCAGGGAGACGGCGCGGGACGAGGGGCGCCCGGAGCGGACCGTCTACGCGATCACGGAGGAGGGCGACCGGACGCTGCGGCTCTGGCTCTCGACCATGATCTCCACCCCGGCCCGCGAGTTCCCCGACTTCCCGGCGGCGCTGTCGATGGTGGCGCTGTTCACCCCGGACCTGGTCGGTGACCTGCTGGAGGAGCGCGTACGGCACCTGACCGAGCGGCTCGGCGAGCTGTCGGACCCGGGGATCGAGATGCCGCGCCTGTTCACGATCGAGGACGAGTACCAGAGGGTCATGACCGAGGCCGAGCTGGGCTGGGTCAGGGGCGTGATCGCGGACCTCCGGTCGGGAAGCCTGGCCTGGGACCCGGAGTGGGTGCTCAGCGTGGCCGAGGCGATGGGCCACGTGACCGGATCGGGCCCGGAATAGCCCCGCTTGGGCCCTCGTTGGAGGAGGTCATGCCGATCCCTCTGAACGAGTACGCCCGGAGCCTCGTCGACGCGAGGACCTTCGCGACCGTGGCCACGATCAACGCCGACGGCAGCCCGCAGACGTCGGTGGTCTGGGTCCGCCGGGACGGCGACCGGATCCTGTTCTCGACCACGACCGGCCGGCTCAAGGGCAGGAACCTCGCCAGGGACCCGCGGGTGAGCGTCACCCTGTCCCTCTCGACGACCCCTATCACACGGTCGAGGTGCGGGCACCGCCGAGCTGGTTGCCGATCCGGACCGGACGCTTCCCCGCGAGCTGAACCTGAAGTACCGCGGCGGTGACCCGCCGCCGGACCCGGCCGGGGTCGAGCGGGTGATCGTCCGCATCACCCCGGAGCGGTTGATCGAGTTCCCGCCCTCCTGAGAAGGGAGACACCCGCGCCGGGCTGAGGCCGGCGCGGGTGTCGATCGCCTCGCTCAGACGAAGAGCGGCTCCGCCTCGGTCCGCGCGATGAGCGCGTCCATCTCCTCCTGGGTGGAGGCGCGCTCGAAGCGCTGGGCGGCGTCGAGGACCAGCGGCAGCAGGTTCACGTCGCCGACCGTGTTGAGGAAGATGCCGGGCCTGCCCAGCACCCACCAGACGGCCAGGTCGATGTCCTCCTGGCGCTCCAGCGGCTGGTACCAGACGGTCCGCGTGTGAGGCCGGTCGCCCCAGGGACGCAGCGCGATCGACTTGATCGTCTGCACCGCCGTGTTGCGCTCGGCGCAGGTCTTGGTCAGCGCCTCGAAGTTCTCGACGTAGGCGGCGTTGCGGGCCATCAGCGAGTTCCAGGGCAGCAGCACCGAGTCGAAGTCGAACCGCTCCAGGCTGCGGCGGTGGGTGGCGGCGATCTGGGTGCCGTGACCGGTCACGCCGATGAACCGGATCAGACCCTCCTCGCGGGCCTGAACCGCGGCCTCGAGGGCACCGCCGGTGCTGAGGGCGACGTCCCACTCGATGGGGTCGGCCAGGTTGTGCAGCTGCCAGAGGTCGATCTGATCGACGCCGAGACGCTCCAGCGAGCGCTCCAGCTCCTCCCTGGCCTCCTGCTTGCGCCGCTTGCCGGTCTTGGTCGCGAGGAAGAACGTCTTGCGATGCTCGCGCATCCAGGGCCGGATTCGCAGCTCCGCCTCCCCGTACGAGGCGGCCGCGTCGATGTGGTTCACGCCGTGCTCGAGGAGCACCTCCAGGGTGCGGTCGGCCGCCTCCTGGGTGACATCGGAGAGAGAAGCGGCCCCGAACAGGATCCGCGTGCTCTCGTGGCCAGTTCGTCCGAACGCTAGCGTCGGCAATGCCATCTCGGTTCTAGAGGCTACGACGTCGGGGCCCACCGCCGGAAGCGGGTGGGCCTCCGGACGGTGGGCGTTAAACGGGAAGGGTGAGGATCAGGAGTGCTGGTCGGCGTTCCGCCCGAAGTGGCTCTCGGGCTCGTAGGTGCCGGGTTGGGGAAGTGCACAGGTGTTCGTGAATCCGTGCAGCGGCGGCTGCTCGCGAAGGGGGACGTTGCCCGGGCCACGGTTGTACTTGATGTGGAACTGGGACATGCAGTGCTTGGGGTCCATCCAGCTGGGTCCCAGGCCGCGGCGTAGTCGGCGCAGAGAGCCGTCGGCGAGTCGTAGCTCATCTCCAGCGTGTGCTCGTCGACCTTCCTCGGGGTGGCGGGCGTGCCCTTCCCCGAGCGCCACTCCTGCGGCGGGACCTGACCGAGGGCCGGCTCCATGACCTCGTCCTCCCACCAGAGGAGGACGTCGTCGACCGTCCAGGGATGGCCGTCCGACCAGCAGAGGCCCCTGCGGAAGCGGAAGGTCCAGGTGGTCAGCTGGGCGTTCGCCGACCAGGTCTCGGCCAGGCCGGGGCCGACCTCCAGCCCGGCGTGGAGGAAGCGGAGCGGGGAGTGGCCGAGGGCCGACTCCGGGACCAGGTCCTGCTTCTCGATCGGCACCGTGTCGAGGCCACTCGCGCTCAGCGACGCGCCGCCGTGGGGCGACCCTCCCGAGTCCCCGCAGGCGGCCAGCGCGGTACCCGCCGCCGCCACTCCCGCCCGCCGGAGAGACCTCCGCATCCCAACGCGAAATCACCCCTCCACCTCGCCTCCCTCCTTCCCCTCAGCGAACACTCCCGCGGTCGCCCGACGGCCCACCGTCGTCACCGCCCTGTCCCCTGACAGGGTTGCGCAATCGATTAAGCCCGTCAAGGAACCCGTTCTCCGGCGGCCGGCCAGATCGGCCCACTGGTAGTCTCGGCGCGAACGTGCACACCCCGCTCCTGCCCCTCCTCGCCATCGCCGCCGGCGTGCTCTCGGTGAGCTCGCCGTGCACGCTGCCCCTGATCCCCGGCTACCTCGGGTTCATGACCGGCGTCAGCGCCGCCCGGGGGCGGACAGTGGGTGCCGCCGGGCTCTTCGTCCTCGGCTTCGCCATCGTCTTCACCTCGCTCGGCGCCGTCGCCTCGGGGCTGGGCAGCCTGCTCCTCACCCACCGCGAGCTGCTCGACCGCGTCGCCGGAGTGGCGATCATCCTGCTCGGGCTGTTCGTCCTCGGTCTCGCCCGTCCCCGCTTCATGATCAGGGAGCGCCGCCCGCTGCTCGAGCGGGTCCGGCCGGGACCGGGGGGCGCTCTCCTTCTCGGCCTCGCCTTCGCCCTCGGCTGGACGCCCTGCGTGGGGCCGGTGCTGGGAGCGATCCTGGTCCTCGCCTCCGACCAGGGCACGGTCGCGTCGGGGGCCGGGCTGCTCCTCCTCTATTCGCTGGGCATGAGCATCCCCTTCCTGCTCATGGCGCTGCTCATGGATCGCGTCGGCGGGGTGACCTCATGGCTCTCTCGCCACGGCCGCGCCATCAACGCCGGCGGCGGCGTTCTGCTCCTGGCCATGGGCGGCCTGATCCTCTTCGGCCAGCTCCAGCCCCTGCTGGCTCCGGCCCTCGAGCTCTACACGCGCCTCAAGTGGCCTCCGATCTGACCTCGGGGACGGGCGGTCCCGCCCTGGTCGTCCTCGTCACCGGCGTGCCGGCGTCGGGGAAGTCGTCGCTGGCGCGGCCCCTCTGCGAGGCGCTGGGTCTCCCACTCCTCTCCAAGGACGTGGTCAAGGAGGCGCTCTTCGACGCCCTCGGCATCGCCGACCGGGAGTGGGCGCTGCGGCTCGGGGCGGCCTCGGCCGAGGTGCTCTGGTCGCTCCTGCCCCACTGCCCGCGCGGCGCGGTGGTCGACATCTGGATCGATCCCCGCCGCGATGTCGAGGTGGCGAGGGCGGGCCTGGCCCGGTCCGGGACGGCGAGGGTCATGGAGGTGCTCTGCGACTGTCCGGGCGAGGTCGCCGTCGCTCGCTACGCCGAACGCGTCCGTCACCCCGGCCACCAACCGCCCGACGAGAACATCCTCCGCCGCATCCGCGAGTCGGCCCTTCTGATCGAGCCGCTCGGTCTTGGACCGGCCCTGCGCCTCGACACCTCCGGCCCGGTCGACGTCGAGGCCGTGCTGTCCTGGCTCAGGGCCGGCGTCGCCTCTCCCGGCTGACCCGCCCCTACCAGGCGTCCCGGTTCACGATCTGGACCCGGTAGAGGGGCTTGCTCCTCTCCTCCGCCTCCTGCTCGTAGACCTCGCCATCGCGTTCGGCATCGTACCCGCGCCACAGCCAGGGCAGCGACTCGGGGAGGTCGAGCGCCGTCTGGGCGGCGCTGTGGTATCCGGTGCCGTAGCGGAAGTGGAAGTCGTAGAGCTGGACCTTCAGCGACTGCGCCATCTGGATGTTGGCCAGCGGCCAGCTGCCGGCCATGCCGATGCGGCCGCTGTCGCTGTCCAGGTCGTTCATGCCGTCGGAGAGCCAGATCCTGATGTTTCGCCGCTCCTCGCGCCGGACCAGGAAGGGGAAGATGTTGCCGCCGTCGAGGTGCCGCTCCGGATGCCACTGCAGGGCGGTGAAGCTCCCGATCCCGGACAGCGCCCGGCTGAACTGGTCGTTGACGAACCAGCAGACCTTGAAGGAGCAGATGCCACCGGAGGACTCGCCGGCGATCGCGCGCGAGTAGGCGTCCCCCCGGAGAGGGAGATCGCGTCCGATCTCGGGCAGCACCTCCTCAACGAGGTAGCGGCCGAACTCGTCGCTGACCGTGTCGTACTGCACGCTGCGCATGGCCGTGGCGCCGTTCTCGTCCGGCTGTGCCTCAGGACGGGTGCCGCCGGTCGACGGCGCGAGCAGGACGTGGACCATCGGCGGGATGAGGCCCTGATGGACCAGGTTGTCGGTCGCGACCTGCATGCGCATACCGAGCACGCCGGCGCTGCCGACCAGGCCCTGCCCGTCCAGCCAGACCATCACCGGCGCTCCACGGGCGGTGTCGATACCGGGGTTGGCGTAGACCCAGCAGCGGGACTCGGCCCCGTCGTAGACGCGGCTCGTGATGGTCCGCATCTCGGAGAGGGAGCCCGAGGGCGCCCCCGCGATCGGGTAGCTACCGGCGCCGTACCCGGCGACCGTGCGCGGACCTCCCAGCGGTCCGTCGCCGGCCTCGATCAGGTAGTTGTGGGTCGCGCCCAGGGCGAGCGTCTCGACCCGATACCAGAGGTCGGTCCCATCGACGCGGGACATTGCCGCCGGCGTCCCCTCGTCCACCGTCACGGTCAGCGGCATCGGGCTGCTGGCGGCGAAGAGGAAGCGCTCGCGCCAGACCGCCGCGCTCGGCCCCAGGCTCGGCCCCGAGGGGCCGGCCATCGCCGCAGGGATCCGCTCGGCGAGCGATCGGTCGCCCCGCTGGGCGGCGTCGAGCAGCTGCTCCAGAGCGAGGACGGCAGCCGCTTCGTTCGTGGACGTCACGCTCTCTGCACCTCCTGAGCTCGGTTCCGGCGGGGAGGAAACCCCTTCCGGTGGCGATGCGCAAGCGATCGCCTCAATCAGCGTAGACCGGCGCGAGAAGGGGCCGGAGGGCCGCGGCGTCCGGCCGCGGCCGGGCGTCCTCATCGCCCGTCGACCCCGAGCACGAACCCTCCGATGCGACGCCTGCTCCAGCGGTTCCGCATTGCAGCACGCTCGGCTTCTAGATATCAACATCTTGTACCCACTCTGTGGATAAGCTTCCAGATCTAGGGTCATCGAATCCCAGATAGCTCAACGGTCGAGATCGGTAGCGTGGGCTGGCCTCGGTCGAACGACCGAGGCCGTCACCGGGCTCGTGCCCGATGCCGGGACGGGGGCGACGGCGGGACGATCTGGGTATGGACACGATGACCCACTTCGCCATGATCAGGAGCCTGGAAAGGATCCGCGAACTGACCGACCACGCTGCGCGATCCGGGTTGGGTCGTGCCAAGGTAGAGGCGGATGGAGACGCGCGGAAGAGCCGACCGGCTGGCTGGACACGCCGTCCGCTTGCTGGCGCTGGCCGGTGATCCCGACCTCGACCAGGTCCTCCGCCGAGTCGTCGGGAGCGCGAGGACCCTGGTCAGGGCCCGGTACGCCGCGCTCGGTGTACCCGACGGCCGGGGCGGCTTCCACCGCTTCCTGACGGTGGGCATCCCCGAGGAGCAGGCCGCCCGCATCGGCGCGCTGCCCCGCCGCCACGGCGTCCTCGGCGAGCTGCTCGAGGCGGGCGAGGCGATTCGGATGGACGACATCGCCGAGCATCCCCGCTTCAGCGGGTACCCGGCCCACCACCCGGACATGCGCGACTTCCTGGGCGTGCCCATCCGCCACCGGGGTGAAGTGCTGGGCAACCTCTACCTGGCCGGACACCGGGCAGGGGGCTTCACCGAGGACGACCAGCAGCTGGTCGAGCTGCTGGCTCGCTACGCCGGCGTCGCCATCGCCAACGCCCGGCTCTACGCCGGATCCCAGGAGGTCCTCCTCCTGGAGGAGCGCGCGCGAGTCGCCCAGGAGCTGCACGACTCCGTCTCCCAGACCCTCTTCAGCATGGTCTTCGAGGCCAGGGCCGGCGCGCTCCGGGCATCCGACGAGGAGAGCCGGGCCGTGCTCGAGGACCTGGAGCGGCAGGCCTCCGACGCGCTTCAGGAGATGCGCTCGCTGGTCCAGGAGCTGCGCCCCAAGACGCTCGAGCGCGACGGCCTCCACGGCGCCCTGGTCGACCACGTGCTGGGCCTGCAGCGACTGCACCAGACCGCCATCGAGAGCCATATCGAGGAGTGCGGCGGGCTCAGCCTGGACCAGGAGCACGCGCTCTTCCGCATCGCCCAGGAGGCCCTGCACAACGCGCTCCGCCATGCTCCCGGGGCAACGCTCCGGGTCAGCGCCCGCTGCGAGGCCGACAGCGTCCTGCTCGAGATCTCCGACGACGGCCCCGGCTTCGATCCCAAGGCGATCGGACACACGGAGCGGCGCATGGGCCTGGCCGGCATGCGCGAGCGGGCCGCCTCCGTCGGCGGCCGGTTCCAGCTGCGGACCCGGCCCGGGAGGGGCTGCACAGTGCGGATCCGCGTGGCCCGCAGCGATCGCGGAGAGCGGTCGGCATGACCGTCGCCCCGAGCCCGGGGGGGCCGGTCCGCGTCTACCTGGTCGATGACCACGAGGTTGTCCGCCGCGGCCTCCGCGCCTTTCTCGACCTGCAGTCGGACATCACCGTCGTCGGCGAGGCCGGGGGCGGCCTGCAGGCGATGGACGACATCCCGCGCCTTCGGCCGGACGTGGTCCTGATGGACCTGGTCATGCCCGACGGCGACGGCATCACCGCCATCCGCGAGCTGGGCGAGCGCGCGCCGGAGGTCCGGGTCCTGGTCCTGACCACGTTCATGGAGGACGTACACGTCTTCGCGGCGATGGACGCCGGCGCCGCCGGCTACCTGCTCAAGGACGTCGACCCGCAGAGCCTGGCCGGAGCCATCCGCGAGGTCCACCGCGGCCGGCCGGTGCTCCACCCCGACGTCGCCAGCCGGCTGATGCGCCGGGCCAGCATGCCGAAGCCGCGGACCCTGACGCCCCGGGAGACGGAGGTGCTGAGGCTCATGGCCGAGGGCCTCGCCAACAAGCAGATCGCCCGCCGTCTCGAGGTGACGGAGAAGACCATCAAGACGCACGTGAGCAACATCCTGACCAAGCTGGACGCGGTCGACCGGACCCAGGCGGCGGTGCTCGCGGTCCGGCGCCGACTTGTGGAGACGGAAGAATGACGGCCTACCTCTGCGCCACCTGCGGCACCCAGTACGCCCCCTCCGACTCGCCTCCCGAGCGCTGCCCGATCTGCGATGACGAGCGCCAGTACATCGGCGCCGGGGGCCAGCGCTGGACGACGCTGGAGGATCTCCGGCAGGGCCACGACAACGCGATCCACGAGCACGAGCCGAACCTGCTCTCTCTCATGACGGTGCCGGGCTTCGCCATCAACCAGCGCGCCTTCCTGATCCGCACCGACCGCGGCAACGTGCTCTGGGACTGCCTGGCCCTGCTCGACGACGCCACCGTCACCGTGATCCGGGCGCTGGGCGGGCTGTCCGCGATCGCCTTCTCCCACCCCCACTACTACACGACCATGGTCGACTGGTCGAAGGCCTTCGACGCCCCCGTCCTGATCCACCGCGACGACGCCGAGTGGGTGCAGCGGCCCCACCCCTCGATCCGTTTCTGGGACGGTGAGCGGGAGGAGCTCGAGCAGGGGGTGACGCTGGTCAACACCGGCGGCCACTTCCCGGGCGCGTCCGTGCTGCACTGGCCGGCGGGGGCGGAGGGCAGGGGCGTGCTCCTCAGCGGCGACACCATCCAGGGGGTCGCCGACAGCCGCTGGGTGAGCTTCATGTACAGCTACCCCAACCTGGTCCCGCTCGGGGCGCAGGCGGTGGAGCGGATCGCCGAGGCGGTGCGCCCGCTGCCCTACGACCGGCTCTACGGCGCCTTCGCGGGCAGGATCGTGCCGGAGGACGCGGCGACCGCCGTCCAGCGCTCGGCGAGGCGGTATATCACCGCCGTCCGCGGCTGACCGACCGGGACCGGATCAGCGGTCGATCTCGACCTCGTTCCCAGCACGCGGGCGGCTCGGGCCGGCGGCGCCCGGCTCGGCGATGCCCAGCGTCTCCCGCCTCACCCTGGCCGTGACCAGGTGCTCGAGGGCGCTCTCGATGTCGCCCCGCCGGGCGGCGGCGGCCGCCGCCGTCTCATGTGCGGCCGCGCTTCGCGGGCGTGACCGGCCCGACCGCAGGGCGGCGAGCTCCTCGCGCCGCCAGGCGTCGCCGCTGGCCTCGACGACCTGGGACTCGGCGTCGAGCATGCGGTCGGCCTCCTGGCCGCGCCCGAGCGCGATCAGCGCCGCCGCGATGCAGAGCCGGACGTCGGTTCCCAGGGGCCAGGCCTCGGTGTCGCGAAGCGGCTCGAGCGTCGACAGCGTCCGGTCCGGCCGGCCCTTGGCCAGAGCCAGCCGAGCCGACTCCAGGAGCAGGCGCCGCCGGGCGAACCGGTCCTCGCCTCCGAGCAGGTAGTCGGAGGTGGTGTCGAGCCGCTCGGCGATGTGCCGCAGCGCTCTGATCGAGGGATTGCTCTTCCCCATCTCGACCTGATGGAGGAACGCCCTGCTGAATTCCTGATCCGCGACCTGCGCCAGACTCAATCCTCGTTCGACGCGAAGGCGGCGGATGCGTTGACCGAGGCTATCCTCGTTCACCGCGAGCATCGTATTCTGCCAAGCCAGTCTCCACAAGAAGCCCGATCAAGGTGGCCGTCACTGCCGGGGGCCGGCGATCACCTCGGGAGCGGGCTGAGGGGTCGCCGCCGGCGAGGGCCGCGGCGACTCGACCGGCGTCGGTCCGACCGCCGTGGTCGGACCCAGGTCCTTGCCGCCGGCATCGCCCGGCGTTGGGGACGGCCCCTGCAGACTTGCCTCCCGTGCGGGCTCCTCCGGCGGCGTGGTCGCTGCTGCCTGCGAGGAGTGGGTCGTCACCGCCGGCGTCGCCTGAACCGACCCGAAGGGGTCGACCGTACCAGCGGAACCAGCTACCCCAGCATGCACCAGCTCGACCGTCATGCCCGCTGAGAGCAACAGGCCGAGCACACCAACCGCAACGAGGAACCCACCCCCGTCCTTCCGCGGTCGCACGTCCGCAGTGTGCGGGGCGGGGCCTGGACCTGCCATGGGAGTTTCGTCCCGCGTTCTGGGCAGTTGTCCCGAGGATCCCCTCAGAGGTAGTCCGCCGGGTCCAGGCTCTTGGGCAGGCTCGTCAGGTTGTCGAAGCCGCCGGCGGCGACGACGACCAGGTCCTCGACGCGGACGCCGCCGACCCCCGCCTGGTACAGGCCGGGCTCGACCGTCACCACGTCGCGGGGGGCGAGCTGGAAGGAGAGGTTTCGCAGCGGCGGGGCCTCGTGCACCTCCAGGCCCACCCCGTGGCCCGTGGAGTGGATCATGCCGGGACCGTCGGCCTCGCCCTCCAGACCGGACGTCGTCGTCCCGAAGCCCCGGTCGACCAGCCGCTGGCAGGTGGCCCGGTGCGCGTCCCTGCCGTCGGCACCGGCGGCGATCGCGCCGAGTCCGACCTCCAGCGCCTCCAGGCAGGCCCCGTGCATGCGCTGGAGCAGCTCCGAGGCTCCGCCCGGAACCACGGTCCGGGTGAGGTCGCCGCAGTAGCCGCTGGCCTGGTGGCGGGGGAAGATGTCGATCACGATCGGCTCCCCGGCCCGCAGCTCGCCCTGGCCCCGGAAGTGCGGCTGAGAGGAGCGCTCGCCGCCGGCGATGATCATCTGCTCGCAGATGCAGCCCCGCTCGATCAGGACCTGCTGAGCCCTGGCCATCAGCCACTCCGACGTGAGCGGCCGCTCGTCGCGCAGCAGGACGCCGTCCAGGATCTGGGCGGCCGCCACCTCGCGGATGACCTCCAGCGTCGCCGCCTCGGCCGCGGCCTGAGCCTGGGCGACCCACTCCAGCTCCCGGTCGTCCTTGCGCCGGCGCTCCTCGATGAAGAGGTCGGGCACGATCTCGAGCTCCAGACCCGCGCTCCGCAGCGCCTCGTAGAGGCCGGCGGGCAGGCTCGGCGAGATGCGCGCCCGGGGGCCGCCGCGCTCCTGGATCAGCCGCGCGGCGAGCTCGGCCCAGGCCATGCGCCGGTCGGCCTGGTCGCGCCAGCCCAGCGAGCCGGCCTCCTCGATGCGCGCCGCCCGGCCCTCCGACCTGGCCCGCTCCAGCTCCAGGATCGACACCACCAGCAGGTCGTCCCCGGCGCCGAAGCGGAGGTAGAGACCGTCCTCGACGCCGAACCTGCACGCGTACCGGAATTCGGGATCGTGATCGCCGCCGGCAGCGAGGAGCAGTGGTGCGGGGGTGGTCATCGGCCTCAGTCTCGCATGCGCCCCGGGAGGTGCCGCTCGATGGCGGCGGCGAAGAGGCCGGCCAGCGCGGCCGGCGCCTCGGCGTCGACATCGGCGATGACGCCCTCGGCCAGGCCCGGCGCCTCCTCCTCCAGCAGCCGCACCTGCTCGCGATAGGCGCTGGCCAGGCCCTGCGGACCGGCTCCGTCGTCGAGCCAGAGCGACTCCTGCAGCCGGTACCCGTCGCTGTGGACGATGGCGTAGCCCCAGCGGCGGAGGCGGCTCAGGTCGCGGAAAAGCGTGCGCTCGGAGACGCCCACCCGGCCCGCCAGGTCGAGCGGGCCGATCCCGGGGTCGCGGATCACCAGGGAGAGGACGTGCAGCACCCGGGCGAGACGGCGCGCACGTGCGGAGCCCCTGCGGCGCCTTGGCATCTGATCAAGAGTCTTGCACGCCGCGTCGCCGCGGGTGTCAGGACCGGGACTGCTGCTTCAGCGGGCCGGCGTCAGCCGTCCCATCCCTCCTGCGTGGTCGCCTCGAACGGATCGGGATCGTCGTCCGCGGACTTCTGGCGGAAGCGGCTGGCGACCATCTGATAGGCCATGGCCTTGGGGATTCCCAGCTTGGTGTAGGACTTGACCTCGTCGGCCATGACCCGCTCCTTCGCCGTCTCGACGGCGGCCAGGATCTCCTCGACGGTGGCGTTCCGCTTGGTGCTGCTCGGCATCGTTAACCCGTCATGATACCGGCCGGTTCGGGTGTACACTCCGGATCGTGCCCAAAGAGGGCCCGGAGCGGGTAAGGAACGTCGCCATCCTCGGTCACTCCCACGATGGCAAGACGACGCTGGCGGAGGCGTTGATGTTCGCCGCCGGCGCCATCCCACGGATGGGAGCGACAGAGCAGGGCACGAGCGCGCTCGACTTCGAGCCTGAGGAACAGCGCCGCCGCATCTCGATCAATCTGGCGGTCGGCCACCTCGAGTTCGAAGGGGTCAAGGTCAACCTCCTCGACACCCCCGGCTTCTTCGACTTCGCCGGTCAGGTCGTGGCCGGCCTCGGCGCCGCCGACGGCGCGCTCCTCGTCGCCAGCGCCGGCACCGACATCGCGGTCGGCACCGAGCTCGCCTGGGACCGCCTCTCCGAGCGGTCGACGCCGCGCCTGATCGTGGTCACGAAGCTGGACAAGGAGAACGCCGACTTCCTGGCCACGGTCGACCGCCTGCGCGAGCGCTTCAACCCGAGGCCGGTGGCGTTGCACCTGCCGTTGAGCGGCCCCGGCGGCTTCGAAGGGGTCGTCGACCTGCTCAACGGCACCGCCCACCGCAGCAAGCCGGACGGCACCGAGGAGGACATCCCGGTGCCCGACGAGCTCAAGGCGCTGGTCGCGGAGCGCTGCGAGCAGGTGACCGAGGCGGCCGCCGAGGGCGACGACGAGCTTCTCGAGAAGTACCTCGAGGAGGGGACGCTGACCGAGGAGGAGATCGAACGCGGGCTGCGCGAGGGTGTCGCCGCCGGCAAGGTGTGCCCGGTGCTGGCCTGCTCGCCCACGACCCTGGTCGGGGTGCGGGCCTGCCTCCGATCCATGACCCATCTGCTGCCGCCGCCCCAGGTCAGGGCGGACGGCGACCCCAGCGTCTTCGTCTTCAACACCACCGCCGACCCCTTCGTCGGCCGGGTCAGCTACTTCAAGGTCCTGAGCGGCACCGTCCGCTCCGACCAGCAGCTGGCCAACCCGGGCCGCGGCACCACCGAGCGACTGGGCCAGCTCTTCTACCCCCAGGGCAAGGAGCACGAGAACGCTCAGCGGGTGGAGGCCGGCGACATCGGCGCGGTCACCAAGCTCGTGCACACGTTCACCAACGACGTGCTCGGCTCCAACGGCGTCTCGGCGCCGGCGTCGGCGGCGCCGCTGGCCTGCTACGCGCTCGCCATCTTCCCCAAGTCCCGGGGCGACGAGGTGAAGATCTCGACCGGCCTCGCGCACCTGGTGGAGGAGGATTCCAGCCTCCACATCGAGCGCAACGAGGAGACCAAGCAGCTCCTGGTCAGGGGCCTCGGCGACGTCCACGTCGACGTCGTCCTCGAGAAGCTGAAGCGCAAGTACGGCGTCGACGCCACCACCGAGCTCCCCCGTATCCCCTACCGGGAGACGGTGCGGGGATCCAGCCGCGCCGAGGGCCGCCACGTCAAGCAGAGCGGCGGCCACGGCCAGTACGGCATCTGCCAGATCGAGGTGGAGCCGGTCGAACGCGGCGAGGGCTTCATCTGGGAGGACAAGATCTTCGGCGGATCGATCCCCCACAACTTCCGGCCCTCGGTGCAGAAGGGCGTGCAGGAGGCGATGTCGCACGGCATCGTCGCCGGCTACCCGATGGTCGACATCAGGGTCCGCCTGGTCGACGGGAAGTACCACACCGTGGACTCCTCGGACATGGCCTTCCAGATCGCCGGATCGATCGCCATCCGCCACGCCACCCTCGACGCCGATCCGGTCCTTCTGGAACCGGTCGACGAGGTCGAGGTCCGCGTGCCTGAGCGATACCTGGGCGACATCATGTCCGACCTCAACGCCAAGCGAGGCCGGATCTCCGGCACCGAGATGGACGGCGAGCACCAGGTCATCAAGGCTCACGTGCCCCAGTCGGAGATGCAGCGCTTCGCCCTCGACCTTCGCTCGATGACCCAGGGCCGTGGCTCCTTCACGGCCGGGTTCTCCCACTACGAGGAGGTACCCGCCCACCTCGCCAAGCCGCTGATCGACTCCTTCCAGAAGGAGCACGCGGCCAGGGACTGACGCCGGCCGCGATCGCGCTGCCGGAGCCGGATGCGACGTGGATCGCGGGCCGCGCTGAGCCATGATTGCGCCATGGCCGCGACCTACGATGCGATCGTCATAGGCGGCGGCGTGACCGGAGCCGGCGTGGCCAGGGACCTCGCTCTCCGCGGCCGGTCGGTTCTGCTGCTGGAGAAGGGCGACTGGGGCGGTGGCACCTCCGGTTCCTCGAGCTGGATGATCCACGGCGGCCCCCGCTACCTCACCTTCGACTGGGAGACGACGCGACTGAGCTGCGTCGACGCGGGGCACATCGTCCGCATCGCCCGCCATCTGGTCCACCGCTGCGTCTTCCTCCTGCCGGTGCTCCCCCGCGACCGCAACGGGCTGGAGCAGATGGACACGGCGATGGAGGTGTACGACCGGTTCCAGCCACTCAAGCACTCGCATCCACACCGGCGGCTGGCACCGGAGGAGGCGCGGCGGCTCGAGCCCGGCCTGACCGACGGGCTGCTGGGTGCCCTGACCATGGAGGAGTGGGGCGTCGACCCGCACCGGCTGGTCTGGGCCAACGTCCTCGACGCCCGGAACCACGGCGCGGTGGCCGCCAACCATTCGCCGGTGGTGTCTCTGCTCCGCGACGGCGCCCGCGTGGTCGGGGTGCGCTACCGGCAGGGCGGGGCCGTTTGCGACGCGTTGGGGGCTGCCGTCGTCAACGCGACCGGGCCATGGGCGCCGCGGGTGGGGACGATGGCCGGTGTCCGGATCGACCTCCGTCCCGCCAAGGGGATCCACATCGTCTACGACCGCCGGGTGTCCAACTACGCGATCTCGTCGGAGGCGATCGACGGCCGCGAGCTGATCCTGGTGCCGCACGGCCCGATCTCGATCCTGGGCACGACGGATGACGACTACTACGGCGACCTCGACGCGGTACCCGTGCTCGAGGACGAAGTCGCCTACCTGGTCCAGGGCATGGCCCGCAGCTTCCCCGCGATCGGGCGCTACCGGCCGGTCCGGGCCACGGTCGGCGTCCGTCCCACGCTCTTCGAGTGGCGGCGCTACGAGGACGACCTCTCACGCCGCCACGAGGTGGTCGACCACGGCCCGGCCGGCGCCCCCGGCCTGATCTCGGTGCTGGGAGGCAAGCTCTCCATGTACCGGCTGATGGCGGAGGAGGCCGCCGACCTGGTCTGCTCCCGTCTGGACCAGGCGTCCCCTCCCTCGCGGACGGCGACGACACCGCTGCCCGGAGCGGCGGGTGAAGCGCCCCCGGCGGCCGAGCTGGCGCGTGCCTATGGCGTCCCCGAGCTGGTCGCGGCCCGGCTGCGCGAGCGCCACGGGGACGGCGTCGTCGCGCTGCTCGAGGAGAGGCGGGGGGAAGCCCGCCGCGTCGTCTGCCGCTGCGAATTCCTGTCCGAGGCGGAGCTGGCCCATGCCTGCGCGACCGAGCAGGTGACGAGCCTGGCCGACGCCTTCCGCCGCGTCGGTCTCGCCGCCGGCCCCTGTGCCGGCACCGCCTGCCTGGAGCGCGCGGCGGAGATCTGCGGCGAGGTCCTGGGCTGGAGCTCGGTGGAGCGGTCCGACGCCGTGTGGGAGCGCCTGGAGGTCGCATGGCGGGGCCGGGCGCCGCTCCTGGACCGGTGGGGCTGGGCGCAGGAGGAGCTGGCCTACGGGGCGCGTCGAGGCTGGCGGCGGTGAGCTGGATGCCCCGCGGCCGGGCCGGCGCCACCGTGCGGCTCGGAATCGCCTACATCGGCCATCTCATCCGACACGGCGTGTTCAGGACCCACCTGGTCGAGGCGGGCACGGTCGCCGAGCTCTACGCGCCCGACCACCTGACCGCGCTCACCGCGAACGAGCGCGAGCGCCTGCCGCAGCTCTCACGCTGTGTCAACTGCGGGTTGTGCGCGCTCGCGGCCGGGAGGGTCGCCGGCTTCCGTCCCGGCGATCTGCCGATCGGCTATCTGCGCGACTACTCGCTGCTGCCCGGGACGGTGCTGCCGGCCTCGGCGAGGGAGGCGCTGGCGGCGGCAGCGGCCACCTGCCCCACCGGCGTCGACCTGCCCGGGGTGGCGACGATGGTCGTCCGCCTCAGCCCGCCCTGACGGCGACGGGTCACCGGGAGCTGCAGCACGAGACGGAGGCGTGTGCTCATTAGTGCACAGTATATATCCACATGATGGGCACAACCTGGGGAAAGGACCCCAGATATGGGGTGGTTGAGGTACCTCGTTAGAGGAGGGGAGCGCGCCACACCTCGACTTGGCGGCTGCCGGTATAGTGGCCAACGACCGGCATGATCGAGCGAACGGTTCTGGAACAGCAACGCGCGCTGTACTGGCAGAGGCGCCGCGACGACGCGAGGGAAGGGCCCCGGCTCCTGCTCAAGGAGTCGGACGAGCTCATGTACTGGCTCGAGGAGTGCCTCGTCCAGGGGCTGCGCATCGTACCGGGTTGGCTTATGCCCCGCCTCACCGTCCTGCTCTCGCACGCCGATCCCGGCCTCGCCTCGGCGCTGGGTGCCGAGCGCCGGCCCGGGCAGATCATGGAGCTCCTATACCGCGCTCAGGAGCAGCTGATGGAGGAGTCCCTCCGCAACCACCGGCCCGCCCGGATCCTCCGTCTCTTCAGGTAGCGGCCGCTTGACGTCCCTTCTGGTCGCGGGCTCTATCGCGCTTGATTCGCTACAGGGCGGACGGGTGCGGGAGGAGCTGGGGGGGTCCGCCACCTACTTCTCGCTGGCCGCCTCGCTGTTCCGGCCGGTGTGCGTCGTCGCCCCGGTCGGCCGTGACGGCGAGGACATCTTCCGCGGCGCGCTGACGGGCCGGCGGAAGATCGACCTGGGCGGCCTCGAGATCGTGGACGAGCCGACCTACCGCTGGTTTGCCGACGATGAATCCGGCCGGAACGTCGACCTCGGCAGCAAGGATTCGATCTATGACGTCTGGATCCCGCAGGTGCCCCGCGAATACCGCGGCTGGGCCTTCTGCGGGTCCATGCGTCCGGACCGCCAGTTGACCGCGGCCCAGGGTTTGGCCGGCTGTGGCCTGCTCGCCGCCGACGCCATGCGCTCCTACGTCGAATCCGACCCCACCGACGCGCAGGGAGTGCTCCGGCTCGCCGACTGGTACTTCGGCAACGAGGAGGAGCTGTCGGCTCTGGGCGCCAGCGATCCGGAGCGCTTCCGGACCCAGTGGGACCTGCGCGGCCTCGTCGTCAAGCGGGGGCCCGGCGGGGCGACCGTCTACACCGAGGCCGGGTCGCACCACCAGGAGGCCATGTTCGACCCGCCGGCGCGCGACACCACCGGCGCCGGCGACTGCCTGGCCGGCGCCATGTTCGGCCGCTGGCTGGAGCTGGGCGGTGGCGTCGAAGGCCTGGACGAGGCTCTGCGCTGGGGCGTGGCCGCGGCCACCATCGGCATATCCGAGATCGGGGTGCGGGCGATCGCCCGGGCCAGCCGGAGGGACGTCGAGGATCTGGTGCTGGACCACTCACACTGAGTGGTCCGGCTGTATCGTTGGCCCATGTCCGTGACGGGGACGTTGGGAAACAAGCCGAGTGGCTGGTGGTACGTCCTCGCCGGGGCTTTCGTCGCCGCGGCCTTCGTCGCCGCCCTCACCATCGTGAGCACGACCCCCTCCCTGACGTCCGTCGGCTCGCCCCAGTTCTTCGGGCTGCACAACGGCGTCGGCGTGGTCACCGTCTCCAAGCCCGACCACTACGGGATCTTCATCAACGGCACGCCCAGGGCGCAGGCGATATCGGTGACCGGACCCCAGGATTCATCGGTCGAAACCACCCAGCAGAGCGTTGCCGGCGCCTTCTTCATCGACGGGCGGGCCCGTCATCTGGTCGCCATCTTCACCGCGACACGCACCGGCCAGTACCGCTTCCAGCTCAGGGGCGGCGGCGACATGACCATGATCATCGGCCAGCTGCAGCTGAGCGGGCTGGCTCAGCGGGTGTCGATCGCGGTGCTGATCTGGATCGGCCTGATCTTGTGCGGCATCGCCGCCGGCGCCGTCACCCTGGTGCGCCGGATCAGCTGGCAGCGGCGGGCCGACAGAGACGGCGGCGACCACTGAGTCCGCGCCGCACTGTCAGACGTCGCGGAGTCATCCGGCCGGGATACATCACAGGCCTGGAGAACCGGTCCGCGATGACAGCGTCGTCAATTGAAGACGTCAAACGCTTGAATTGACGGCACCGCCTGGATAGAATACGGCGGTTGGCTCCATTGTCGAGCAAAGCTGAGTCCGATACAGTGAGGTAAACGCATTGGAAGCTTGGTGCCTCAAGTGCAAGAGCAAGGTCGAGGTCAGTAATCCGGAGGCTGTCACCTTCAAGAATGGCAAGCCTGCCATGAAGGGTAGCTGCCCGACCTGCGGCACGGCGGTTTACAAGATCGGCAAGGCCGGGTGAACTGGCGGAGCGCGCCCCTCGGCGGGGGCGCGCTCAGCCGTTCTCCGCCAGCTTCGGCTCCAGCACGCCGAGGAGGACCTCGGTGGCGGACACTGCCTGATCCACGCCCAGTGCGTGAAAGATCTCGACATTGCTCGGATTGTTCACACGGGCAATGGTTAGTGGCACGTTGAAGTGTTTCTTTGCAACCTGTAGAGCGATCAGGTTGTCCTCATCGTCGCCGGTCACCGCGGCGACAGCGTCCGCCCTGTCCATACCAGTGGTGCGCAGGAACGCCATCTCGTCGCCGTCACCGCCCATGACGATGCTGCCCAACTGACTCTCGAGCCATTCGGCCCGGGCCGGGTTCTTCTCGATGAGCGTGACCTCGTCCCCTCGCTCGAGGAGATCGCGGGCCAGGAAGTAGCCGACCTTTCCTCCACCGATGACGATGACGTACATCAGCCCTCCTCGGCGCCCCCGGCCGTGATCAGTCCCCGAATCCGGCTCACGCCGTCGATGGTCGGGCAGTAGGTGAGCAGGCCCAGCTTCCGGTAGATCCCCTCCCTGATGGGGTCGTAGATGCGGCAGATGACGACAGGGACCTTGAACACGATCTTCGCGATCTGGGCCGCCATGATGTTCCGGTTGTCGCCCTCGGTCACGGCGATGAAGCAGTCCGTCTGCTCGATGCCGCTCCGGCGCAAAAGGTCGGCGTCGGTGCCGTCGCCGACGACGACGTTGCCGGGGAAGTCGTCCGGCAGCGCGCCGCGCTCGTGGGCGTGGCTGAACTGAACTGGATTGCGGTCGATGATGGTTACCGCGTGGCCGTCGTCCATGAGCTCCACGGCAAGCCGCGAACCCACGCGCCCACACCCGACGATGACTACGTTCACGCAAACTCATTGTAGTTTCGAGGCACTCTCAGCGCCCCTGGTAGGATGGGGCCGAGGTGCGGCTTCCCTTCCTCTTCACTGGCGTCTTCTCCCTAGCCGTGGGTGTCTGGCTGCTCATGTACTTCGTCTTTGGCAGGCCGGACGGACCCGTCAGCGGGGGCATCGAGGTGGCCATGGCCTTCACCATGATCGCCTTCGGTTCGTGGGTCGTCTGGCGCCGCGTGACGGGCAAGGAGAGCTGAGGCCTTGGGCCCGACAGACCTTCGCGAACCCAGCCACGCCCTGCCACGATGAAGGACAAGAAGGGCCGTCCCTTTCGCATCATGATCGCCGCCGGAGGTCGCAAGATCGACGAGGCGGCGGTCCGGCTCGCCTGCCGGGTGGCCCGCCAGCGGGCCGCCGACGAGGCCGGAGGCCCGGCCATGATCTACGCGGTCCACGTGATCGAGGTCAATCGCTCCCTGCCTCTCTCGGCGCCCGTCGAGGGCGAGGTCGAGCACGGCGACGAGGTGCTGGACCGGGTCGAGCAGGTCGCGTCGGAGTTCGACGTCGACGTCGAGACGGAGATGGTCCAGGCGCGCGACACCGGTCCCGCGATCGTCGGTGAGGCCGAGGAGTGGGGGGCCGACGTCCTGATCATGGGCCTCCCCTACAAGCGGCGGTTCGGCGACTTCTACATGGGCAAGACCGTGCCCTACGTGCTCAAGCAGGCCTCCTGCCGGGTGATCCTGATGCGGGAGCGCCTCGACAGCTGACCGGAGCTCCGGAGGCGCTCAGTTGGCGCTGCTGGGGGTGGCGCCGTAGAGGCGCCGCTGGAAGTGGTCGTAGATGATCCTGGCCGTCGCCGCGACGGGCACGGCGACGAACATGCCCAGGACCCCGCCCAGGCCGAAGCCGGCGAGGAAGGCGACGATGACGACCAGGGCCGGGAGCCGGACCGCTCGCCCGACGATGCGTGGGTAGACCACGTTCAGCGCCACGTTGCTGATGACGACGTAGGCGATCAGCACCGCCACCGCCTGCTGCCAGCTCTGCGAGAGCGCGACGATCAGGGCCGGGATCACGGCCAGGAATGGACCGAGGTAGGGGATCAGGGCGGAGATCGCGGCGAGCATGCCCAGGGCCAGGGGGTAGGGCAGCCCGATCAGCCAGACGGCGGCGCCGCAGATCAGGCCCATGACCGACGCCACCACCAGCTGGCCGCGGATGTAGGCGTTGAGCATGGCTTTCAGCTGGTGCAGAACCGAGTCCACGTCCGACCGGTAGGCGTTGGGGGAGACGCTCCGGATGAAGCCGCGGATCTGGGGCGCGTCGAGGGACGCGAAGAAGGCGACCAGGACCATGAGCCCGACCTGGGCCAGGGTGCCCAGCGCCGCGATGCCGAAGCTGAGGGCGTTGCCGAACTGACCGAGGAGAAAGTCGCCGGCGTGACCGGACAGGGTCTGGGCCATGCTCGACAGGTCGACCGGATAGCCGAGGACCTCGAGCGGCCGGCCATGGAGGCGGGTCAGCTGGCTCTGTGCCGCCGCCGCCAGGTTGGGGGCCTGGGCCCCCAGCACCGTGACCTCCTGGGAGAAGAAGGGCACGACCAGGGTGAGGAGGCCGGCGAGGGCGATGAGGAGGACGATCAGGGTCACGAAGATGGCAAGCACCCTCGGAATCCCGACCGCGCATAGGCGGCGCACCCAGGGCCCGATCAGAAAGGCGATGAACGCGCCCAGGACGAAGGCGCCCATCTCGTCGCGGAGCAGGTAGAGGACGACCAGGAAGACGGCCATCGCGACCAGCCCGAACGCGACCTGCCGCCGTGTCGACGCCAAGCCCTCCGGCTCCGGTTCGGACCGCGTGCCCGCTTCCTGGGGTCCCTGCTGCCTCTGCACGCTGCTCACGATACCTGCCGTGGCAGGCGGTCCCACCCGACGGTGGCGGCGCCGATGCCCGTCAGTCGACGGCGCGCTGATACCGGCGCTGGATCAGGTGGTGGAGAACCAGGTAGCCGACGACGAGGACGATGACCACCACGCCGACCACGTCGAGGCCGGAGTGGGCGCGGTTGAAGAGCGTCGTCCAGTTGGCGCCGACGGCACGTCCGAGGAGAAGGATGGCCAGGTTGTAGATGGCCGCGCCGATCACGGTCGCCACCACGAAGGGCCCGTAGCTCATGTCGGCGAGGCCGGCCGGGTAGGAGATGACGGTCCGGACCACGGGGAGCAGCCGACCGATGAAGATGGTGGGCGCGCCCCGGCGCCGGAAGAAGTTCTCCGCCACCTCCAGGCGCTCCGGCGTGAGCAGCACGTAGCGGCCTACGCGTTCGACGCCCAACCGTCCGAACCGCCGCGCGATCCACCAGGCGAGGCTGGCCCCGGCGAGCGACCCGACCACGGAGGCGACCAGGGCCACCGGCAGCACGAGGTGGCCGACGCCGACCAGGAACCCCGCGCAGAGCAGGATCGCCTCGCAGGGGATGGGCACGGCGGCGCTCTCAGCGATCAGCCAGCAGAGGATGACCACGTAGAAGATGACCGCCGGCAGGCTGGTCAGCGCCTCGACGATGTGAAGCGGGTCCATCGCCTCAGCCCCTGACCCTGTCGCCGGCCCAGCGGATGAGGCCTCGGGTCAGCGGGTGGGACACCCACTTCCAGGTCAGCCGCCAGGGACGGAGCAACTCGTCCATCTCGAGGCGGTCCTCCTCGATCCTCTCCCAGGCCGCCGCCAGGTGGGTGCGCGCCTCGACCAGGTGCGCCTCCACCAGCCTCGCCCGGCGGCGAAGCGCGACGATCCTCGGCACCAGGCTGGCGGCGCCAACGACCACGAGGGCCGCCGAGGCCACCAGCATGCAGCGGCCGAGCTCAGCTGTCGCCGTCGGCGTCATCGGATCCCTCGATCGCGGCGGTCGTGAGGTCGATCTCGACGCCCACCGGCGCGATGGCAGTCACCCGGTCCTCCCGCGCCACGCGCATCACGATGACCCCCTGCGTCTGCCGGCCGATCTGGGAGATCGACCCGACATTCGTCCGCAGGGCCATGCCCTTGGTGGTGATCAGCAGGATCTCCTCGTCGGGGTCGCCGACCACCCTGACGGTGGCCAGCCGGCCGACGCGCGGTGTGATCTTGAGGGTGAAGACGCCCTGGCCACCGCGGTGATGGACGGGGTACTCGCTGAGCGGTGTGCGCTTGCCGTAGCCCCGCTCGGTGATGACGAGCAGGTCTCTGTCGATCTCGACCACGGCCATCCCCGCCAGCTGGTCATCGCCGGTGAGGCGCATGCCGATGACGCCCTGGGTGTCGCGGCCCATCGGCCGGACCTCCGACTCGGGGAAGCGGATGGCCTTGCCCAGCTGGCTGGCGAGGAGGATCTCATCGTTGCCGGTGGTCGGGCCGACCCACAGCAGCTCGTCGCCCTGCTGCAGGCTGATCGCGATCAGGCCGTTGCGGCGGACGTTCGCGTATTCCTGCAGGCGGGTCTTCTTGATGATGCCCTTGCGCGTCGCCATGAGCATGTACTGGGCGTCGGTGTCGGTGACCTCCGGCCGGACGAAGACGGCGGTGATGCGCTCGCCGCTGGCGATCTCGATCAGGTTGTTGATCGGGATGCCCTTGGCGGTTCGGTCCCGCTCCGGCAGCTCGTGCACCCGCAGCTGGAAGACCCGGCCACTCTGGGTGAAGAAGAGCATCGAGGCGTGCGTGTGGGTGCTGCGGAGGTGTTCGGCGTAGTCGCCCTCGCGCACGCCGCTGGAGGCGTCGCCTCCGTCGGTGGGCCTGGCTCCGATGAGGCCGACGCCGCCGCGCAGCTGAGCGCGGAAGGTCCGAGAGGGCTGCCGCTTGATGTACCCGCGGTGGGTCAGCGTGACCACGACCTCCTCCTTGGGGACGAGGTCCTCGGCGGTGAGGTCGACGGCGTCCTGGTTGGAGATCTCGGTGCGGCGGTCGTCGCCGAACTTCTTGGTCACCTCGGCCATGTCTTCGGCGATGAGCATCCGCACCATCTGCTCGGAGGCCAGGATCGACTCGAGGTAGGCGATGAGACGGATCGTCTCCTCGTACTCCTCGTCGATCTTGTGCCGCTCGAGCCGGGTCAGCCGAGCCAGGGTCAGGGCCAGGATGGCCTTCGCCTGGCGCTCGGAGAGCGAGAACTTCTGCTGCAGCTGGGTGCTGGCGTCGTCGGCGTCGCTCGCGGCGCGGATGGTGGCGATCACCTCGTCCAGATGGTCGAGGCAGATCTTCAGACCCTCGAGGATGTGGGCACGATCCTGGGCGCGGGCCAGGTCGTGGCGGGTCCGGCGCAGGATCACGTCGCGCCGGTGCTCGATGAAGAGCTCAAGCATCCGCTTCAGGGGAAGGACGACGGGCCGGTTGTCGACGATGGCGAGCATGATCACGCCGAACGTCTGCTGCAGGGACGTGTGCTTGTAGAGGTTGTTGAGCAGCGTGAACGGCCGTGCCTCGCGCTTGAGCTCGATGACGATCCGCATGCCATGGCGGTCCGACTCGTCCCTGAGGTCGGCGATGCCCTCGATCTTGCGATCGGAGACCAGCTCGGCGATCTTGGCGACCAGGTCGGCCTTGTTCACGGCGAAGGGCAGTTCGTCGACGACGATCCGCTCGCGACCGTTGGCGGCCTGCTCGAAGGTGTGCCGGGCGCGGACGATGATCTTTCCGTGGCCAGTCGCGTATGCCTGGCGGATGCCGGAACGCCCCATGATCATGCCGCCGGTGGGGAAGTCCGGACCGGGGACGATGCGGAGCAGGTCCTCGGTCGTCGCCTCAGGATTGTCGAGCAGGTGCCGGACGGCGGTGGTGACCTCGCGCAGGTTGTGCGCGGGGATGTTCGTCGTCATGCCGACGGCGATGCCGGTCGCGCCGTTGATCAGCAGGTTGGGGATACGGGCGGGGAGGACCTCGGGTTCCCGCTCGGTGCCGTCGTAGTTGTCCCGGAAGTTGACCGTGTCCTTCTCGATGTCGATCAGCATCTCCATGCCGATCTGGGAGAGCCTGGCCTCGGTGTTGTGGCTGACGAAGCCGTCGGTGATGAAGGCATGGTCGTCGGAGTCGACCCGGATCGAGTAGACGGCCTGGACGCCGGCGTCCTCGACGGAGGCCACCTCGGCGTAGTAGTAGCCCGCCTTGACGAGCGGATCGACAACGGCCATGACCTCGGCCGAGGCGACGCGCTCGCGGATCGCGACCCCATCACGCTCCCACCGGCCGACCCGGTCCACGTTGTGCGTGCGCAGCCATTCGCGGTCCGTCCAGGTCGCTCCACCGTCGGCACGGATGTAGCCGGCGACGAAGGGGATGTGGTCGCTGCTGAGGGCGCGGCTCCCGGTCGAGATGGTCGCCAGGTCGCGCTCCAGCCTGACCTGCTTCGCGCCCAGGAACCCGACGTTGATCGCGAACAGGGCCGCGTCGCGGCGGTTGGTGATGACGACCTTGATCTCGCCGCGCTCGGTCAGGCAGAGGCGGCTGACCACCCCGAACTCGAGCAGCAGCCGCTGCACCTCCTTGCAGAGCTGCTCGCTTGTCGTCGAGTAGCTGATCTGGATGGTGTTGCCAGGGAGGAGCGACGACGAGCCGTCTCCGGTGAAGAGCGCCCGCAGGAAGGCGCGCTTCGCGCCGGCGGGCGCCCCCCAGACGAAATCGGGGATCCGCTTGTCCGCGCTGCCCAGGCCCGCCATCTCGCCGAGCGGAGTCCGCATCAGGGCGGCCAGGTTCTGGATGTCGAGCTCGTGCAGGACGTTGCCGGACGGGATCGTCCGCGAGGTCGCGTAGTAGAGGCCGCCGACAAGGCGGTCGTACGCGGCGACGACCGTGTCGAAGTAGTCACGGTCGAGGTTGTTGAAGCCGGCGCGGTCCTTGCCGATCCACCCCTCCGCGACCCAGGCGCCGGCCAGCATGGCCATCTCGCGCTCGTCGTCGGAGCCGGTGTCCTCGACCCGTGGCGCCCGTCGGCTGACGACCACCCGATCGCCGGATTCGATCTCCTCGAGGAGCTTCCACAGGAGCATCGGGACCCCGGCGACATCGACCAGGCATAGGAGTGGGTGGTTGTGCGTCCCGGTGAGCTCGTAGCCCTCCCGCGTGCGCAGGCGCAGCGTCGGGTGGTCCCCGGAATGGAAGGCCATCGAGGCGTGCTCCGCCTGGCCGTTGCGACCGAGCACCTCGAGGTCGATCTCCGACTCGCTGTCCGGTTCGAGCCGGGCGACCGAGTCGATGGGAACGGTGCCGCCGGTCGTCGCGACGCGCGTCGACCCGACGACGCAGTACCTCATCGCGGCCGGCGGGTCCCCGTCGACGGAGCCGAAGTTCCCCTGCCCTTCCACCAGCGGGTAGCGCAGTGAGAAGGGCTGGCCCATCCGCACCAGGGCGTCGTAGATGGCGGTATCGCTGTGCGGATGGTAGCGCCTCATCACGTCGCCCACGTAGGCAGCGCACTTGCGCGTGGCGGCACCGGAGGTGGCGCCCTGCTGGTACATGTTGTAGAGGATTCGGCGCTGCACCGGCTTGAGGCCGTCGCGCACGTCCGGCAGGGCGCGCGCGACGATGGTCGACATCGCATAGTCCATGTAGGACGTCTGCATCTCTTCGACCAGGTTCTTGCCGACGATCATGCCGGCGCTCAGGTCGGAGGGTTTGCTGCCGTTCTGCTCATCGTCCGACATGGCTTAGTCCTCGTATCTCTTGAGCACGACCACCGAGTTCTGCCCTCCGAAGCCGAAGCCGTTGGAGATGGCATATCGGATGTCCAGGCGCCTCGGCTCGTTGGGCACGTAGTCGAGGTCGCACTCCGGATCTGGCGTGCTGTAGTTGATGGTGGGGTGCACGGTCCCGTGCTGGATCGAGAGCAGGGTCGCGATCGCCTCAACTCCACCGGCGGCACCGAGCAGGTGTCCGACCATGGACTTGGTGCTGGAGATCGCCACCCGGTGGGCGTGCTCCCCGAGGGCCAGCTTCAGTGCCTTGGTCTCGGCCCGGTCGTTGAGCTGGGTCGAGGTGCCGTGGGCGTTGACGTAGTCGACCGACTCGGGCCCGATGCCCGCATCCTCCAGCGCGAGCTGGATGGTCCGCGCCGGGGCCTCGCCCGTCTCGTCCGGAGCGACCTGATGGAAGGCGTCGTCGGTGTTGCCGTAGCCGACCACCTCGCCGTAGATCCGGGCGCCGCGCTGCACGGCGAGGTCCAGACTCTCGAGGACGAGGATGCCGGCGCCCTCCGCGGGGACGAAGCCGTCGCGGTCCTTGTCGAAGGGCCGGCTCGCGGTCTCCGGATCGTCGTTGCGGGTGGACAGCGCCTTGATCGAGTTGAAGGCGGTGACGCCGACCTGGCAGAGAGAGGCCTCGGAGCCACCCGCCAGCATCAGGTCCGCGTATCCGTGCCGGATCGCTTGGAAGGCGGTGCCGATCGCGTGGGTCGACGCCGCGCAGGCGGTGCAGATGGTGGAGTTCTGGCCCTTGAGACCGTGGGCCATCGCCACCTGGGCGGCGGCGATGTTGGGGATGACCATGGTCACGAAGAGGGGATGGAGGCGGCCGCCGTTCAGGTACTGGTTCGACTGCTCGGTCATCATGTCGAACCCTCCGATCCCGGTGCCCAGCTCGACGCCGCAGCGGAAGGGGTCGATCCCGGCAAGCTCGACGTCGGAGTCCTCGAGGGCCATCCTCGCCGTGATCAACGCGAGCTGGATGAAGCGGCTGGTCCGCTGCATCGTCCGCCGGTCGAGGTAGTCGGCCGGGGCGAAGTCGTGCAGCAGACCGGCGAACTTGGTCGCGAGCCTGGTGGTATCGAACTCCGTGATCGGCGAGGCGCCGCTGCGGCCCTCCAGGAGTGAGCTCCAGAACTCGGATATGTTGTTGCCGACCGGGTTGACGGTGCCCATCCCGGTCACCACCACCCGCCGCCTCTCGTAATGCCTTCCGTTTCCGTTGCCTTCGGTCATCGTCCCACCGCCTCTCGAATCCTCTCGACGAGCCCGACCTCGACAGCCTGAGCGGCGACGCGGATGGCGTTGCGCATGGCTCGGGCGTCCGACCGGCCGTGGGCGACCACGGCCACTCCGTCGATGCCGAGCAGGGGCGCTCCACCGAACTCGCGCCAGTCCAGCCTGCCGCGTATGCGCTGGATGCCGGGCCGGATGAGGAGCCCACCGAGCTTGCCGGAGAGACTCCGCGGGATCTCCTGCCGCATGACTCCGAGAAGCATGTCGATGGACGCCTCCGCCATCTTGATTGCAACATTGCCGACGAACCCGTCGGCCACGATCACGTCCGCCGTGCCCTTGACCAGCTCCTGGGGCTCGATGTTCCCAACGAACTCGAAGCCGGTGCTGTCACGTCGGAGACGCTGATGCGTCTCCCTGACCAGGCTGTCGCCCTTCGTGTCCTCCTCGCCGTTGGCGAGCAGGCCGACCTTCGGGGCTTTGCGGCCCATGACGTCTCTGGCGTAGACGGCCGCCATCTTGGCGAACTGGACCAGGTACTCGGGCCGGGAGTCGACGTTGGCGCCGACATCCAGGAAGTAGCTCGGCCGCCCCGCCGTCGGGATCACGCTGCCGAGGGCCGGCCGCTCAACGCCGCGGATCCGGCCCTGCACCAGCAGTGAGGAGGCCATGACCGCCCCCGAGTTGCCGGCCGAGACCCAACCGTCGGCCTTCCCCTCCTTGCAGAGACGGGCACAGACGACCATCGACGCATCCCGCTTCTGACGGACCGCCTGCGCCGGGTGCTCGTCCATGCCGATCTCCTCGCTGGAGGGCACCAGCTGAAGCGAACGGTAGCTGTCGAGCAGCGGCTCCAGGCGGCTCGGCGTGCCGACCACGGTGATGTCGACGCCGAGGTCCGCCGCCGCCTGGGCGGCACCCTTCACGATCTCTTCGGGGGCATGGTCGCCACCCATGCCGTCAACGGCTATGCGCAAGGCTCAGATGTCGAGGTTCTGGACGGTGCGGGCGTGGGCCTGGATGAACTTCTTGCGAGGTTCGACCTCGGATCCCATGAGCTTCTCGAAGACGTCGTTCACGGCGGCGGCGTCCTCGATGTCGACCCGCAGCAGCGTGCGAGTCTCCGGGTCCATGGTCGTCTCCCAGAGCTGGTCGGCGTTCATCTCGCCGAGACCCTTGAACCGGTTGATCTTCGGCTCCTTCATCGCCTTGGCCTCGCGATCGCGCTGCTCCTCGGTGTAGACCCACTTGGTGTTCTTGCCCTTGGTCAGCTTGAAGAGAGGCGGCTGGGCCATGTAGACGTGGCCGTTCTCGATCAGGGTCGGGAAGTACCGGTAGAAGAACGTCAGCAGAAGAGTTCTGATGTGAGCGCCGTCGACGTCTGCATCAGTCATGGTGACGATTCTGTGGTAGCGCAGCTTGCTGTAATCGAACCGCTCACCCACGCCGGTACCCATCGCGATGATAAGGTTGCGAATCGCCTCCGAGGTCAGCACCCGGTCGAGGCGAGCCTTCTCCACGTTGAGGATCTTGCCGCGCAGGGGCAGGATGGCCTGGGTGCGGCGATCCCGTCCGGTCTTCGCGGTCCCGCCTGCGGAGTCACCCTCGACGATGAAGAGCTCGCAGTTGCGAGGGTCCCGGTCCGAGCAGTCGGCGAGCTTGCCCGGGAGGGCGGAGCTCTCCAGAGCCGACTTGCGCTGTACGTCGCGGGCCTTGCGAGCGGCCTCCCTCGCGCGGGCGGCGGTCACCGACTTCTCGATGACCCGGCGTCCCTCCGAGGGATGCTCGTCGAGGTACTGACCGAGCGCCTCGCTGACGACGGCGGACACCTGACCCTGGACCTCGGCGTTGCCGAGCTTGGTCTTGGTCTGGCCCTCGAACTGCGGCTCCAGCAGCTTGACGCTGATCACGGCGGTCATGCCCTCGCGGACGTCCTCACCGGTCAGGTTGGCGTCCTGCTCCTTGAGCACGCCCGCCTTGCGGGCGTAGCGGTTGAGCGCGGCGGTCAGCGCGGAGCGGAAGCCGGTGAGATGGCTGCCGCCCTCCGTCGTGTGCACGTTGTTGGCGAACGCGAGAACGTTCTCGACGTAGCTCTGGTTGTACTGGAGAGCGACCTCGATCTGCGTGGACTCGATCTCCCGGTCAACGTAGAACGGCGGCTGGTTGACGACGTCCTTGCCGCGGTTGAGGTACTTGACGAAGGAGACGATGCCTCCCTCGAAGTAGAAGGCGTAGTCGTATCCGACCTTTTCGTCCCGAAACGTGATGTTCAGACTCTTGTTGAGGAAGGCCGTCTCGCGGAGGTGACTGAGGATCACCTCCGGGTCGAGCCGGGTCTCGCCGAAGGTCTCGGAGTCCGGCCAGAACCGGATGACGGTGCCTCGACGGTCCGTCTTGCCGACGGTCTTCACCGGGTGCTCGGGCACGCCCTGCGCGTACCGCTGGTAGTACTCCTTGCCGCCCTGGTAGACCCAGACCTCCAGCCTGGAGGAGAGCGCGTTGACGACGGACGAGCCGACGCCGTGCAGGCCGCCCGAGACCTTGTACCCGCCGCTGCCGAACTTGCCGCCGGCGTGGAGGACGGTCAGCGCCACCTCCAGCGCCGAGCGATGCTCGGTGGGGTGCATGCCGACCGGGATGCCACGACCGTTGTCGTCGCAGGTGCAGCTGCCGTCGGCATGGAGCGTGATGATGATGTGATCGCACTCACCGGCGAGTGCCTCGTCGACGGAGTTGTCGATGAGCTCCCATACGAGATGATGCAGACCTCGGGTGTCGGTCGACCCGATGTACATGCCCGGCCTTCGCCGGACCGGCTCAAGGCCCTCCAGAACCTGAATCTGCTCGGCGCCGTACGCGACATCGGCGCCGAGGGAACGGGGCCTGGCCGAGCGACCGCTGGAGCGCGTAGACATGCCGGAATCGTGAGGACTGCTCATGGCCGGCACCTCGTGCTTCCCAGTGGGCTGAGACGCAGACTAAGTTGAATGGGATGCTGGATGATGCCTATATTCTACCCGAATAGGCGAACAGCTAAGGATCGCGCACGCGCGCGCGTCAATGAGTGTCCCCCTCCGGCAACCAGCGTAGCACGGGCCGCCGAGCGGCGCTGACCTCGTCCATGCGGTCGATGGGGAGACCATGGGGTGCGTGCCGCAGCGCTTCCGGATCCTCCCCGGCGCGCCCGACCACCGCGGCGACGGCGTCGGCGAAGGCGTCGAGCGTGGTCCTGCTCTCCGTCTCCGTCGGCTCGATCATCAGTGCCTCGGGGACGACCAGCGGGAAATACACGGTCGGCGCGTAATAGCCCTCCTCGAGCAGGCCCTTGGCGACATCGATCGCGCGCACCCCGTGCTCGGCGGCCAGACCGCGCGCCGAGGCCACGAACTCGTGCATGCACGGGCCCTCGTGCGGCAGCTCCAGAACGCCCTCCAGGCGCTTGCGCAGATAGTTCGCGGCGAGCACCGCGTCCTCCGAGGCCTGGGCCAGGCCGTCCCCGCCCATGGCCAGGATGTAGGTGTAGGCGCGGACCAGGACGCCGAAATTGCCCAGGAAGGTCCGAACCCGTCCGATCGAGGCGGGCCGGTCGAAGTCGAGGCGGAAGGCGCCGTCCTCGCGCTCGACGGTGGGCGTGGGCAGATGGGGCACCAGGTCGGCCTTCACGCCGACCGGACCAGCACCCGGTCCACCACCGCCATGGGGCGTGGTGAAGGTCTTGTGCAGGTTCACGTGCACCGCGTCGAAGCCCATGTCGCCGGGCCGGCAGATACCCATCAGGGCGTTGAGGTTGGCCCCGTCGTAGTAGAGCTTCCCGCCGACACCGTGGACCAGCGAGGCCGCGGTGCGGATGTCCCGCTCGAAGAGTCCCAGGGTGTTGGGGTTGGTCAGCATCAGGGCGGCGACGCGGGGTGAAAGCTTCGCCTCGAGATCGCCGAGATCGATGCGTCCATCGGGTGCGGAACGGACCTCCGCCACCTTGAGCCCGCAGAGGGCTGCGCTGGCCGGATTCGTGCCGTGGGCGGAGTCGGGCACCAGCACGGTGTCCCGCTGCTCTCCGCGCTCCCGATGGAAGGCCTGGATCATGCGCAGCGCCGTCCACTCGCCGTGCGCGCCGGCGGCCGGCTGAAGGCTCACCCGGTCGACGCCGGTGATCGCGGCAAGCGCCCGCTCGAGCTCCCAGAGCAGGGCCAGAGCTCCCTGGACCGTCGCCTCGTCCTGGTACGGATGCAGGTCGGCGAACCCGGGTAGGGCCGCCGCGACCTCGTTGGCGATGGGGTTGTACTTCATCGTGCAGCTGCCAAGCGGGTAGAACTGCTCCGAGACGGAGTAGTTGAGCGCGGCGAGCCGGCTGTAGTGACGCATCAGCTCGGGCTCGCTGATTCTCGGCAGCCGCGGCGACCGGCGCCGGCGCAGTCCCTCTGGGAGTGGCTCGCCCTGCCCCTTCGAACCCGCCGGTAGACGCGGCGCCGACAGGTGCGGATGGCTCTTCTCGAAGATGAGGGGCTCGGTCATGACTGCGACATCACCTCCACCACCTGGTCGATGGCGTCGTCGTCGTTGACCTCCGTGCAGCAGAAGAGCAGCGCTCGATCGAGGTCGGGATACCAACGGCCGAGGGGCAGGCCGCCGAGGATGCCCGCCCGGTCCAGGCGCTCGAGCACCGCCACCGGGTCGGGAACCTTGACGGCGAACTCCGAGAAGAACGGGCGCTCCGAGCGGATCGCCTCGACCCCAGCCAGCGCGGTCAACCGGGACTGGAGGATGTGCGCGTTGCGGTAGCCGGCCTCGGCGACGCGACACAGGCCGTCGGGGCCGACGTAGCTGAGATACACAGCCGCGCCCAGCGCGCAGAGCGAGTGGTTGGTGCAGATGTTCGAGGTCGCCTTCTCGCGACGGATGTGCTGCTCGCGGGCGGTCAGGGTGATGACGAAGCCCCTGCGTCCCTTGCCGTCCCAGGCCTGGCCGACGAGGCGCCCGGGAAGGCGCCTGGTGAGGGAGGTTCGACAGGCGATGAACCCCAGATGGGGGCCACCGAAGCTCGGGGGCAGACCCAGCTGCTGGCCATCGCCGACGGCGATGTCGGCGTCGTACTCGCCGGGCGGTGTGATCATGCCCAGGCTGATCGGGTCGACGCACGCGATCGCGAGCGCACCCTGTCCGTGTGCCGCCTCGACCAGACCCGCGGGTTCGATCATCGAACCGAGGAGGTCCGGCTGCTGGAAGGCGACCGCCGCCGTTTCCGGTCCGATCGCCATCGATTCATCGAGCTCGACGATGTCGAAGCCACGACCGTCCGCGTAGCACCGCAGGACCTGGAGGTATTCCGGGTGAACGTACGGAGCGACCGCGATCCGCTGACGGCCGGTATGGCTCATGGCCATGACGGCGGCTTCCGCCAGCGCGGTGGCGCCGTCGTACAGGGAGGCGTTGGCAACGTCCAGAGCGGTCAGCTCGGCGATCGCGGTCTGATATTCGAAGATCGCCTGCAGCGTCCCCTGACTCGCCTCGGGCTGATAGGGGGTGTAGGCGGTGGCGAACTGCGGCTTGGACATGACCGCGGCCACCGACGCGGGCAGAAAGTGCCGGTAGACGCCAGCCCCGCGAAAGGTCAGCCGGTCCTCGTACACCCGGTTGCGCCCGGCAAGCGCCCGGATGCGCTGGAGGGTCTCGAACTCGGACAGACCCTCGGGTAGGTCGAGCCGCCCGAGCCTGAGCTCGGCCGGTATGTCGCGGAGAAGATCCTCAAGGGACGACGCCCCCATGGCGTCGAGCATCTGATCACGGTCCTCATCGGCGTGAACCAGATATGCCATCCGCGTCAGTTCGACCCTTCGGTGGCGACGAGAGACTGGTAGCCGGTCTCGTCAAGGAGGCCGTCCGCAGCCCCGTCCTCGACCTTGACCCGCATCAGCCAGCCCCCTCCGAACGGATCCTCGTTGATCGCCTCGGGACGGTCCTTGAGTGCCTCGTTGACGGCCAGCACGGTCCCCCCGACGGGGGCGTAGAGATCGGAGGCCGCCTTCACCGACTCGACCGAGCCGAAGGCGTCCCCCTTTCCCAGCTCCTTCCCGGGTGGCGGCAGCTCCACGTAGACGACGTCACCAAGCTCGGACTGGGCGTAGTCGGTGACCCCGATGGTGGCCACGCCCTCTTCGATGCTCACCCACTCGTGGGTCTCGGTGTAGTAGCGAGAACTCACTTCCGGATCTCCTCGATGCGGCGCCCCGACCCTCAGACTGGGGTCTGGCGCGGCTGTCGGCGATAAAAGGGCAGACCGGTGGGGTCGACGGTGACGGCGTCCCCTCCACCGCGCTGGGTCACGATGAGCGGATCGGGCGATTCGGCGGCGTCTGCCTCGACCAGTGCCAGGCCGACGCCGCGGTCCAGCGAGAAGGAGAAGGTACCGCTGGTCACGAAGCCGACGGCGGCGCCGTTCCTGCTGAGCAGCTGCCCGTGGCGGGGGATGACGCGACGGCTCCCGAGAACCCCGATCATCTTCCGCCGCGACCCGCCTCCGCGCCGCTCGCGGAGGGCATCGCTGCCCTCGAACTCACCCTTCTCCAGCTTGACCACCCACCCCAGGCCGACCTCGAACGGGTCCGTGGCGTCGTCCATGTCGCTCCCGTAGAGGCGAAGCGCCGCCTCCAGCCGGCAGACGTCCCGGGCGGCGAGGCCACAGGGAACCGCGCCGTGCTCGCAGAGCATGTCCCACAGGCACACGGCCTGGGCGGAGCCGACGGTCAGCTCGAACCCGTCCTCACCGGTGTATCCGGTCCGCGACACGGTGATCGGGATCCCCGCCAGCTCGGCCTCACGCCATGCGAAGGAGCGGAGTTCCTCCAGATCAAGGCCCTGGGAACGCAGCAGCGACGCTGCGGCCGGTCCCTGCACGGCCAGCAGCGCGGTCTCCTCGGTGCGGTCCCGAACCTCGACGCCCGCGGGGGCATGGTCCCGGAGCCAGGCCAGGTCGCGTTCGCGATTGGCGGCATTGACCACCACCCACCACGGGTCGGCGGCCTCCTCACCTCTGCCGACGATGAGGTCGTCGATGATCCCGCCTGACGCGCTGCAGAGCAGCGTGTACTGGCAGCGGCGGGAGCCGAGCCGGCCCACGTCGTTGGTCAGCATCCGCTGGAGGAACTCCGGCGTCCCCGGCCCGCTGACCAGGAGCCGGCCCATGTGGCTGACGTCGAAGACCCCGGTCCCCTCGCGCACCGCCCGGTGCTCGTCCCGCACGCTCGAGTACTGCTGCGGCAGACTCCACCCGGCGAACTCAACCATCCGGGCTTTCGATGCCCGGTGCCGGGCGTTGAGGGGCGTCGCCCTGGCGGTCACTCGCCGTCCTGGGAGCGCTCGTCGACCATGCGCTCAATGTCGTCCATGCTGACCTCATCCGAGTCGAGGAAGGGCAGGATCTCCTCGTCATGGTGCGTGCGGGCGCGCTCCACGATCTGCCGAACCTCCAGGGTCCGGGCGACCGTCCACTCGAGCTGGCGGGCGATCTCCTCGTCCGTCGGGGGGCGGCCGTGAACTCGGTGGAGCTGGATCTCTACGCGCTCGAAGTCCTCGGCCGCCTGGACCACGACCCGGGCCTCGGTCGCCGCGGCGTCCTCGGCTTGGAGCGCCCCGTCCATGTGCTCGGAGATCGAGCGGCGGGCGAAGGCCTCGAAATCGTCAGACCCGCTCTCGTTGAAGCGGTCGATGGCCTGCAGTAGACCGACCGTCCCCTCCTGGAAGAGGTCCCCCACATCGAGCGCAGCGCCGCGGCGCGCTTCGAGCGCCTCTCTGACCCAGTCGACGTGGGTCTGCACCAGCGTCTCGCGGGCGCTCCGATCGCCTTCGGCCGCGGCGCGCAGGAGACGCTCCCGCTCCGATCCGTCGCGGTGGCTCATCATCGGCTCCCATTCTAGTGACGCACCCGCGAGAGCACTGTCCAGGGCCTCCGTATACTGCGGCCGTGATACTCCCGGCAGCCGCTGCGGGTCTTCTCGTGTCGTGGCTCGACATCGCCCTTGACCTGTTTCCCGTTCCCCTCATCCTGCTCGCGAACTGGGCCGATCGCCCAGTGCCCGCCACGCAGGGACCCAGCGCCCGCGCCCTGCGCCAGATCATCTGGCCCTTGATGGCGGTTCTCGGCGTCGGGAGCATTCTCTTCGGAGTTCTGATCCTGGCCACGCCGCAAGCCAAGGCGCGGCCCGACGCGATCGCGCAGATCGTCGCCGGGATCGCCTGCTGCCTCGTGGTCCAGCGCCCTGTGCGGGCCGCGATAGCCCGGCTGACCCCGATCTCGGCCGACAGCAGCCTCGACGCGCTCGCGATCTGCCTCACCGTCCTCATCGTCGGCTCCCAGATCGGACAGCAGCTCTCCAGCAACATCCTCGCCAGCGTCGCCAGCTCTAGCGCCATCGGTCCCGCCGACCTGATCGCCAACGAGGTCCCCTTCCTGATCGGAGCGTTCCTCGGGGTGGGGATCTTCATGCGGCGCCGGCCGCTCGAGACGATGCGGCGCCTCGGCCTGGTCAGGCCCAGCCTATGGCAGGTGATCCTGGGCCTGGCCTCGGCCGGCGTCTTCCTGGGCTTCGTTACCGGTGTGGACGTCCTCGCCGTCCATTTCACCCCGCACCTCAACCAGGAGGTCAACCAGGCCTCCGGGCACCTCTTCAGCGGGCTGAACTCCGTCAGCGGGATCCTGCTCATCGCGCTGAGCGCCGGGATCTGCGAGGAGACCTTGTTCCGCGGTGCGCTACAGCCCCGCGTGGGCATCCTCTGGACCGCGATCGTCTTCGCGTCGGTTCACACGCAGTACGGCCTGTCGTTGGACGCGCTCGCGGTGCTGGTCCTGGCCGTGGGCCTCGGGCTGCTCCGCAAGTACTGCAACACGACGACCTCGATGATCTGCCACGTCGCCTACAACACCCTGGCCGGCGTCGCACTTGGCGGCGCGGCCATCCTGCCGATGGTCGTGGTCGAGGTCCTGCTCTTCGGCCTTCTCGGGGGCTTCTGGCTCCGGCACCGCCAGGAAGACCAGGAAGGCGTCGGCCCGCTGCCGGGCTAGGGGGATGTAAAACGTGGAACACGCCTCGGCCGCCGTTTACCGGGCCTGTTGGGCACCACGGCAGCGTCCGGATAGAATCAGGGAGGGGTCGGTGGAGCTGTATCGGATGCTATGGCCCTAGATCTCGAAGCTTATCCACAAAGTGGGCACAAGATGTTGATATCTAGGACCCGGACGATCGCGATCGTAAATCAGAAGGGTGGGGTCGGCAAGACGACCACCACGATCAACCTGGCCGCGACGCTGGCCGAGCAGAAGGCGGACGTCCTGGTCATCGACATGGATCCTCAGGCCAACAGCACCAGCGGCCTCGGCCTGGACAGCTCGCGGGCCCGGCGAACCGTGTACGACCTCCTGTCCGGTCAGGCCTCGATCGACGACGTGGCGGTTCCCACCCAGGTCCCGCATCTGTCGATCATCCCGTCGCAGCGCGAACTGGCCGGGGCCGAGATCGAGCTGGCGACGATGGCCGAGCGCGAGGTGCGCCTGCGGCAGGCTCTTACCGAACTGCGCGGCGGCTTCGGGTTCATCCTCATCGACTGCCCTCCCTCCCTCGGGCTGCTCACCCTCAACGCCCTCACCGCCGCGGGGGAGATGCTCGTCCCTATGCAGGCCGAGTACTTCGCCCTCGAGGGTCTGTCCCACCTCATGTACACGCAGCAGCTGGTCCGCATGAACCTGAACCAGAGCCTCGAGCTCGGCGGGATCGTGATGACCCAGTTCGACAGCCGCACCTCGCTGGCCTGGGAGGTCCTCCAGGAGGTGCGTCGCGCGTACCCCAACAAGGTCTTCCGGACCATGATCCCGCGCAACGTCAGGCTCAGCGAGGCGCCCAGTCACGGCGTGCCGGTGACGCTCTACGACGACCATTGCCGAGGATCGGCGGCGTACCGACAGCTTGCGCAGGAGATACTTTCCCCATGAGTCGTCCTCGCCCGCGCCTGGGTCGGGGCCTCGAGAGCCTCATACCCATCTCACCCGAGGGC
Source organism: Candidatus Dormiibacterota bacterium (assembly GCA_036272915.1). Lineage (GTDB taxonomy): Bacteria > Chloroflexota > Dormibacteria > Dormibacterales > Dormibacteraceae > DATAXV01. The sequence goes on from DATAXV010000018.1 coordinate 40,305, forward strand.
CAGGCGGCGTCCGCCGACGGCCTGCCCCAGTTCATCGCCATCGATCAGATCGTCGCCTCGACCGGGCAGCAGCGCACGCACTTCGCGCAGGACCAGCTCCGCGAACTCTCCTCCTCGATCAAGGAGCACGGCCTTCTTCAGCCGCTTCTGGTTCGGCGACTACCGGAGGGCTACGAGCTCATCGCCGGCGAACGCCGCTGGCGCGCCGCCCAGATGGCCGGTCTCACCAAGATCCCCGCGATCATCCGGTCCGAGGTCGATTCCGGCGACAGCCTGCTTCTCGGTCTGATCGAGAACCTCCAGCGCGAGGACCTGAACCCGATCGAAGAGGCTCAGGGCATCCGGAAGCTGATCGACTCCTTCGGCCTGACCCACGAGGAGGCCGCCGCCCGCCTGGGCAAGCACCGGGTCGCCGTCTCCCAGGCCCTCCGGCTCCTTTCCGGGTGCCCGGCGCTCGTCTCCGCCACCGCCTCCGGCGCCATCAGCGCCGGCCACGCTCGCGCCCTCGTCGGCCTGCCCGGACGCGAGGATCAGGAGCTCGGACTCAAGGCGGTCGTGGCCAAGCGCCTGTCGGTGCGACAGACCGAGCAGTGGGTTCAGAGCTACAGTCCGCCCGCCCGCCGGCCGCGACCACCTCGGCCCTCCCGAAACGGCTACGACGAGTGGGCCCAGCGTCTCCACGACCAGTTCGGCGACCACGTCGCGGTGCGCGGAAGCGCGGACAGCGGGAGGATCACGCTGACCTACAAGACCGCAGAGGAGAGGCAGCGCCTGGTGAACATGCTGGCCCCGGTCGAAGACGATGGCTGACCCGGATCAGCGGCGGTCAATGTTCCACGTTTTACGTGCCTCATCCCCAGTCCCGGTAGCCCGGCGATCGCCAATGCCGAAACCTGTATGGTGATCAGCCATGCGTAACCCGAAGGGCCTACTTACCGAGCTTGTCGAGGTGGCTGCGCTCGCGCTCGGTCTCTATCTGATCATCACCTTCGCCATAGAGACAGTTCATGTAGACGGCCTCTCCATGTACCCGACCGTCCACAATGCCGACTACCTCGTCGCGCTGAAGCTGCCGTACCGCTTCCACAATCCATCCCGCGGCGACATCGTGATCATGCGCGACCCCTACGACTCCTCCCGCGACTTCATCAAGCGGGTCGTCGGCCTTCCTGGCGAGACCATCCTCATCCGGAACGCGAAGGTCTACATCAACGGCCGGCCGCTCGACGAGCCCTACCTTGCCAAGAACGACCCATGGACCCTCGACGACAACTGGCCCGTGGACGGCAAGCCCTATAAGCTCGGCCCCTCTCAGTACTTCGTCATGGGCGACAACCGCAACAACTCGACCGACTCACGCATATTCGGCCCCATCCCCCGAAGTTCCATCGAAGCTCAGGCATGGCTGAGAGTACTTCCATTCAATCGCTTCGGATTCGTCGATCCGGTGCGACCTCACCTGCTTCCGAAGGGCGCCGCCGCACCGGCAGGCTGACGCCGGCGCCGAACTCCGATCAGGAGATAGCGCGCAGGAACGGAGCGTCGCTGGCGAAGGGGCCGATCACCGCGAGCTGAATCGGCCGGGTGAGGATTTCCTTCGCCACTCGCGCGATGTCGCCCGGCTCGATGGCGTCGATCCGGGCAAGCTTATCCTCGATAGGCCTCACACCGCCCATCAGCAGCTGCTGCTGCCCCATCCAGCTCGCGAGTGAGTTGGTGCCTTCCAGACCCAGAACCAGCCTGCCCTTGGTGTACTCCTTGACCCGGCCCAGCTCATCCTCGGGCAGTGACTCATCGATCAGGCGCCGGACCTGCTCCACCGCCGCCTCGATGGCGGCCACGGTCTTGGTCGGTTCAACGCCGAGCTCCACCGCCATGTACCCGCTGTCGCGGTGCTTCGAGGTGTAGCTGTGAACGTCGTAGACGAGACCCCTCTCCTCACGCAGGTCCTGGAAGAGACGTGAGCTCATCCCGTCACCGAGGACCGTCGCGATGAGATCCAGGATCTCCCGGTCCGGATCCCGATAGGAGCAGCCCCGCAATCCCAGGCATACGTGCGCCTGCTCGGTCTTCCGCCGGAGCCGCCTCACTCCGGGAGCGGTCAGCTCACCCGGGGCGTCGTTGCCCGCAACCTCGTCCGCCCGACCCACGGGCAGCGTCAGCTGCCTCTCGATGTCCTCGCGCAAAGCCGAGCCGTCAACGTCGCCGGCAACGGCCAGAACCAGGTTGCGCCTACAGTAGTGCTGCTCCAGGTGCGCCCTCGCGTCCACTGCGGACAGCCGGGCGACGCTCTCGGCCGTTCCGATCACGTCCCGCCCCAGCGGGTGCCCCGGCCACATCGCCTCCTCGAAAAGGCTCTGGACGTAGTCCTGGGGCTGATCCAGGTACATCTTGAGCTCCTCGAGAACCACCGTCCGCTCCCGCTCGACTTCCTCAGGGACCAGCCTTGGCCCGCTGACGAGGTCGAGCAGCACGTCGATGGCGAGGTCGCTCCTCGAGGCCGGCACCTTGGCCCAGTAGGCCGTGGCCTCCTTGTCCGTCCAGGCGTTGAGCACGCCGCCCACGCCCTCGATCGCCTCGGCGACGGCACGGGCGCTCGGCCGGCGCTCCGTCCCCTTGAAGACCAGGTGCTCGATGAAGTGGGAGATGCCACCAAGCTCTTCGGACTCATGGCGCGAGCCGACCCCGAACATCAGTACGAGGCTCGCCGAGAGGCGATCCCTCCGCTCGGCCACCAGCAGTCGGGCACCGCCCTCCAGCTCGTGCAGCTGATGCTGTGCGTCTGCGGTCGGGGCGACGACGCGGGTCGCTCTAGGCTTCGCCAAGCCGACCCAGCGCGGCGTACAGGATCATCGCCGTGTAGTCCGGCGGCATCCCGTCAGAGACCGCGTCCAGCGCGTCGTTCAGATAGCGCCGGACCCGATCCTGCGAGGCGACGTCCGGCTCCTCAAGGGCATCCCGGATCACCCCGGCGATCTCGCTCGGCGTGATCTCCTCGTCGCCGGCGCCGTCGGCAGCCGCGTTGGCTAGCCTGATCGCCTCACGGATCAGGTCGAAGACCGCGTCAGGCGTCCTGGCCATCCTTGTTCGGTGCCACGACGACCCGCCGCTCCGGCTCCTCGCCGATGCTGGCCGTCTTCACCCAGGGGTCCTCGGACAGCGCCAGATGGATCGCCCGCCGCTCGAACGGCTGCATCGCGTCCAGGGTGATCGGGTCGCCGGTCATCTTCACCTGGCGCGCGGCCCGAAGCGCGATCTCCTTGACCGTGTTCTCGCGGCGCTGCCGGTACTTCTCGACGTCGACGATCACGCGCCGCTCCGGGCCGAGGTGCTTGCTGGCAAGCAAATTGGTCATCGTCTGCAGCGCCCGCAGGGTCTCGCCGCGCCAGCCGATCAGCATGCCCAGGTCGCGGCCCGAGACATCGACGACAATTGCCTCCGGAGTCTCACGTGCGGCGACCTGACAGCGCACACCCATCCGCTCGAGCAGCTCGGAGACGACCTTCCGGACCTCCTCCGCAGTACCCGCGGCTACGGCCGGCGGCGGAGCGGCCACCGCCGCCCTCTGTCCCGGCGTAACCGCTTCGAGGACGGAGACCTGGACAACCGCCTCGTCGTTCGTCTCCCGGACGACCTTCACATCGACGTCACGACGGCTCTTGCCAAGCTGCACCAGGGCAGCGTCAACCGCTTCGTCGACGGTGCGTCCTCGACCTTCAGCACTCTTCATCTCGTTGGTTTCCTTGTTCGCTTCGCTGGGGGCTTGCGCTTGGCCGTGACCGGCGGTTCTCTCCGCACGCGGCCAGATGTTGTGCGCGAGCCGTTGCTCGACGGTACGGTTGCTGTGGCGGCCACTGGGACCGCGGTGAGGGATGCTAGCTGCTGCTGCTTGGCCTTTCCGAGCAGCCCTCCCCACCCGTTGACTCGGTACTGCTGGATGATAGCGAAGCTGTTGGAGACGCACCAGTACAGGCCGAGCGCCACGGGCACCTGGATGGCGAAGATGAAGATCATGAGCGGCATGATCACCTGCATGCTCTTCATCATTTGCTGACTCTGCTGCTCCTGCTCGGTCGCGACCGGGCTCATCGGCTGCTGCATCATCCGTGACTGCACGAACGTGGAGGCCGCCGCCAGGAGCGGGATGATCAGGTAGATCGGATCGGGGATCGGTCCCATGAGCAGGTGCGAGTGCGCCACTGCGTTGAGGTGCGGGATGAAGAGGAAGTGGTCGGCCTTGATCTTGACGTTGTCGCGAATCGAGAAGTAGAGCGCGTCGAGGATCGGGAACTGAAGCAGGGAGGGGAGGCAGCCGCTGAGGTTGGCCAGCGGGTTGATGCCGTGCTCCTTGTAGAGGGCCATCGTCGCCGCCTGCTGCTTCTGCGGATCACCCTTGTGCTTCTTCTTGATCTCCGCCATCTGCGGTGCCAGCTTCCGCTGGTTCTGAAGGTTCTTCTTGCTCGTTCGCAGCTGGAACTCGAAGAGGGGGGAGAGGATGATCTTGATGATCAGGGTCACGGCGATGATCGCGATTCCGTAGGCACCGATCCAGGAGAGGAAGGGCACGGCCACAGCCAGGTGGTAGAACCAGCTCAGACCACCGGAGATCGGGACCCCGAAGACCGTCCACCACAGAGTGTGGATCGGCAGGAAGACGTTGAAGATTTGACGGAAACTATTGATGACGAGCGCTCCTTAGGTGCTCACGGCACTGGGTCGTACCCACCCCTCGCGAATGGATGGCATCTCGCCACACGCTTCAATCCCATCCACGATCCACGGATCCAGCCGTACCGCTCGATTGCCTCGTAAGTGTACCGAGAGCATGAGGGGACGTACCGGCAGGAGTTGCCCAAGACGGGCGACAGGACAATCTGATAGACGCGGATCGCGCCGAGCGCAACCCTCGTCATCGCAAGTCGCCCGACCTGGAGCCGGGTAGCCTCTGAACGAACGCGCCTATGTCCCGCAGCAGTGCTGGCATCGGCTCGTCGAGAGCTCGAGGGCGCGCGATGAAGACCACTTCATAGCCTATTCCCTGGACTGATCCCTCCCAATCGTCAAGAAGGGATGTTCGCACCGCCTCGCGAATTCGCCGGCGGGCGCGATTGCGGCGAACCGCATTACCGACCTTGCGGCTGACCGCTACGCCGACCCGGAGACCCGGGGTCTCCGAGGTTCGGGCGAAGCCGACGAGGGTCCTGCCCGAGTACACGCGAGCACCGGACAGGATCTCCTGAAAATCCCGCTGACGCCGGAGCCGAGCCTTCTTCTTCATCTCGGCTCATCGGGGCCAGCTACTGCGGCGTCAGCTGGTGACGGCCCTTCTGGCGTCGGCTGTGGAGGACCCGGCGGCCACCTGGGCTGCTCATGCGAGCGCGGAACCCGTGGACGCGGCGCCGGTAGCGCTTCTTGGGCTGATAGGTGCGTTTGATGACAGATACCTCTGCACGTGGAGACAGGCGGCTGCCCGCCGTTCAGGACAGCCCGGGAGTATACCAGAGGCTTCGCCGCCCCCATCAGCCCCGGCGGCGGTCGACTCCAACGGGCGGGCCCGACGATGCCTTGCGGGAGGTTGCCGGCTCTGCTACGCTTGCGGCCGGGAAGCGGGACCATTCTCCAATGCCTTCTCTACATCGCAGCTGTGTCCCTACAACTACTTTGTACACCTGTGCCTAGGTGTCGCTTCCGAGGCTCAAATTGACGCGCGCGTCAGGACCCGGACCTATGCTCGTCCGGCCAGCTCGACGCTGCGCGTTTGAACACCAGCTCAAGAAGGAGCGATCGCGCAATGCGGCACGAGGCCCCCGCCTCCTCCGCAGCGGTATCGCGGCTCGGACACCGACGATCTCCGTTGCGGCCAGATCAGGAAGGGGGTCTTGTACGAGAGGTTATCCACAGGATTTCCCTCGGCCCCACCTGGTTGTTCAAAGCCAACGCACCTCAATTCAACGCCTTTATCCACAGCTGGGGTAGGAGTGGGGATGGCTGCTGGGCGGCATCGACGCCGTCCGCAGAAGCACACCTCGCCTCGCGGTCTCTCTGGTCGCGACACGGGGACGTAGCAGCACTACCCAAGGAGATGGCCGTAGGGTGAACCGGGTTCAGATCTGGACGCAGGTCCAGGACGAGTTGCGCTTTCAGCTCGCCAAATCGAGCTATGACACGTGGGTCAAGAACACGACCCTCCTCTCCGCTGAGGGGAGCTCGTTCCGTGTCGGGGTTCCGAACAAGCTGGCCAAGGACTGGCTTGAGGATCGCTATTCAGGGCTCATCCAGGAGACGCTCCAGGCCCTGATCGGCGACGACGTCGACCTCTCATTCGTGGTCGCCGGGCGTGCTCACGCCGCGTCGACCACGGACGACGCGCCGGTGCCGAGCCCGATCGCGGCTGAGCCATCGCCACCGTTACCGGACGCGTACCTCAACGAGAGGTTCAAGTTCAGCAACTTCGTGGTCGGGAACAACTCCCGCTTCGCCCACGCCGCCGCCAACGCGGTGGCCGAGGCCCCAGGCGACAGCTACAACCCCCTCTTCCTCTATGGAGGCGTGGGTTTGGGCAAGACCCATCTCATGCACGCCATCGGTCACGCGGTGCGCACGCGGTATCCGAGCAAGAAGGTTCTCTACCTCACCTCGGAGCACTTCATGAACGAGGTCATCAGCTCGATCCAGAGGGCGCGGATGCCGGAGTTCCGCAACCGCTACCGGACCGTCGACGTGCTTCTCATCGACGACATCCAGTTCCTGGCCGGCAACAAGGACAGGAGCCGCGAGGAGTTTTTCCACACCTTCAACGCCCTCCACGAGATCAACAAGCAGATCGTCATCTCGAGCGACCGCCCACCGCGGGAGATCAGCACCCTCGAGGACCGGCTCCGCTCCCGCTTCGAGCAGGGTCTGCTGGCGGACATCCAGGCGCCCGACTTCGAGACCCGGCTGGCCATCCTGCGCTCCAAGCTCGGCCCCAACCAGGCGCTCGTCTCGGAGTCCGTCCTCTCCTTCATCGCGTACAAGGTGCAGAAGAACATCCGCGAGCTCGAGGGCGCGCTGACGCGGGTCATGGCCTACGCCGTGATCCACCAGCGCCCGGTCGAGGACGACGAGGCGACCCACCTCCTTGAGGGGATCATCCCGTCCACCAGCCGGCCGTCGGTGACCATACCTCGCATCCAGGAGGTCGTCGCCGACTTCTATCAGATCTCGATCGAGGATATGAAGAGCAAGCGTCGGGACCGGCACATCGTCTTCCCGCGCCAGGTCGCCATGTACGTGGTCAGAGAGGAGACCCCCTCCTCGCTCCCCACCATCGGCCAGGCCTTCTTCCGTGACCACACCACGGCGCTCCACTCGATCGAGAAGATCGCCAACGAGCTCAAGGATGACGGACGCCTCCAGCAGGACATCCGAACCATCCGCGAGCGGCTCTACGAGGACCGATGACGACCTCTCACCGCTTCCACAACCCCCTGTGCACGACCCTGGGCAGGCCGGTGGGAAACGGCCGGCCCGGTCGATTTACACACCGTCCTTCCCACGACTCGGCGAGCAGTGCTCAGTTTCCGCCTAGCCTTATGCACCACCCCGCCGAGTTCGGTGCAAGTTCGGAATCCACAGTGTTCACAGGACCTACGGTTACGTCTACGAGAGATCTAAACCGAAGGAACAGTATTTGTGTGGGGATAAGGAGTCAGCGTTGAAGATCACCAGCCAGCCTTCGAGCCTCGCTCAGGCCCTTCAGATCGTGTCCAGGGCAATCTCCAGCCGGAGCACCCTCCCCATCCTCAACAACGTCCTTCTCGAAACCACCGCGGAGGGTCTGGCGCTGACCTCGACCAACCTCGAGCTCGGCGTCCGCAAGGTCGTCCCCGCCGAGGTCGAGGAGGAGGGCAGCACCACTGCCCCGGCCCGTCTGCTCGCGGACTTCGTCAGCACGCTCCCGCCTGAGCCGCTGGAGATGAGCCTCGACACGCAGACGATGACCATGGGCATGCGCTGCGGCCGCTTCGACACGCACCTCAAGTGCATCGAGGCCGAGGAGTTCCCGCCGACGCCGAGCCCGGACGGCGGTGACCGCTTCGTGATCCCGGTCGAGGAACTGCTCAGCGCCATCGAGCAGACCCAGATCGCGGCGTCGACCGACGAGGCCCGGCCGATCCTGACCGGCGAGCTGCTCCAGGTCGAGGGCTCGACCGTGACCCTGGTCGCCACCGACGGGCACCGCCTCGCCGAGCGCAAGCTGGCCGGCGGCACCGAGGGCCTGGACCTGCGCCTGATCGTTCCGGTCAAGGCCCTCAGCGAGCTGCCCCGCGCCTTCCGCAACGACGGCGGCGACGTCGAGATCACGGTCTCCGCGGCGCGCAACCAGATCTTCTTCCGTTCGGGCACCTCGGAGATCAACTCCCGCCTGATCGACGGCAATTATCCGAATTATCCACAGGTCATCCCCAAGAAGAGCTCGACCGTGATCCGCCTCCCGACGGCCGATCTGACGCAGACCGTGCGCTCGGTGGCGCTCTTCGCCAAGGACGCCGCCAACGTGATCCGCTTCCGAGTCGGCTCGGACACCCTGGTCCTCAGCGCAACCACCAACGAGGTCGGCGACTCCAAGGCGGAGCTCCCGGCCGAGGTCGAGGGCTCCGAGGTGCAGATCGCCTTCAACGCGCGGTATGTGCTCGACGCCCTCTCCACGCTCGGCGGGGAGACGGTCGAGATCCATTTCGACGGGCCCCTGTCCCCCGGCGTGTTCCGCTGGCCCGGCGTGGACGGCTACCTGTCGCTGGTGATGCCCGTCCGGGTGGCGATGTGACCACGCGTGCGGCTGGTCACGCTCTCGCTTCGGAACTACCGGAACTACGCCTCGCTGGATCTCGAGCCGGCGCCGCGGCTGAACCTGTTTCTGGGCGCCAACGGCCAGGGCAAGACCAACTTGCTCGAGTCGGTGGCGATGCTGGCTCTGTCCTCGTCGCCGCGAGCGCGCCGCGAGACAGAGCTGATCGGGCCGGTGGTGCAGGAGTTGCGCATCGCGGCCGAGGTCGAGAGTGGTGGACGGCGGCACGAGGTGACGTTCAGCATCGTCGCCACGCCCGCCGCCGGCACTATTCGTGCTCGTAAGCGAATCGAGATCGATGGCCAGTTCAGCCGTGCTCTCGACCTGCCCGGGCTCTTCCGGGTCTCGCTGTTCTGGCCGGACGACCTCAGCCTGGCCAAGGCGGGTCCCGACAACCGCCGGCGGCTGCTGAACCAGATGCTCGTACAGATCGAGCCCGGCTACGCGCTCGCGCTCAGCCGCTACACCCGGGTCGTCGAGCAGCGCAACAGCCTGCTCAAACAGGTCGCTGCCCGAGAGCAGCCCATGGCCGCCCTCGACGTGTGGGATCAGCAGATGGCCGAGCAGGGTGAGGTGCTGGTCGCCGCTCGCCGGCGGGCGGTGGAGGACCTGGCCTGCCGGGCGGCGGCCGGGCACGCCGCCATCTCCGGCGGCGAGCGCCTCGAGTTGCGGTACCAGGGTCCGCCCGACGACCTGGTCGGCGCCATCGAGGCGGCCCGGCGCGACGACGTCCGCCGCGGCACCAGCGGCGTCGGACCCCATCGCGACGACGTCGCCATCACCATCGGGGGCAGGGACGCCCGGGGATTCGCCTCCCAGGGACAGCAACGGACCGCGGTCGTGAGCATCAAGCTGGCCGAGGCGGAGGTGGTCACCGACCGGACCGGCGAGGCGCCGGTCCTGCTTCTCGACGACGTCCTCTCGGAGCTCGACGCCAGCCGGCGAGGGGCGCTGCTGGGCAGGCTGACCGAGGCCGGCCAGGTGATCATCACCTCGGTCGAGGCGGATCCATTCCCCGAGGATGTCATCGAGCACTCCCGGGTCCGCCACATTGAGGCGGGGAGGCTGCGAGACGATGGATAGCCTGGGACGGATCCTCCCCGGGGTCGTGGCTCGGCAGCGCGAGGGCTCAAGCTTGATCGACTCGCACCTGACCCTGCTCCTTCGCCGCCTGCTCGGCGCCGAGCTTAGCAGCAGTCTGGGGAAGGTCGAGCTGCGCCGCGGCGTGCTCTGGGTGCGGACGCGGAACCCGGCGCTGGCGGAGCAGCTGCGCGAGGACGCCGAACTCCTGTGTAAGCGCCTGCGCGAGGAGGGTCACCTCGGCGGCCGCCTTCGCGAGGTCAGGATCCGACCCGATTACGATGGCTGAGCCGCGGTCGGAGCGGGATCGCGCCTGCGTCGTCCTTGAAGGCCCGGCGCGGATCCTGGCCGGGGCGGGGACGGGCAAGACCAGCGTCATCGTCGAGCGGGTCCGCCGCCTGATCGAGGGTGGTGCCGAACCCGAGTCGATCCTGGTCATGACCTTCACCGAGCGGGCGGCATCCGAGATCCGGGAACGGATCCAGGCCGCGACCGGTCATGACCTGCCCGGCGCTGGCACCTTCCACGCGATGGCACTGCGCTGGCTTCGCGAGGATCCGCGGAGCGGGCTGCCCGCCCATATGCGCCTGCTCGTGGGCGCCGAGCGCTGGATCTCGCTCCGGGAGCTGATGTGGGATCTCGCCCTGCCCGTCTTCACCGAGCAGGAGCGGCCGGACGACGTCGTGCCCGATCTGCTCAAGCTGCAGGAGCGTCTGAAGCAGGAGCTGGTGCAGCTGCCCGACCTGGCCAGGTGGGCCGCGCGTCAGCGGGATCCGGAGCGGCGCCAGCTGAACATCGGCGCCGCCAGGCTCTTCGCGGCCCACGCCGATCTCTGCCGGCGCCAGGCCCTGGCCGACTTCGACGACCTGCTGCTGCGCGCGGTGCGCCTCCTGGAGGCCGAGCCGGACGCGCGAGCAGGTCTCCGACGCCGGTACCGGTGGGTCCTGGTCGACGAGTACCAGGACTGCAACGCGGCCCAGGAACGACTGATCGAGCTCCTCGGCGCGCCCGCCGGAAACGTCTGCGTGGTCGGTGACGACGACCAGTCGATCTACCGCTTCCGCGGGGCCTCCCGGGCCTCGATGGAGCGCTTCCTACAGATCTTCCCGCCGGCCCAGACCCACACCCTCACCGTCAACTGGCGGAGCCAGGTCCACGTCGTCGCCGCCGCGCGCTCGGTGATCGAGCGCGACCGCGGCCGCATCGCCAAGGATCTCCGCCCCGACCCGGATCGGGAGGAGGGTCCGAGAGTCCGCCTCGCCCGGTGCCCCGACCGCGCCAGCGAGCAGAGGACCATCATCGAGCGGGTCAGGGAGCTGGCGGGCGAGGGTGTGCCGCTCGAGCAGATGGCGGTCCTCTGCCGGACCCACGCCATCGCCCTCGAATTGCTCAAGGCCTTCGCCGCGGCCAACATCCCGGCCGTGCACTGGGCGTCGCAGGGCCTCTACCAGCGGCCAGAGGTCCGCGACCTGATCGCCTACCTGCGCCTCGTTCACGATCCCGGCGACCTCGCCGCCCTGGCCAGGATGCTGGCACGGCCGCCGCTCCGTCTCGACCTCGAGGAGGCGATGGCCCTGATCCGGGCGGCGGCACGGAGCGAGGACGAACCGGTCGGCCCGCTGCCGCGGCTGATGACCTGGCCGCCGACGGCGGAGTGGGCGACGATCGTGTCCGAGCTGAGCCTTCGCGCCCCCGAGCTCGGGGTCAATGAGCTCCTCTACGAGCTGATGGAGCGGACCGGGCACCTGGACGCGATCCTGCCCGAGGAGAGCGCCGAGCGCGAGCGGGTCATCGCCAACTCGGTGCGATTCGTCGAGCTGGTCGACGAATACTGCGAACGGCGGGCCGACCACTCCCTGGGCGTGTATCTGGAGCACCTGGACCTGGTACTTCGATCGGGCATGGACGAGGCCGTGGCCCGCGTCGAGGAGGCGCAGCCGGCAGTGCGGCTGATGAGCATGCACCAGGCCAAGGGACTGGAGTTCGAGGCCGTCTTCCTACCCGCCCTCGTCGAGGGCAGGCTCCCGCTGCCGCACCGGCCGGATCCGCTGGAACTGCCGGTCGAGCTGGTGCCGGCCGCGCCCGCCGGTCGGGAGGACCACCTGGCCGAGGAGCGCAGGCTCCTCTACGTGGCCATGACCCGCGCCCGGCGCTGGCTGCAGCTGTCCTGGGCGGAGCGCTACGAGGGAACGCGCCGCTGGCGGCCGTCACGCTTCCTGGAGGACCTCGACGCCGGCGCGGTGGAGGAGGTCCCGTTCCTTCCCGCCGCCCCGATGCGCGTGGTCAGCCTGCCCGACCCGGCCCAGATGGGCCCGCCTCCCAGCCTCTCGTTCAGTGCCATCAGCACCTACCGGGACTGCCCGCGGCAGTTCTGGTACCGATATCGGCTTCGCCTGCCATCGCTTCCCCGCGTCGAGGCACAGCTGGGCACGATCGTCCACGAGACGCTGCTCACCGCCGGGAAGCTTCGCCGGCAGGGCCGGCGGCTGGACGAGGAACTGCTGCGCCAGCTCTACGACGAATCCTGGGAGTCGGTCGTCCTCGCCGAGCCACGCCGTCGCCAGGTCATGGAGGCCCTCGGCTGGAGCCTCCTGGTGCGGTTCTGGGGAGCGGGAGGGCTCGACGCGGCCCCACTCTTCCTCGAGCGATCCTTCGCCGTCGACATGGACGGATGGGAGCTGCGAGGGGTCATCGACCGCGTCGACGAGGTCGGTGAGGGCGAGGACCGCCGCTGGCGGATCATGGACTACAAGACGGGGAAGGCCCTCCCCGCCAGCCGGCTCCGCCGCGACCTGCAGCTCGCCCTCTATGCACTCGGCGCCGACGCCGGTCTGGGCCTGTCACCGGTCGACCTGGAGATCGTCTACCTGCGCGACGGCCATGGCGTGACGCTGGAGGCGAGCCCGGAGCTGCTGGAGGAGGCACGGCAGGTCGGCGGGGACGTTGCCGAAGGCGTCCGGATGGGGTGGTTCGATCCCCGTCCCGAACGCCGCCGCTGCTCCCTCTGCTCCTACCGCCTCACCTGCGAGGCCGCGCTGTAGCAGAGGTCCAGGCAGGTCCGGGCGATCCTCAGTGAGGCGCCAGGTCGCGCCATTCGCCGGGCCGCCTCCGACATCAGCCTGAGCTCGTCCGGATGCTCCTGGAGCAGGCGCCAGACGGTGTCCAGCAGCTTGTCCGGGTGAGGCGCGTAGACGCCGACGCCGGCTTCCTCGACGAACCGCACATTGGGCGTCTCCTGACCGGGCAGGTAGCTCGTCACGATCATCGGCAGGCCCGAGGCCAGGGACTCCCCGATCGCGCCGGGACCGGCCTTGCCGATGACCAGGTCGGCCGCCCGCATCAGCTCCGGCATGTTGTCGACGAAGCCCATCACCAGCGTCGGCGTGGCGAAGTGTAGGCGGGCCAGGCGCTTGCGGAGCCGGGCGTTCCGGCCGCAGACCACGATCACCTGCCACGGCCTTCGCCGCCAGCTCAGCCTCCGGACCTGGCCGAGGAGGTCGCCCGATCCGTCGCCACCGCTGGTCAGGAGCAGGGTCGGGACGTCGGCGCGGAGGCCGAGCTGCTGACGCACCTGTTCCTTCTCGCCCTCCTCGGGCGGACGGAACCCGAGGCCGATGGGCAGTCCCTCGACGACGATGCGGTCGGGGTCGAGGCCGCGCCGGAGCAGGGCGTCACGCGCCTGCTCGGTGGGGGTGACGACGAGGTCGGAGCCGACGCAGGCCCAGCCCCGGTGGAGGTGGGTCAGGTCGGTGACGACGGTGGCGAAGGGCCAGCGGCGCTTGGCGGCGCGCATGGCCGCGATCGTGATGTGGTTGAGCAGGGGATGGACCGAGATCACCAGCGAGGGGTCCAGCGCCAGCATTCGGCGGGCCAGCACCCGGCGGACCTGGGGCCCGAGCGTCGCCCGCATGGCGACGAAGGCGGGGCGGGTGTTGCTGCCGTGGTAGATCGCTCCCCAGGCGGGGCGCGCCCGCTGGATGACGGTGGGGTAGAGGGAGACGACCCGACGGACCACTGCCGGACCCCCGCCGAGGAGTGGATCAAGGAACTCGATCTCCGCGTCGGGGACCAGAGTGGTTATCGCTCCGGCCAGGGACTTGGCCGCTGCCCGGTGACCCCCGCCGGTGTCGGAGAAGAGGATGAGGACCGCGGTCCTCTCCCTTGTCGTCAGGGTTGGCCTGAGCGCTCGTCCCGCGCGGCGGCGGCTCTCCGTGCGATCCAGCGCATGTTGTAGCGGGACAGCAAGTACGTCAGCAGGACCAGCATGGCGATGCCGACCGTGATCCAGAAGACGTCCGAGCGGGCGAGGTCGTCCGCGCTGAGCGTCGGCGGGACAGTGTTCTGCTGAATGATGTACGCCGCCAGATCCTGGATCTGCGATGAGGTGAGGCTGTCGTTGCCTCCCTTGGGCGGCATCACGGCGGTGAAGCCGCCATAGCCGTGCAGACCGTTCGTGATCGTCTGGGTGATGTACTGCTCGTCCAGCGGGTTCTTGGTGTTGCCCAGGTGTTCGATCGGGTTCAGTGCCGGGCCGACGCCACCCTCGAGGTTGGCGCCGTGACAGCTGGCGCAGGTGCCGGAGGTGAAGAGGGTCTGACCCTGGGTGGGGTCGCCCGTGTAGGTGACCTTCTTACCAGCGGCGGAAACAGCGGTGAGCGTCCAGATACCGATCAGGATGGGAGCCAGCACCGCGATGGCTACGGGTAGAGACCATTTCAATCGACGAAGCATGGGCCGGACCCAAGATAGCAGACAGCGCCAGGGCGGCAGCGATGCGAACGGGGCCAGAGAGGATCAGGTCGGTGTCCAGCCCACCGCGGTGCAGGAGTAGGGGAACTTCTTGACGCCGAAGGCGGCCAGCTGGGCCAGCCCGGTGCCGTCCGTGTTCATCCACCAGAGGTCGGTCCGCCCGTTCTTCGCGGTGAGGAAGGCGATCTCCCTGCCGTCCGGCGAGACCGAGAAGGAGCCGGGGACGATCCCACCCTGCGAGGGCATGCCGTCGCCGGCGCTGAGCGCCGCCGGAGTGGTCTCGTCGAGGCCGCCCTGGAATATCTTGGCGACGGTGCCGTCGGCTCCCTGCACGACCGACTGGAAGAAGACGTGGTTGGAGTCGGCCTGCCAGGTCGGCGAGGAGACGTCTCCCCGGGCCAGGGTCACGGTCGACCCCTGCCCGCTCAGGACGCGGACCTGGATCTGGTCCTGGGCCGGATTCGGGGCGTCGAGCCGGTAGGCGACAGCCTGGCCGTTCGGGGCCCAGGAGAGCTGGTCCATGGGCGTGCTCTGGCTGAAGAGCTCGTAGCGGCTGCGCAGCCCGGCGTCGTAGGCCTCCACCTGGTAGCCGTGGCTGAGGCCGATGACGAAGGCGATCTTCTCGGCTCTGTTGCCGTTGTTGTCGACAGCGACGTCGCTGACACCGCTGGCGACCTCGGTGGTCTGCCCGCCGGCGTCGAGGATCTTGAGCACTCCGCCTTCGAGGTACACGTAGCTGTTGTCGGAGAGGAAGCT
The DNA here is from genome assembly GCA_036272915.1 of Candidatus Dormiibacterota bacterium. Lineage (GTDB taxonomy): Bacteria > Chloroflexota > Dormibacteria > Dormibacterales > Dormibacteraceae > DATAXV01. The sequence goes on from DATAXV010000018.1 coordinate 55,720, forward strand.
CGCCCATTCCGCCTGGAAGGGCAGCGGTGTCGGGGAGCCGCCCTCGACCGGTCGCACCGACCAGCTCTCGCCCTGCCCGCGGACGAGCAGGAGGCTGCCGTCGGCGGACCAGGAGTAGTCGGAGACCTGGCCCGAGACCAGCCGCCGGGGGATCAGGGTGTCGTTGACGATCCAGATCCCGTTGCCGACGCCCGCGGATGAGCCGGTGGTGGCGAAGCTGACCCAGTGGCTCAGGGGAACCCTGGCGCCGGTGCTGAAGGTCGTGACCTGGCCCTTCCGCAGATGGTTGCCATGGCGATCCAGGGCCCTGTCGGAGACCGTGACCGAGTAGCTGGTGTTGGGGTACAGGAGGCCCTGCGGCGCGATCAGGACGCGGGCAGGGTTGGTCGGGTCGTCATGCAGGGTGAAGCTGATCGAGGGTCCGATGTGGATGGCCGAGGCCAGTGAGGAGAGGTTCATCGGCCGGCTGAAGGTCAGGGCCAGGTAGGTGGAGGGATCGATGCCCCCCGATCCCTGTCCGGGCGTCGCCGCCTGCAGGGTGGGGGCCAGCTCGGTCTGGAAGTGCCAGTCGTGACGGAACACGTTGGTGGTGCCGTTCCGGTCCTGGTAGCCGCCCCCGAGGATGACCTGGTACTTGAACTTGGTTCGAAGCGTCGGATGGTCGAAGACCAGGGTCTTGGTCCCGCGCCAGTGGATCGAGCCCTTCACCTCCGGCTTGAGCCGGAAACGGGCATCGACGGACGCCTCGTTCATGGGGACGTTGAAGGTGATCTTGATCGGCTGGGCGGTGGACACGCCTCCCGCGCCGTTTCCGGGCGCCACCGCCGAGATCTGAGGCGGGTTGGCGCAACCGGAGAGCAGGGCTGGCACCAGTAGACATGCTGCCGCCAGCCCGATCAGCCGCTGCAGAAGAGATCGAAGATGACGATCAGCGCAGATGGCTGTAGAGACGGCTGCGGAGCTCCCCGGCCAGCTGTTCCAGCCGGGCAGTGTCGACGAACAGGATGGAGATTTCCGGAATCTGGTCAATAGCGGCCTCGATGCCGGCCTGGCTGCGGTCGGCGCTGGCCAGGATATCCTTCACCTTGCGGGACCTGTTGCCCAGAGCTTCATCTGTTGCCTGCTGCAGGTCCTCGAGGATCGCCTCCCAGTCGGTTCCGCCTGGCTGGATGCCCACGTTGTGCATCGGCGCCGGGGCAGCCGGCGGAGCGGCCTGCTGCATGGTCACCGGCTGAGGCTGCTGCCGCTGCATCTGCTGCTGGCGCTCCTGCTGCTGAGGAGGAGCCTGCTGCTGTTGCTGCTGGCGCGCTCCCCCGCCGCCGAACGGTCCGGGCGGGTTCATGCGCTGGCCCACGATCTGCTCGAGCTGGAGCCGGTGGGCGCTGACGGCGCGCGCCGCCTTGACCTCGATCATCGCCTCGGGGTCGTCGCACAGGGCGAGGACGCCGTCGGCGCGGTCGGAGATCTCACGCGACTCGCTGGTGTACGCCCCGGCCAGGTCGCCGTCGGCCAGGATCAGGACGCCCACGCCGCCGTGCGATCGGACGGTCAGGGTGCCGCTGAGGCCCCGGTTGGCCAGGAACTCGAGCAGCGCCCGAGAGTCGACCCACGAGGCGTAGAGATCCGTGTACATGGGCTGGGCGGTGGCCAGCTGGTACAGGCCGTCGACCAGCTCCGGGCTGAGGCTGACGACGTCGAGGACGCCGTTGCCGCCGGTCACGTCTTCATGGAAGGCGCGCAGAGCGTCGGCGCCCTGGTCGACCTGCTCGCCGCGATCGTAGACGCACTCGAGCGCCTGGCCGTCGCGGAAGAAGATCAGCCCGGTGGCGACGTCCGTCAGCAGGCGGACGTAGCCGGTGTAGGCCTCGCGCTCCAGCGTCTGCAGGAGGCGGGGGAAGTCGACGAAGGAGGACTTCAGGGAGTCGTAGATGACCTGGCCCTGCGGAACCGGGATCGGCTCCTGGCCGCGCTTCGGCGGGGTCGGCCGGTACTTGACGCCCTGGGCCAGACCCGGACGGGCCGGCGGCTGCTGGCGCGTCGCCGGCTCCGGCGGCTGCTGTGCCGGCGGGGCGGCGGGAGTCCAACCGTTGCTGGACACCGGCTGCGGCTGCACCCGCGGTGGGGGCGCCTGGCGCTGCGGCTGCATCTCCGGCGCCGGCCGGGGAGGAGGCTGCTGCTGGACAGGCGGCGCCGGGGCCGGGCGACTCTGGATCTGCGGAGTCTGAGCCGCGCGCTGGATCAAGTCGGGGATCAAGCCTTCGACGGTCTCGTCCGTGGGCAGCTTGGCGCCTGCGTCGAACTCGAACTCACCCGAGTCTGAAGAGAGAGCCATGAGTACGGCATCATCCCCGCGGAGCCCGTTGCCCACAGCATGAAACAGATGCCCGAACAGGAAGTGAAGGCGGACTGGGTCCGCATTCCCGTTCGCATGTACCGTCAGTGTCCCTGTCGCACGTTCCGCCTGTGCGGACTCCAATAGCGACCGGAGACTGGTTTCCGCAAGGGAGCCCTTGGCTTGCAAAAGCGAATCTCCTGATCAGTGGGTGCCTTCCCAGCCTGGTGGCACGCGATCAAAGCGTAAGTATAGCCACGACCGGCTCGGCTCGGCCACCCCGTTTCATCACCCGAACCTGACCCTGCCCCTAACGGTGACATGGTTTCGCCCCGCTACTATATCGTGCAGATGTCGAATCAGAGCGGCACCAGCCTGGTCGAGGCCGCTCCCGACACCCAGGCACCTGCCCTGACCTCTTCGCGTCTTCTCTTAGTGCGGCATGGGGAGTCGACCTGGAACCGGGATCGGCGGATCCAGGGCCAGCTCGATCCGCCGCTCACGGAGCGGGGTCAGCTTCAGGCCAGGGAGGTGGCGGAGCGGTTGGAGGGACATGACGTGGTCGCGCTGTACAGCAGCGACCTCATCCGAACCATGCAGACCGCGGCGCCGATCGCCGAGGCGGTCGGGATGGAGCCGGTGAAGGATGTCCGCCTCCGGGAGATCGGCCTCGGCGAATGGGAGGGCAAGACCGGAGAGGAGCTTGCCGAGTCTTATCCGGATCTGTGGCGCCGGTGGACCGAGCAGCCGTCCTGGCGGCTGGTCCCGGGCGGCGAGGACCCGGAGGCATTCGAGCACCGCGTCGCCGGCCTCATCGCCGAGCTCTTCTCGCGGCACGACGAGGGGGACATCCTCTGCGTCACCCACGGCGGGGTCATCCAGGTCGCTCTGGGTCAGGCCCTGGGACGCTCCTCCGACGGCGTGTTCCCCTTCCTTATTGAGAACTGCTCCCTCACCGTCCTCGAGCGGACCCGACGGAGATCGGTGATCACAGCCGTCAACGACACGTGCCACCTGCCCTGACCCAGACCGCCTGGGACGAGGAGCTGGCCCGGCGTTCGCAACCACCGCCCCTCGCCCAGTGTTGGGGGTACGGCGAGGTGCAGGCCCGGGAAGGCTGGCAGGTCCAGCGCGTGGACCTCGGCCGGTGCGTGGCGCAGGTCCAGCTCCAGGGCGCCGGGCCGACCCGCTGGGCCTACGTGCCCCGCGGTCCGGTCCCGGCCGGCGAGGAGGAGCTGAAGGCGCTGGTCGAGTGGGCCCGCGGCGAGCGGCTCTGCCGGCTCCGGGTGGAGCCCGAGGCCCCTGCCGAGTTCGGTGACGCGGCGGCGGCGATGGGCTTCGGCCCGCATCCCTCGTTCCAGCCCCAGCACACGATGATCGTGCGGCTCGGACCCGAGGACGAGATGCTCGCCTCCTTCAAGACCAAGCACCGCTACAACATCCGGCTGGCTCTCAGGAAGGGAGTCGTCGTCGAGGAGACGGACGACGTCGAGGAGCTGGAGCGGCAGCACGCCCACACGGCGCGCCGGCAGGGCATCCGCCCGCCGACGGTCGCCCACTACCGGCGCCGGCTGGAGCTGCTCCCCTGGTGCCGGGTCTACGTCGCCCGCGTCGAGGGCGAGGCGGTGGCGGCGATCATGGTCACCCGCTTCGGCGGCCGCGCCTACTACCTGTTCGGCGGCTCCGGGGAGCGGCACCGCCAGCTGATGCCGAGCTACGCGATTCAGTGGGCGGCGATGCGCGCCGCCGCCGAGGCCGGCTGCGTCGACTACGACCTCTGGGGTGTGCCGCCGACCGGGGATGACCCGAGCCACCCCTGGCACGGTCTCTGGCAGATGAAGAGCGGCTTCAACGGGACGCTGGTCGAGTACGCCGGCGCCTGGGACCTGGTGCTCTCACCGCTGCGCGTGCTGCTCGGTGAAGGCGTCCATAAGACCGGAAAAGCCTTGGCAACGCTTGTTAAGAAGCGCTAAGCAACCGCTCTCGTGGTACACACTTGTGTGCAATGACCATGATGGGGGAGGTCGATAGCAGATATCGTCGCCTGCAGATAATCGACGGCGATGCGGGTACCCGGCGGGCGGTCCGCCATGCCTGCGAGCGTGAGGGTTTCGAGGTCGTCGGCAGCGAGACCGGACAGGAGGGGCTCGAGCAGTTCGATCGACTGCGGCCCTCGGCGGTGCTTCTCGAGACCTCGCTGCCGGACATGTCCGGCTATGACGTCTGTCGCGAGCTGAGGCGCAAGGACGGCCGTGTCCCGATCCTCTTCATGAGCCCGAGGACCGAGGAGATCGACGTCGTCGTCGGACTCGAGCTGGGCGCCGACGACTACCTGGGCAAGCCGCTCCGCCTCCGCGAGGTCATCGCCCGCATCTCCGCCCACCTTCGAAGGGTGCGGATGGAGACCCAGCGCCAGCGCAGCGGCCGGCTCGAGTTCAAGGATCTGGTCATCGACATGAACGAGCGGCGGGTGTTCCGGCGGGGAAGGGAGATCGAGCTCACCCACACCGAGTTCGACCTCCTCCAGTGCCTCGCCGCGAGCGCCGGCAAGGTTCAGTCGCGGGAGCGGATTCTGAACGCCGTCTGGGGCTACGAGTATCCGATCGAGACCAGGGTCATCGATGTTCACGTCAGGAACCTGCGGCGCAAGATCGAGGACCAGCCCTCCAAGCCGTTCTACATTCTGGCCGTGCCCGGGGTCGGCTACCGCTTCGCCAACGCTCGCTGACCGATGCGCTTCGACTACGACTCGGACCCGGACCGCTTCCTGGCCGGCCGCGAGGCGGCGGAGCGGCACAGCCCCACGGGCGACATCCACGCCGACGTGGCTCGGCGCCTGCTCGCCGAGGGCCTCCGCCCGATCCTGGACGCCGCGTGTGGCCGCGGCGCCCTGCCGAGCTCGGGCCCCGTCCTGAGTGGATCGGCGTCGATCTCTCGCCGACGATGCTGGCGGCCGCCCCGTGCCCGGCGGTGTGGGCCGACCTCTCCGCCCTGCCCTTCGACGACGGCAGCTTCGGCGCCGTCGCCTCGCTCTGGGTCCTCTACCACCTGGCCGATCCACGGCAGGCGGTGAGGGAGGCCCGCCGGGTCCTGCGCCCGGGTGGTCTGTACGTGACCAGCGCGACGAGCCGCGCCGACGCCCCCGAGCTCGGCGATCTGGTCACGCGCGGCGACAGCACCTTCGACGCCGAGAACGCGCCCGACATCGTCGGCAGCGCCTTCGACGACCTCGAGGTGGTCCGCTGGGACGCGCCCCTGATCCGGCTGCCCGATCGCGAGGCGCTGGCCCGGTACCTCTATGGACATGGTGTCGCCCAGGAGCGCGCCGCGGATCTGGCCGCGACCAGGGACAACTTCCCGCTGACCCTGACCAAGCGGGGCGCGCTGGTCTACGCCCGGGCCTGACGGTCAGAGATCGGGGCGGAGCTGACGCAGCGGGACGAGCACGAAGTCCCGCTCCCGCATCCTCGGGTGGGGGATCTGGAGGTCGGGCTCGTCCACGGTCTGATCGCCGAAGAGGAGGATGTCGACGTCGACCACGCGCGGGCCCCAGCGAAAGGTCGGGGTCCGGCCGGCCTCGACCTCGACCTCCTTCGCCGCCCGGAGCAGGCCGTGGGGATCGTCACCCCACTCGACCTCGAGCACCAGGTTGAGGAAGCGTGGCTGGTCGAGCACGCCCCACGGCTCGGTCTCGATGGTGTCGCTGCGGCGGAGCACCCGGACCCCCCGGTCCGAGAGCAACTCCTCGGCCCGGGCCAGGCTGGCGGCCCGGTCACCGAGGTTGGCGCCGAGCCCGAGGTAGGCGAGTGTCACCGCAGGGCCTCGGCGACATCGACCACCGCTCGCATCCCGGCCACGTCGTGGACCCGGACCATGTCCACGCCGCGGAGCACGCAGGCGGCGACGATGGCGGCGGTGCCCCAGGGGCGGAGATCCATCTCCTGGCCGAAGAGCCGGCCGAGGAAGGACTTGCGCGACGCTCCGACCAGGATCGGGAAGCCGAGCCGCCGGAGCTCGCCGATCCGGCGGAGGAGGACCATGTCCTGGCCGGCGTTCTTGCCGAAGCCGATACCGGGGTCGACGACGATGGCCTCCCTAGCCACGCCGGCGCGCAGCGCGATGTCGATCGACTCGCCGAGGCGCTCGACGACCTCCTCGACCAGGTCCCGCTCGTACTCGATGCCGCGCTGGTTGTGCATCAGCACCAGCCCCGCCCCGTGGGCGGCGGCGATCTCGGCGATCTCGGGCTCATGGCGCAGCCCCCAGATGTCGTTGACGACACGTGCGCCGGCGTCGAGCGCGGCGGCGGCGACGGCGGCCTTGGAGGTGTCCACGGACACGGTCAGCCCCCGGTCGGCGAGGGCGCCGACCACGGGGAGCACCCGGCGGAGCTCCTCCTCGGCGGGGACCGGTACGTAGCCGGGCCGGGTCGACTCGCCGCCGACGTCGATCAGGTCGGCCCCGGCCTGGGCCATGGCCAGCCCGCGGGCGACCGCGGCCTCGTGGTCGCCGTGGCCGAGAGTGCCGTCGCCGGAGAAGGAGTCGGGCGTCACGTTGACGATGCCCATGACCCGAACCGCGCTCATGACGACCAGTATGCTCAGCCGGTGTTGCGTCCTGGAAACTGGACCAGGCCAGCGGGTGCGAGTCCCGCCCGGGTAGACGCTGGAGTGCCCCGGTGGCATGCCCCGGTCGACGAGGGAGACCTCGGCGGCTGAGCGGGGCGTCATCAAGAAGCACGGACGCAACCTCCACGGCAGGCGTTGGGAAACCTGGACGGAGGGCTGGTTCAACGGCCTGGGCCTGCACCGATTGCGAGGAACGATTAGATACCCGGAGGCAGCGTAACCATGTTGAGAAGACCACCGGCGAGCCGTATGCGGGAAAACCGCACGTACGGTTCCGTAGGGGAATGGGGAAACGGGTCCGCTTTGCGGGCACCGCGCCCCTGACTACCAGTGAGGCTGGAGGAGCTGGCCGCCGGGGTGCCCGGGGCAAGGCTCGAATCGGGCGGGGACACCGAGATCCGCCGGGTCGTGCAGGACTCGCGCCAGGCCGGGCAGGGTGATCTCTTCGTCGCCGTCCGGGGTATGCGGATCGACGGCCATGCCTACGCGCCCGACCTGGCCAGGCGAGGCGTCGCCGTCGCCGTCGAGCCGGGGCTGGAACTGCCGGCATCGGCGCCGGTGATCCGTCTCGACGACACCAGGGCCGGTCTCGCCGAGCTCGCCGCCGCCCTCCACGGCCGCCCTGGCCGGAGCCTCCTGGTCGCCGGCGTGACCGGCACCGATGGCAAGTCCACGGTCACCCATCTCGCCGCCCACCTGATGCAGTCGGCGGGGATCCCGACCGGCTACCTGAGCACGGTGGGCCTGGACCGCGGTCGCGGTCCCGAGCCCAACGAGTCGGGTCTCAGCACGGGCGAGGCGCCGGAGGTGCAGGAGGCGATGGCGGAGATGGTGGCGGCGGGCAGGCGGGCGGTGGTGCTGGAGGCGACCTCGCATGCTCTCCGCCAGGGCCGCGTCGCCGCCTGCGAGTTCGATGTCGCCGCCTACACCTATGTCGGCCACGACCATCTCGACTACCACAGCGACTGGCAGGATTACCTGGAGGCCAAGGCCCTCCTGATCGAGCTCTGCCGGAGCGGCTGGGACAAGGGCGTGGCCAAGACCGCGGTGCTCAACCGGGACGACGCCTCCTTCGCGCCGCTCGCCGAGCGGGCCATCGACCGCCGCTGGGCCTACTCCCTGGGGGGGGAGGCGGACATCTGGGCGGCCGATCTGCGCAGCTCGGCGCAGGGCTCGTCCTTCACCCTGGGCCACGGCGCCCAGACCGTCCCGGCGACGCTGCCCCTCCCCGCGCGCTTCAACGTTGCCAACGCCCTCTGCGCGGCCGGGATCGGGCTCGCCCTGGGCCTCGATCTGGAGCAGGTCGCCGCCGGCCTGGCCAGCTTCCCCGGCATCAGCGGCCGCCTGGAGCGGGTCGACCTGGGCCAGCCCTTCGCCGTCTACGTCGACTACGCCCACGGGGCGGGGTCGCTGGGCAGCACCCTGGCCGAGCTCCGCCCCCTGACCGAGGGCAGGCTGCTGACCGTGTTCGGCGCCACCGCGCGTTCCGACCACGACCGCCCGGGCATGGGCCGGGCGGCGGCGGCAGGGGCCGACTGGTTCCTGATCTCGACCGACGACCCGGTCGACGAGGATCCGGCCGTCATCGCCGCCGACGTCGAGGCCGGGGCCCTGGCCATGGGACGGACGCGAGGACGCGACTTCGAGATCGAGCTCGACCGCGGGGTCGCCATCGCCCGGATCCTGGAGGCGGCCCGGCCGGGCGACGTGGTCCTCCTCGCCGGCAAGGGCCATGAGCACTCGATGATGCTCAAGGGCAGGAGCAGGGTGCCCTGGGACGAGCGGGCGATGGCCGAGGCCGGCCTTCGCCACCTGGGCTGGACCGGGCACCGCTGAGCCGGCCTCACCGGGCCGGCCCGCCGCCGTTGAGGATGTTGGGGCCGGGAGGCCGGCCACGAGGCGCGCCCTGACCCGGCCGGACCGTCGATCAGCGCGGCCAAGTCCAACCCGGGCTTGCTGGTGGAGCCGGCTCGGGCCGGGGGCGAGAGCACGTACCGGATCTGGCCGTGCTGGACCGATGCCGCGAGCGTCGCCACCGGGTCGCTCCCCTCGTAGCCGCCCATCCCGATCACTCGGCCGTCTCCGTGGATGAGATAGGGGGCCGAGTACATCGCGCCCGCGTTCACCCCGAGGCTGATCTCGGTCCCCCGGCTGTGGGCGATCGCGTGGTCCAGCGCCGATCGCTCGGGTCCTTTCAGGTCGGGATCCATCAGGCCGCCGGGATCGCCGAGTGCGCCCGCGTGCTCCAGCCCCGCGGCACGCTCGTTCTCGTCGACCTCTTCGCTCGGTGGTTGGCAGTGACCGGACGCGGCGGCAGGGCGAGAACGAGGGCGCTGGTCGAACCGCTGCTCGGTCAGGCTAATCTCCGGGTGGCCGGCTGGAGCGTCATCTACCGGATCGGACCGTTCCCACTGGTGCAGGCGGTTGTCGCCCGCCGCTGAGATGCCGCACCGGCTGACACAGCTCATGCGGGAGGTCGGCGAGGGCCGCTTCCCGGAGCAGGACGGCGCCGTCGAGGTCCTGCCTCCCGCGGCAGGCACCGGCACCGCCGTCGTCGCCCTCGCCGCCCACCACGTGATCGCCGCCGCCATCGACGGAGCCTGGGTGCGGGCGCGGCTGCCGGACGGCGATCTCGGCGCGCCGATGAGCCCTGCCTTCCTCGGCGCGCTGGCCGAGCGTCTGGGCGTCGCTCCCGGGCCCACTGACGTCGTCCTCTGCGCCCCGGCCGACCGGCAGATCCCCGGTCTCGATCTGGTCCGCCTGCTTGACGGCCACGACCACACCCGGATCCTCCGCGCCCATCGCTACCGGAGTGACGTCCGTGCCTACGCCGCCCAAGGCGGTGCCGGCCGGCTCATCACCGGGCGCGGCCTCGCCGGACGGTGGGAGGCGGCCTTCGAGGTCGAGCCGGCCCAGCGCGGCCGCGGTCTGGGGCGGCGCCTGGCGGCCGCCGCGCGAGCGATGGTTCCACGGGGGGAGGCGATCTTTCTGCAGGTGACGCCGGGGAACGTCGCCTCGATGCGGGCCGTCCTCGCCGCCGGCTACCGGCCGGTCGGCGCCGAGGTCCTGTTCACCCGCCCGGAGCGGTGAGTGGTCAGCCGCCTCCGACCATGCGGACGATCTCGACCACATCGCCCTCGTCGAGGACGCAGTCGGGGTAGCGGTCGCGGGGAAGAATCTCGGCGTTGACCTCGACCGCCACCGCCTGCGGGCTCACCTCCAGCCCGCTCAGGTAGTCGAGCAGGGGCGTCGGCCGCTCCAGCTCCACCCGCTTGCCGTTGACGGTCAGCGTCATCAGTCCAGAAAGTACCGGATCGCGGCGAAGCCGGCGGCGCCCGCCTCGGCGCAGTCGCGGACTCGCCCGGCGTCGACGCCGCCGATGGCCAGCACCGGTATCCGGAGCGTGGCGGCGACCTCGGCCAGGACCTTCAGTCCGAGCGGCTCGCGGCCGGGATGGGAAGGGGTGGCGAAGACCGATCCGAGAAGGACGTAGTCCGCGCCCTCGGCCTCGGCCCGCCGCGCCGCCTCCAGGCAGTGGACCGACCGGCCGACGATGCCGTGAGCGAGGAGCTGGCGGGCGACGGCGACGGGAAGGTCCCGCTCGGGAAGGTTGACGCCGGCCGCCCCGGCCGCCATCGCCACGTCGATCCGGGACGAGACGAGGAGCGGCGTCGGCGTCCGTGACCGGAGCTCCAACGCCTCCACCTCCAGGCACCGGACGGAGAGGTCGGGGTTGCGCAGCAGCAGCACCGTCGCCCCCCGGCCGGCGGCGCGCCCGCCGGCCTCAGCCGAGGGCACCACCGCCATCGCCGCCGGGAGCTCGAGCCTCACGGAGCGGCCAGAGGTCGCCGGGCCGGCACCCCGGGGCGGCGGGGATAGGCGGCCGGGGTCGGGCGGGGCTTCTCGACCACGACGAGCACGCCGCCCGGCCGGGCCGCGCTTGGCGCGGGCACCAGCCGGGGCCGCCCCCCGCCCAGCTCCGCCACCGCCGCGATCGCCGACTCCGGGTCCTCGCCGGGTCCCTTCATCGCCAGCAGGGTGCCGCCGACGCGAAGCAGCGGGAGGCAGAGCTCGGCCAGGACCGCCAGCGGGGCCAGGGCCCGGCAGACGGCCAGGTCGAAGCTCTCGCGGCGGTCACCGCGTCCCACCGTCTCGGCCCGCTCGGCGAGCACCTCCACCGGCACCCCCAGACGCGCGGAGGCGGAGTGCAGGAAGGCCGCCTTGCGCTGGTCCGACTCGAGAAGCGAGACACCGAGGTCGGGCCTGGCGATGGCCAGCGGGATCCCGGGCATCCCGCCGCCGGATCCGACGTCGACGACCCCGCGCGCGTCGCCGAGATGGGGGAGCAGGGTCAGGCAGTCCTCGACGAGCGCCGCCGCCGGCTGGCCACGACCGATCAGGCCGGGCCAGCCCGTGAGCAGTCGCGCGTACTCGTCGAGCAGCTCGCGAGCGGCTTCGGGGAGGTCCGGAGGGGTGACGTCGGTCACCGGCCGGGGCGGTCCGGCGAGCCGAGTTGCGGGTCGGGTTCGGTCGCGATCATGGTGCGTAGAATTGCCTCGTGCCGATCTACGAGTATCGCTGCCAGAGCTGCGACAACACGTTCGAGCTTCTGACCACGTACGCCGATCGCCTCGCCGACCACAGCTGCCCGACCTGCGAGTCGGAGCGCACCGAGGTCCAGGTCTCGACGTTCGCCGCCCAGGGCTTCGCCACCGAGGGTCGAAGCCTCCCCATGGCGAACACCGGGGGCTGTGCCTGCGGCGGCAGCTGCGGCTGCGGTGGCCACTGAGCGCACAGAACCCTCACATCCGCTGAGCGGTTCCGTCGGGCTGCCGGTCACGGCGGCCGTGAACGAGCGTGGCCATCTGGAGGTCGGTGGCTGCGATCTCCTCGACCTCGCCGCCGAGCACGGCACGCCGCTCTACGTCTACGACGAGACGACGGTGCGCGGGGCGTGCCGAGCCTTCGTCGGAGCGGCCGGGGGCAGGGCCGACATCCTCTACTCGGCCAAGGCCTTCTCGAGCCCCGCCTTCCTTCGCGTCGTCGCCGAGGAGGGCCTGGGTCTCGACGTCGTCTCCGCCGGCGAGCTCCATCTCGCCCTGCGCGCCGGCTACCCGACCGAGCGCATCGACTTCCTCGGCAACAACAAGAGTCGCGATGACATTGCCGCCGCCCACCGGGTCGGGGCGACGCTGGTCGTCGACGGCGACCACGAGCTCGACCTGATCCGGCAGGTGGTGCCGGAGGGCGGGGTGATCCGGTGCCAGGTCAGGGTCTCGCCGGGCATCGTCCCCGACACCCACGACTTCATCTCCACCGGACAGCTCGACTCCAAGTTCGGCTTCGGTGTCGAGTCCGGCGCCGCCGCCGGGCAGGTGAGGGACCTCATCGGTGAGGAGCGGATCGACCTGACCGGCCTCCACTTCCACATCGGCTCGCAGATCTTCGACCTGCGCGGCCATGTCGCCGCCCTCGAGGTCGTGCTCGACCTCGCCGCCGAGTTGCGACGTGACCTCGGCTGGACCCCGCGCCATCTCACCGCCGGCGGCGGGCTGGGCATCGCCTACCGCCCCGGCGACGCGCCGCCGGCGCCGGCGGAGTTCGTCGAGACCATGCTCGGGGCCCTCGACGAGGGCTGCCGGCGGCGACGCCTGCCGCTGCCCCGCCTGGCCCTCGAACCGGGTCGCTCCATCGCCGGGCCTTCCGCCGTCGCGCTCTACACGGTGGGCGCGATCAAGGACGTGCCCGGGGTCCGCCGCTACGTCGCCGTCGACGGCGGCATGGGCGACAACCCGAGGCCGAAGCTCTACGGCGCGCGCTACCAGGTCCTCTACGCCGCCGATCCCGAGCGGCCGCCCGCGGCCGACGTGACCATCGCCGGCAAGTACTGCGAATCGACCGACATCCTCGCCGAGGGGGCGGCGCTCCCCGAGCTCCGTCCCGGAGACCTCCTCTGCATGCCCGCCGCCGGTGCGTACCAATTGACGATGGCCAGCAACTACAATGGCGTCCCCCGTCCGGCCGCGGTCATGGTCGCGGAGGGGGAGGCGAGGTTGATACGGCGGCGGGAGACCCTTGACGACCTGCTCAGAAGTGAGGTCTTCTAGACCTGTCGCGACCGATCTCGCGTGCGGAAGGAATCGGTTCTGAGAGGAGAGTCACGTGAGCCAGAACAAGCCGGAGTTTCGTTGCCCCCGATGTCACTCGCCGATGGTGACGTTTCGCCGCAGCGGTATCAACATCGACCAGTGCACGGGTTGCAACGGGGTCTTTCTCGATCGTGGTGAGCTCGAGCAGCTGATGTCCGCCGAAGACGGCCACTACGCGTCGGACTCGGGGTCCTTCTATCCGGAGCCCGAGGGGCAGCACCGGAAGGGGTCGCGGGACAGAAGGAGCGGGTTCCTACGGGCACTGCTCGGCGACCGCCACTGACGTCGCCGCTCGCCCCTCCCTCGTCTCAGCCGCGGTTGAGGGCGAGGCGGGCGGCGAAGCCCAGCATCACCACGCCGGCGCACCGGCTCATCCACACCCGCACCCGGTTCGAGCCGATGACGTCGCGGAGCCGGGTCAGCGCCAGGCCGTAGACGATCAGCCAGCCGACCCCGATGGTGCCGAAGATCCCGCCCAGCAGCAGCATGCGCGCCAGCGCCGGCTGGCCGGGATGGACGAACTGAGGCAGGAAGGTGACGAAGAAGACGCCCAGCTTCGGGTTCAGCTGCGCCGACAGGTAGCCCTGGCGGAAGAGCCGCGACGCCGGTGCCGGGAGTCCCTCGGCGTGATCCTCGGGGACGGCGCCGTGACGGGTGCCCCAGAGCGTGCGGATGCCGAGATAGGCGAGGTAGAGGGCACCGGCGATCTCCAGCAGCGAGAACAGCCGCGCCGACGCCTCGAGCACGGCGGCGACGCCGATGGCGGCGGCCACCGTCCAGAAGCAGACGGCGAGGGCGATGCCGGCGACGGTGTTGAGGACGCCGCGGCGGCCGTGGGCGAGGCAGTTCCTGGTCACCGTGGCCATGTCCGGCCCGGGCACGACGGCGAAGAGGAGGCTGAGCCCGACGAATACGAGCAGCGACGAGTCGAACACGGCCCCACACTCTACGGCCGGGTGGCGGCCGACCTTCCTGCTACAGTGCAGAGCGGCATGTTTGTGACCGCCTGGATCATCTTCGCGTCCATCCTGCTCGTGATCAGCGCCTTCTTCGCCTACCACCTGGGCACGAACGAGGGCCTCTTCTCCGGGACCATGGCCGTGCTCGGCATCGTGGTGATGCTGGCGACCGTGATCATCTACCCGCTGACCCGGAAGCGGAACTCCGGCTGATCCCCCGGCCGGGCCTCAGCCGCGTGCTGCGGCGCGGTGCCCGATCAGGTTGGGAAGGAGCCGGACGACCCTGTCGACCTGCTCGCTGACCGTGTCGTACCCGGTGCTGATCCGCAGTCCCGATGCCGCCTCGTCCAGCGAGTAGCCCATCGCCAGCAGCACGTGCGAGGGGTCGATCGACCCCGCCGCGCAGGCCGCCCCGCTGGAGACGGCGATTCCGGCGAGGTCCAGGGCGAGAAGCAGATCCTCGCCGCGCCGGCCGGGGAAGGTCGCGCAGGCGAAGTTGGGGAGCACCGGGCGGACCGCGACCGGCCTGCCCCCGGCGGCCTCCAGCGCACCCCGGAGCAGTGACGACTGGTGGCGGGCCACCGACGCCCTGCGCTGCCGCTCCCGGCTGGTGATGTCGAGGGCGCTGGCCACGGCAACCGCCTGGCCCACCTCCAGGTGGCCCGCCCGCTTCTGCCACTCCTGAGGGCCGCCGAGGAGGAGCGGGTCGATCCGGACCGTGTCCCGGACGACGAGAAGCCCGCCGCCGCCGGCGCCCAGCTTGTGTCCGGAGAAGGAGGCCAGGTCGCACTCGCCGATCGGCGGTTCCAACCAGCGCGGACCCTGGCAGCAGTCGACGTGCAGCACGGCGCCCAGCTGCCGGGCCTGTGCGGCGATCGCTGCCACCGGCTGGATCGCGCCGACCTCGTTGTTGGCGAGGCCGATCGAGATCAGGCCGGCCCGCTCGGGAATGTCGGCGGGATCGGCCAGGCAGCCGCCGTCGACGGACAGCAGATCGAGCGGCCTCCCCTCCAGCTGGAGCTGGCGCACGGCGCCGAGCGCCGACTGGTGTTCGGCCGTCCAGGTGACCACGGAGCGGCCCGGCGGCAATCGGCGTGCGGCGCCGAACAACGCCAGGTTGACCGCCTCCGTGCCCGACGAGCAGAAGACCAGCTCCCGGGTGCCGGTGCCGAGCACCTCGGCCGCCATGTCCCTGGCCCGATCCAGGGCCGCCCTCGCCTCACGGCCCTCGGCGTGCGGGCTGGAGGGGTTGCCGCGGGGCGCCGAACGACGGGCGCGAAGGGCCTCGGGCAGCATCCTCGCACTGCCCGCGTCGTCGAGGTAGATGCGCTCAGCGACGGTCAGCGGAGGTCTGCCGGATCAGGTCCGTGAGCGGGCCGGTGAGGTCCCGCAGCGCCAGGTGCACGTCCAGGAGCTCGTCGGCCGCGATCGGCTCGGCCTCGGGGGTGACGGGCGACGGGGACGTCTCCACGGCCTCCTCCGCCATCTCCTCCTGGGTCTCGAGGATCACGACGAACTGCACCTGACAGGTCTGGCAGGTGACCTGCACCGTGTACCGATTCCCCGCCTGCTGCAGCATCCGAACGTCGCAGCGCTCGAGACCATGCCCGCAGACGGGACAGTTGTAGTGCCGAGCCCGATCCTTGATGAAATCGAGAATGGACATCGTGAGGCGAATGTTACGCGGGACGTCAGCGACCTGTTGAGGGAATCGGCCCGGGCTTCCGTATAGTCAGCCTCACCAAGAGGCGGAGGGAAGGGGCACATCAACACCCGGCGATCGCTGCTCGCACTGCTGGTGCTCACCGTCCTCGCCTTCGGTTTGACCGGTCCCACCGAGACCATTGAGGCGGCCGACCGGTCGGCCCCCTCGCTCCTCGCCCTCGGCGATTCGATCGCGTTCGGCTGGACGGCCCGATCCGACCACGCCGTGGCGCCGGACATGATCGGCTATCCGGACCTCGCCGCCCACCGCCTCCACCTGGCCGACGTCAACCTCTCCTGCCCTGGCCAGGCCACGGGCGGCTTCATCAGTCTCTCCGGGAACGACAACGGCTGCTGGAGCTACCGGGCCGAGAGCCCGCTCCACGTCGCCTACCAGGGCACGCAGCTGGCGGCGGCGGCGGCGGCCCTGCGCAGCCACCGCCAGGTCAGGGTCATCTCGATCACGCTCGGGGCCAACGACTACCTGCACCTGCGCGCCCACTGCCTGCCCACACCCGGCTGCTACCAGGAGCAGGCGCCGGCCATGCTGGCGGCGGTGACCGCTAACCTGGACGCCATCCTCGGGGCCCTGCGCGGCACCGGCTACCGCGGGATCATCGCCATGCTCGCCTACTACGCGCTGATCGACGACGCGGCCGGCGTGGTCCAGGTGGACGCCCTGAACCACGCCATCGCGGTCGCCGCCCGGCGCTACGACGCCGTCGTGGTCGACGGCATGCAGGCCTTCGGCCGCGCCGCCGGCAGCCGCAGCTACTGTGCCGCCGGGTTCCTGGCGCCGACCTGGGCCGGGAACTGCGACATCCACCCGTCGGTGCTGGGCCGGTCCCTGCTCGCCACCGCCCTGGTCGACGCCGTCCGGGGTGCCGGGGGAGCGGTGGCCGGGCCTCCGCCCGCGGACCGGAGCGCCTCGGGCGAGCAGGTGACAGGCATGGGGGCGTAGTGTCGCTCGCCAGGGGAGCGTATGTTCGCCTTGACGGGCACCCCTTCCGCCGCGCTCCAAGTCGCCATCCACGCCGGTGCGCATGGGGAAAGAACCTCTGGAGGGCTGCTTAGAATCTCCCGGGTGGAGGTTCTTTCCTTTCGTACGTCGGAGCGCGAGCAGCTCCTGGACGTCACTGACGAGCTGGTCCGCGGCATTGGCCGGGCCGGTGTCGAGGAGGGCTGGTGCCTCCTCTTCTCACCGCACACCACATGCGCCGTCACCGTCAACGAGGGCTGGGACCCGGCGGTGGCGTCGGACATGATCCGGCACCTGGGGTCGCTGATCCCGGAGCGGGGTGCCTGGGAGCACGCGGAGGGGAACTCCGACGCCCACCTCAAAACCGCTCTGGTCGGGCCCAGCGTCTTGGTCCCGGTGACCGGCGGCGAGCTGCGGCTGGGCCGGTGGCAGCGGGTCTTCCTCTGCGAGTTCGACGGGCCACGCGACCGCAACCTTTGGATCACCGCGCAGGGCGCCTCGTGATCCGGGGCGTGCTCCGCCGCCTGATGGCGGGTGAGCTGACCGAGACCGAGGCGGAGGCGGAGCTGCGCAGCACCCAGCTGGTGGAGCTGGCCGGCGCCGCGCGCCTCGACCTCGGCCGGACCGAGCGGCGCGGCCTGCCCGAGGTGGTCCTGGCCGAGGGCAAGGATCCCGAGGCGGCGGCCCAGCTCGCCGTCCGCCTCGCCCAGGAGCAGGGGCAGGGCCTGATCAGCCGCCTCTCCGAGAGCCATTGGGCCGCGCTCGAGCCGCTGGTCGAGGCCAACGGCCTGGAGCTGCGGCGCTACCACTCGGCGGCTCGCATCCTGCGCCCGGGGGAGGAGCCGGAGCCGAGGGGCGGCCGCGTCGCCCTGGTCACCGCCGGAACCTCGGACCTGGCCGTGGCCGACGAGGCGCGGATGCTGGTCGACGCCTGCGGGCTGGAGTCGCGGCTCGTCACCGACGTCGGTGTCGCCGGGCTGCACCGCCTGCTCACGCCGCTCTCCCAGCTGCTGGCCTGGGACCCGGACGTCTTCATCTGCGCGGCGGGCATGGACGGGGTCCTCCCCGGCGTCGTCGCCGGCCTCGTCCCCCAACCCGTGATCGGCCTGCCGGTGCCGACCGGCTACGGTGCCGGCGGACAGGGCGAGGCCGCCCTGATGACGATGCTCCAGTCCTGTGCCACCGGCCTGCTCGTGGTCAACGTGGGGAACGGGGTGGGGGCGGGGGCTGCCGCCGCCCTGATCGCCGCCCGCGTGGGGGTCGAACGAGGCCTATCACAACCAGCACGAAGGCCGCGATGATGACCAGCACCAGCCCGCTGAAGGTGATCGCGTAGAACCAGCGGCTGAGCTCGGCTCCATCGGGCAGGCGCCCGTACAGCGCGCCCAGCACGACCAGGATCACGACCATGCCGACGAGGAGGCCCGGGAACCCCTTGCGCTTCCTCCCCCAGAAGAAGAGCCAGAGCCGGCCCGGTCGCTTCTTCTGCGGCCGCTCGCTCACAGGCTCAGCACCCCGCTGAGATCGGGGATCGACTCCGCCCCCTCGGGTGGCCGGGGGTCGCGGCGCAGGGCCGTGCAGATCACGGCCCGCATCCCCATCAGGCGCGGGCCGTCGTAGTCCTCGGGGACCTGGTCGCCGACGAAGAGCGCCTCGGCGGGAGGCACGGCCAGGCCGTCGAGGGCGGCCCGGTAGATCTCGGGGGCGGGCTTCCGCCTGCCCAGGTCGGCCGAGACGACGACGGCGTCGAACAGGTCGGCGATGCCGAGGTGGCGGAGCTGGGCGGCGATGTAGGCGCCGGGGTAGGGCGAGTTCGAGCAGACGCCGAGGCGGAGGCCGCGCCGGCGGAGCTCGGCCAGCGTGGGCAGGGCCTCGGGGGCGAGCCGTGCGGAGCGGCGCCAGACGTCCTGCTCCAGCTCCATGATCCGGTGCAGCGCCGCGGGGGCGGGGTGGTGGCCGGCCTCGACCCAGGCATGCGCGTAGGCGGCCTCGTAGTCGACCTCGTCGAGGGCGCCGTCGCGGCCCAGCAGCCGGTGGTCGAGCGGCATCAGGACGTTGTCGACCAGAGCCCGAGCGGTGATCGGGGGGCCGTCGAGCAGGGGGAGGGCTCCGGCCATGGTCCTGACCAGATCCTCGCGATCAAGATCGAAGGAGACCAGCGTCCGGGCGTAGTCGAAGATCACCGCCTGCACGCCCTTATCCTTACTCCTCAATGAGCGCGATGAGGCCGACGCATCTCGACGAGACCGGCGCCGCGCGCATGGTCGACGTCGGTGAGAAGCAGATCACGCGCCGCGAGGCGGTGGCCGAGTGCTTCGTGCGGATGGGGCCGGCGACCGTCGCCGCGGTCCGCGACGCGACCCTGGCCAAGGGCGACGCGCTCCAGGTCGCCCGCATCGCCGGGATCATGGGGGCGAAGCGCACTCCCGATCTGATCCCCCTCTGCCATCCGCTGCCCCTGGACCGGGTCGGGGTCGAGTTCGAGATCGAGGAGGACGGCGTGAGGGTCCAGACCACGGCCAGCGTCACCGCCCGCACCGGGGTCGAGATCGAGGCGCTGACCGCCGCCGCGGTGGCCGGCCTGGCGCTGATCGACATGGTCAAGGCGATGGAGCGGGGCGTCTCCATCGAGAGCGTCCGCCTGCTGCGCAAGTCGGGCGGCCGCTCGGGCCTCTGGGAGCGGCCGTCGTGACCGGGACCGCGATGGTGATCACGGTCAGCGACGGGGCCTCCCGCGGCGAGCGCCGCGACGAGAGCGGCGACGCCGTCCGCCGTCTCCTCGCCCAGGCCGGCTTCCGGATCCTGGACAGCGCCGTCCTGCCCGACGAGCGCGACGTCATCGCCGAGCGGCTTCGTGGCGCCGCCGAGGAGCACGACCTGATCGTGACCACCGGCGGGACCGGCCTGGGACCGCGCGACGTGACCGTCGAGGCGACCCGCGACGTGATCGACTACGAGGTGCCCGGGATCGGCGAGCTGATGCGCCGCGAGGGCTTCGAGTACACGCCCATGGCGGCGCTCTCCCGAGGGCTGGCCGGGGTGCGCGGCCACTCGCTGATCGTGAATCTGCCGGGCAGTCCGCGCGGGGCCACCGAGTCGCTGCAGGCGGCTCTGCCCGTTCTCGGCCACGCCTGCGCCCTTCTCCGCGGCGAGCGGCCCCACTGAGGCCAGGGCGCGGATCAGGCGATCCGCGCCAGCCGGTGCTCCCGGTCCCGCATCGCCTCCTGCGCCGCCTCCACGGAGACCTCGGCGAAGGACAGGCGGTCGCCCGGCAGCAGCTGCGCGGCCAGCGGCAGGTCGGCGCCGGCCAGGGTGGCCAGGACCGGATAGCCGCCGGCGGTCTGGTGGTCGACCAGGAGCAGGATCGGCCGGCCACCGGGTGGAAGCTGGATGCAGCCGACGGTGAGACCGAAGGAGACCAGCGCCGGGACGGACAGCTCGAGCGAGGGGCCCTCCAGGCGGTAGCCCATCCGGTCGGCGTCGCGGCTCACCTCCCAGGCGGTCTCGAAGAACGCCCGGCGATCGGCCCGGCTCAGCTTGGAGAGGTGCGGCCCGGGGACCACCCGCAGTGCCGCGGCGGCCTCGTAGTCGGGCCGCTCGGAGGGTGGCACCGTCCGGTCGGCGACCATCGGCCGCGTCGGGTCGGCGTCCGACTCGAGCACGTCCCCCGCCTCGAGCTGGCGGCCGTGGCGCCCGCCGCGCTCGACGGCCAGGTAGGTCGACGCCGAGCCCAGCCAGCGCTGGCCGGCCAGCCCGCCGGCCACGGCGACGTAGGCGCGGGCGCCGTACCGGCGGCCGCTGAAGGACAGCACGTCGCCCCTGGCCAGGAAGGCCGAGGTCCAGCCGGGGATGGCGTGGCCGTTGCGGCAGGGGCCGAAGTCGGCGCCGGTCACCGCCACCAGGCAGTCCCTCAGCGCGGTCAGGGTCGGGCCGGCCAGCGTGCACTCGAGGCCGGGAGCTCCCGGAGGGTTGCCGACGAGCAGGTTGGCGGCGCTCAGGGCGAACCGGTCCATGGCACCGCCCAGGGGCACGCCGGCGGCGTAGTGGCCGGGCCGGCCAAGGTCCTCGATCATGGTCAGGACACCGGCGCTGTCGATGCGGAGCACGTCCATCAGCTGGCCGCCCTGGCGTCGAAGAAGCGGACGCGATCGCCGGTCTGGAACAGGCATGGCGGATTGGCGTCGGCCTGGAAGAGGGGCACGCTGGTGCGCCCGATCAGATGCCAGCCCCCCGGCGTGGAGAGCGGGTAGACGCCGGTCTGAGCACCAGCGATGGCGACCGCTCCCCTGGGCACCGCGGTCCGGGGGACCGCCCGGCGGGGCAGGCGGAGCGCCTCCGGCAGCGGGCCGAGGTAGGCCCAGCCGGGGGTGAAGCCGATCATGAAGCAGCGGTAGGTGGGCTCGGTGTGGAGCCGGATCACCTCCGGCACGGCCAGGCCGAGCCGGTCGGCGGCGTCGGCCAGGTCCTCGCCGTCGTAGACCACCGGGATCCGGTGCAGCCGGCCGGTCGGGGTCGCCCGGGGGCGGTCGCGGTAGAGGCGCTCGACGGTCTTGGTGAGCGCGCTCAGGCTGATCCGCTCCGGGTCGTAGTGGACGGTGACGGTGGCGTAGCCGGCGACCGCCTCGCGGACGCCGCGACGTTCGGCGAGGGCGTTGGCCAGCCCGATCGCACGGCTGTTCAGCGCCGTGTCGACCCGCCGGCCGAGCTCGACCAGCAGGGCCGAATCTCCGAGCGGGTGCACGCTTGGGGTCGGCATCGACAGACAAGGATGGCCCAGCCGGCCCCCTCGCTGCCAGGAATGCGCCCGGAACCGCCGCTCAGATCGAGGTTCCGGCCGCCCTGAGCAGGATCTGCCAGCGGGCGATACGTGCGTTGCGGAGCATCGTCCCCTCCCAGGGGTCGGCGGCCAGCCTCCGCTCGATCTCCTCGGGACCGGAGGCGGCGAATATGTGGAGGGCCCCGTCGTCCCCGCCGAGGGGGCCGCCGCGGAGGATGACCCCCTCCTCGGCGAGCCCGTCCATGAACGACGCGTGCAGGTCCCATTCCTCCTGCTCGCGCAGGGGGCGAGCGGGGTCCCATCGCGGGCCCCGCTCCCGGATGACGGCGTAGTAGGTGGGCGGCTCCGCCATGCGAACCTCCTTGGCCGGCCCGACCGATCAGTCGAAGAAGCCGGCGTCCTCCTCGGTGAGATGCTCCCTGGCCGCCTCGGGCACCAGGTCGACGCCCATCCCCGGCCGCTCCAGCACGTCGATCATGCTGTCGACGACGATCCGCTCGGGCAGGCCCTCGACGATGTCGTACCACCAGTCCGGCCGTCCCACCGGGTACTCGAAGGCGATGTAGTTGTCGGGCAGGGCGGCGGCGAGCTGGATGTGGGCGGCCAGGCCCAGCAGCCCGTCGAAGATGCCGTGGGGAGCGACCAGGATCCCGTGCAGATCGGCGTACTCGGCGATCCACTTGAGCTCGGCGATGCCGCCCACGTCGGCGGGGTCGGGGCCGATGATGCGGACGGCCTGGGTCTCGATCAGCTCGACGAAGTTCTGGCGCAGGTAGATCTGCTCGCCGGTGTGGATCGGGCAGGTCGTGCTCCGGGTCAGCTCGCGGTAGGAGGCGGCGTCGACGAAGGGCACGTAGTCGCCGGTGAGGACGTCCTCCAGCCAGGCCGGCCGGAAGGGCTCCAGCGCCCGGGCCAGGCGGATCGCGTCCGGCAGCATCCAGCCCGGACCGAGGTCGAGGGCGAGGCCGACCTCATCGCCGAGGACGCCGCGCATCGCCTCGACGCAGGCGACGACATGGGCGAGCCCGCGCTCGGTGACCATGCCCCGATTGGGGTGGGAGGAGCCGTCCCTGGCCTCGCCCAGGAAGAAGCCGGGGATCCGGGTGGAGACGTTGCCGTGGAAGCCCAGGCCCTGCTTGATGATGCTGAACCCCTCGGGCGCCGCCTTCATGCGCTCCATCGCCGCCGCGTAGTCGGCCGGCTCGTGGCCCTCGACGGGGAAGCGGACGCCGCCGTTGTAGGCGCGGACCTGGTCCCTGACCTTGCCGCCCAGGAGCTTGTGCACGGGAAGCCCGGCGGCCTTGCCGGCGAGGTCCCAGAGCGCCATCTCGATGGCGCTGACGGCGCTGCCCCACGGCTTGAAGGCGCCCATCCGCCGGATCTTCAGCATCACCCGCTCGACGTCGGTCGGGTCCTCGCCGATGATCCGGTCGCGGTAGAGCATCACCACCGGCTTGAGGTAGTGCTTG
Source organism: Candidatus Dormiibacterota bacterium (assembly GCA_036272915.1). Lineage (GTDB taxonomy): Bacteria > Chloroflexota > Dormibacteria > Dormibacterales > Dormibacteraceae > DATAXV01. The sequence continues at coordinate 78,717 of DATAXV010000018.1, forward strand.
GAGGATTCGATCTCCCCGTAGCCGCTGATCCCCTCGTCGGTGGCGATCCGCACGACGGGGTTCTGGCCAAGCACCGCGCACTTCAGGTCCGTGATCTTCAACGTCGTCCTCCTTGCCCTGTGCAGTTTCGCGAGCCTTTCCGGCATCAACAACTATGGCCGACCGGCAGCTCCGGAGCATTCTGGGAAGGCCGCCTGAGTACCCCTTTAGACTCGGGAGCCGTGGAAACCTCCATCCGCATCGGATCCCTCACCGCCATCGATCATCGCATCGAGGTCCCGCTCGACCACGGCCGGCCCGACGGCGAACGCATCGAGATCTACGCCAGGGAGCTGATCGCCCCCGGCGGCGCCGAGCGCCCCCGCCTCCTCTACCTGGAGGGCGGTCCGGGCGGCAGGGGACCGAGGCCGGCGCCGCCGATGGGGTGGATGGAGCGGGCGCTGCGCGACTACCGGGTGGTGCTGCTCGACCAGCGAGGCACCGGACTGAGCCACCCTCTGAACCGGCGCAGCCTGGCCCGGCTGGGGAAGCTGGAGGCGCAGGCCGCCCACCTCGCCCACTTCCGCGCCGACGCCATCGTCGAGGACGCGGAGCTCCTGCGGCACCATCTTCAGGGCGACGAGCCGTGGAGCGTCCTCGGCCAGAGCTTCGGCGGCTTCTGCGCGGTCAGCTACCTGTCCCGCCACCCAGAGGGACTGCGCGAGGTGATGCTGACCGGCGGCCTGCCCTCGATCGACGCGTCACCGGAGGAGGTCTACCGCGCCCTGTACCCCGGCGTCATCCGCCGGAACCGGCGGTACTTCGAGCGGTTCCCCGGCGACCAGGAGGTGGCCTCCCGGATCGCCGCTCACCTGCTCGAGCACGACGTCCGCCTTCCCGACTCATCGCCGCTGACGGTGCAGCGCTTCCAGTGCCTGGGCATGGAGCTCGGGTCGCAGTGGGGCGCCGACCAGCTCCACCTGCTCCTGGAGGACGCGTTCTGTCCCGGATCCTCCGGGGATGAGATCGCCGACAGCTTCCTGGGGGCGCTCTACCAGCGCTTCTCCTTCGCCTCGCGCCCCCTCTACGCCATCCTCCACGAGGCCTGCTGGTGCCACGGCGGCGCCTCGAACTGGGCGGCGCAGCGGGTCCGCTCCGAGTTCCCCGAGTTCGACTTCCAGCCCGGGGGAGAGCTGCGCTTCACCGGGGAGATGATCTACCCCTGGATGTTCCGGGTCGACCCGGCCCTCGCACCCCTGGCCGAGGCGGCTGAGCTCCTCGCCGCCAAGCCGGACTGGCCCGAGCTCTACGACCGCGCGGCGCTCGCCGCGAACACGGTTCCCGCCGCCGCCCTCGTCTACTTCGACGACCTCTACGTCAACCGCGACCTCTCGCTGCGGACCGCCGAGGGGGTGAGCGGGCTGGAGCTGTGGGTGACCAACGAGTACCAGCACGACGGCCTGCGCCAGGCGGCGGTGCTCGACCGCCTCCTGGGCATGGTTCAGGGCAGGAGCTCGCCCACCAGGTAGAGGGATCCGCAGACCAGGACCAGGCCGTCGGCTCCGGCCAGCTCGCGCGCCCGCTCCAGGGCCATCGACGCCGGCAGCTCGGACTCGGCGCCCGCGCCCCAGGCCTCGGCCAGCAGGTCGGGCGGCATCGCCCGGCCGCCGGCGCTGGCGGCCGCCGTCGTCACCACCGCGCGCGGCTCCAGCTTCTTGAGCTCGGCCAGCATCGGCTCCAGCTGCTTGTCGACCATGACCCCGAGCACGACCACCACCGGTCGCCCGGCGGCGAGGCGGCGGACCTCGGGCACGACCAGCCGGAGACCGGCCGGGTTGTGGCCGCCGTCGATCAGGAGGTCGCGGCCGAAGGCCTGGAGCCGTCCCGGCCAGCGGGCGGCGGCCAGCCCCCTGCGAACCGCCTCCTCGGTGGCGTCGCCGGCGGCATGGGCGGCGGCGACGGCGAGCGCGGCGTTGGCCGGCTGCCAGGGGCCGAGCAGGCAGATGCGCAGGTCGCGGTAGCTGAATCCGGGTCCGTCGACGTCGAACACCGACCCGTCCCAGCCCAGCGAGCGGCCGCTCACCTGGATCTCCTCACCCAGCCGCCACAGCGTCGATCCGACCTCGGCGGCGCGCTCCTCGACCACCCGAAGGGCGTCGCCGGTGGCGCCGGTGACGGTGAGGTTGCCGGGCTTGATGATCCCCGCCTTCTCGACCGCGATCCTGGCCACCGTGTCGCCAAGGTAGCGCTGGTGATCGAGGTCGACGTTGGTGATCACGGCCACGCCCAGGTCGAGGACGTTGGTCGAGTCAAGCCGCCCACCCATGCCGACCTCGATGACGTAGCGGTCGACACGGGGGTCGAGCCAGCTGAGGGCGACGCCGAGAAGGAGCTCGAACTCGGTGGGCGGCCCCATGCGGCTCGAGACCCTGGCGATGAGGGGCTCGATCGCCTCGATGGCGGCGGCGAAGTCGGCCTCCGACACGGGCCTGGCGTCGAGCTGGATGCGCTCGGTGTAGGCCTTGAGGTGGGGGCTGGGGGTGAGCGCGGTGTGCAGACCGGCGGCCCGGAGGATCGACTCCAGGTAGGCGCTGGTCGAGCCCTTGCCGTTGGTGCCCGCGATGAGGGCGCCGCGCCGGCCTCCGGGTGGGGCTGGCAGCGCCTCCACGATCGCCCGGCTCCGCTCCAGGCCGAGCTTGATGCCGAAGCGGCCCAGCCCGGTCACATAGGCCAGGGCCTCCTCGTATGTCAGCCGCGGGCGGCCCATCGCCGACCTGCCGTGAGCGTGTTGGCCATGAGCATGGCCCTGGTCATCGGCCCGACCCCGCCGGGCACCGGGGAGAGCCATCCCGCGCGCTCGGCCACGTCCGGGTGGACGTCGCCCTGGAGGCGGCCGTCGACCGGGCTGATGCCGACGTCGACGACGGCGGCACCCTCGGCGACCATGTCCGGGGTGATGTGGTGCGGCCGCCCGATCGCCGCGACCAGGACGTCGGCCTGGCGGCAGACGTCCGCCAGGTCCCGGGTCCGGCTGTGGCAGACGGTGACCGTGGCGTGGCGCCGCAGCAGCAGCTGCGCCGTCGGCTTGCCGACGATGTTGCTCCTGCCCACCACCACCGCCCGGCTGCCCCGGAGCTCGATCCCGTGGTCGTCGAGGAGGCGCAGGATGCCGGCCGGGGTGCAGGCGACCAGGCCCGGTTCGCCGAGCAGCAGCCTTCCGGCGTTCAGGGGGTGGAAGCCGTCGACGTCCTTGTCGGGGTCGACCGCGGCCACGACCGGCGCCACCTCCACCTGCTCGGGGAAGGGCTGCTGGATGAGGATCCCGGTCACCTCCGGATCGCTGTTGAGCGACTCGGTCAGAGCGATGACCTGGGCCGTGGTCGCGTCCGCCGGCAGGCGGTGATCGCTGGAGGTGATCCCGACCCGCTCGCAGTCGCGCCGCTTGTTGCGGACGTAGGTCTCCGAGGCCGGGTTGTCGCCGACCAGGACGACCGCCAGATGGGGACGGGGATGGCCGCCCGCGACCAGCTCGGCGACCCCCTCGCGGACCTCCTCCAGAACGCTGGCCGCGCTGGCCTTTCCATCGAGCAGCTTCACCGCAATCCTCCAGAGACCCCGGCCGCGCTCACGGGAGGCCGAGCTCCCGGCGCGCCGCCTCCGCGGCCAGGCGCATGACCTCACGCACGTCGCCCAGCCGGCGGCAGTCCTCGTACTCGGGGGCGACCTCGACCGGCCGCCCCTCGATCTCCTTGACCTTGACCCTGACCCGGCCCTGGGGGACCTCGACCTCCAGGAAGCGGCGGCCGGCGAGCATGCGCTCGGCCCGGCCGATGCGCACGCCCATGGTCGAGCTGTCCCGGAGCAGCCTCTCGGCCAGCTCCCGGCCCCGCTCGGGGTCGGCGATGACCGTGACCATGTGGCCGGGCCGGCCCTTCTTCATCAGGATCGGCGTGATCGAGACGTCCAGCGCCCCCGCCGCGAGCAGGTCCTCGGCGAGGGGGGCGAGCTGATTGGGCGGCATGTCGTCGAGGTTGGTCTCGATGACGGAGACGACCCCGGTCTCGGCGACGCTCTCGCCCAGCCAGGCGCCGGTGGCGTTCCCCGGGTCGGGACGGCTGCCCAGCCCGTACCCGATCCGCTCCAGCCGCATCGCCGGGCGCTCGAACCTGGCCAGCGTGGTCAGGATCACGGCGCCGGTCGGCGTCACCAGCTCGCGGTGGCGCTCGTCGGGCACCAGCACCGCGCCCGATCCGGCCAGGATGCGCATCGTGGCCGGAGCGGAGTGGGGCGCCTGCGGCGCGGGGAGTGGGGACGCGTGGACGGCCTCCACCTCCAGCGACTCCAGCAGCCAGAAGGAGCCAACCAGGTCGACCAGGGTGTCGGCACCACCGAGCTCGTGCAGGTGAACGCGCTCCAGGGGCACGCCGTGAACACGCGACTCGACCTCGCCGATCCGGCGGATCGCGGTCAGCGCCCGCTCCCTGACCCGGTCGGGCAGGTCTGCCCGCTCGACCGCGCCGAGGAGCTCGGGCAGGGCTCGAGCGGGCCCCTCGCCGCACTCGACCAGCACCCTCGTCCCTCCCAGGTGCCCGCGCTCGCCATGCTGCCAGCTGACCTGGACCTCGGCGTCGAGGCCGAGCGCGGTCACCGCCCTGGGCAGGATCTCCGGGTCGGCGCCGACGTCGAGCAGCGCGCCCAGGGTCATGTCCCCGGAGATGCCCGAGGGACAGTCGAGGTAGAGGACCCTCACGACCGGGCTCCCGTGATCTCCACGTAGACGTCCTCGAGCTCCATCTCCAGTGGCGCCCGCTTGTGCACCCTGACCGTCGCCCGCTCCACGTGGGGCAGCTCGAGGACGCTGCCGAGGATGCGCTCGGCCACCGTCTCTAGGAGGTTGCAGGGCTCGCCCTCGACCACGCCGCGCACCAGCGCGCAGGCTTTGCCGTAGTCGAGCGTGTCCTCCAGCCGGTCGCTGTGGCGGGCGGCGCTCAGGTCGCCCTCCAGCTCGAGATCGACGCGAAAACGCTGGCCCAGCTCACGCTCGGCTGGGTAGACGCCATGTCGTCCGAAGAAGGTCAGGCCCCGAAGGCAGATGCGGTCGAGTGGCACCGGCACCATTCTGGCGACTGGCTCAATGCGGGTACCTGGACTTGTTCCAGGTGTAGGACGGGGGCGGCAGCTGATACGGAGGGCCGACCTGGATGACGATCACGTCGTGCGAGCGCAGCTTGATCCCGGCCGGGTTGCCGTGGTAGCGCTTGTCGTTGACCCAGATCCTGAGCTGCTGCCCGTTCCCGGGCGAGATGGTGGCGACGCGGCTGGAGCTCAGAGGCTGGCCCCAGACCGCGAAGAACTGGCCGAGCGTGAACGTGGTGCCGGTGCTCTGCGGTGGGGTCTCGGCGTAGATGACGCCGGAGTTGTCCTCGGTGTTCAGCCAGTAGCTGCAGGACTTGCGGACGCCGATGTTGGCGCCGACCGGCACCGGCGTCTGCTGGTAGAGGATCTGCAGGTAGATGTGGTCCTTGTTCGTGAAGGTAGTGCTGTCCTGGCACTGGACCCCGTCGATGGCGCTCGTGCTCGCCACATGGGGGCTGGTGCTGATGTGGTACCAAAGCAGTAGCCCGGCCAGCACGACGAGGATGACGCCGCCCACCACCAAGGGGAGGACGAGGGGCTCGCGGCCGCGGGATGCATGACGTCTTCTGGCCCGACGATCAAGGTCTTGGTCGGTCCGAGCCACGCGGCGTTTCTGCTTGGTCAAGGTTCGCCCCAGTAAGATACAGGGGTCCCTTCTGGCCTCGCCGTCCCCAACGGCCGTCGCGAGGTCCGAACCCATGGAAGGAGTTGTGCGTGCTTAGAGACTACGAAATCCTGTTCATCGTCCGACCCGACCTCGATGACGACAAGTTGGGCGAGGCGGTCAAGACGGTGGACACCCTGATCGCCAATCTCGGCGGGAAGTCCAAGAAGTCCGACGTATGGGGTCGGCGCAAGCTCGCCTTCGAGGTGAAGCACCTGCGCGAGGGCCAGTACGTGCTCACCGACTTCGAGATCGACCCCGAGCGGGTGCCCGAGCTGGAATCCACCCTCGCCATCTCCGAGAGCGTCTTCCGCCATCTCGTCGTGCGGAAGCCGGAACGGGCGCCGGCGCCGGCGAAGCGTAACCGCCGCGGCCAGCAGGCCGAGGCGGCGGCCGGCACGAACAGCGCTGCCGCAGTCGCAGCACCGGCTGCCACGGAGGCACCGGCCGCCACGGAGGCACCGGCCGCCACGGAGGCACCGGCCGCCACGGAGGCACCGGCCGCCACGGAGGCACCGGCCGCCATGGAGGCACCGGCCGCCACGGAGGCACCGGCCGCTACGGAGGCACCGGCCGCCGCGGCGCCCGCGAGCGCAGCGCCGGAAGCGCCCGCCGAGCCGGTTGCCGATGCGGCCACCACGGCGGCCCCGGCCGAGGACGAGACCGACGAGGCGGCATCCGCCGACTGAGCGGAGGCCGCCGCCGGCGGACCTTCTCTAGGAGGAGAGCAGTCCGATGCTGAACAAGGTCATGCTTATCGGTCGCCTGACCCGGGACCCGGAGATGCGTTACACGCAGAGCGGGCAGCCGGTGACCAGCCTCTCGCTGGCGACCAACCGGTACTGGAACGACCGCGACGGCAACCGCCAGGAGGGCACCGACTTCCACGACGTCGTGTGCTGGAACCAGGGTCGCCGCAACCTGGCCGAGATCGTCGCCCAGTACACCCACAAGGGTGCGCTGGTCTACGTCGAAGGCCGGCTTCAGACCCGGTCCTGGGATGACCAGAACACCGGGCAGAAGCGGTACAAGACCGAGGTCGTCGCCGAGAACGTGCAGTTCCTTGAACCGCGCGGCAGCCAGCCCGGCGCCGCGCCCGTCGGGGCACAGTCGGGCGGACCCCAACAGGTTCCCCCGGCGCCGAGCGCCCCGGTGCGGGACGTCGATCCCGACGACATCCCGTTTTGAGTTTCGACAACCGTTGAGGAGTAGAGAGAACAGCGATGCCTGACCGGCCGCCCCAGCGCAAGCACTCACGCCGCAAGATCTGCACCTTCTGTGTCGAGAAGGTCGACTACATCGATTACAAGGAAGTGAGCCGGCTCCGCCGCTTCCTCTCCGAGCGGGCCAAGATCCTGCCGCGGCGCGTGACCGGCACCTGTGCCCGGCACCAGCGGGCTCTGACCCTGGCCCTGAAGCGGGCGCGGCACATCGCCCTGCTTCCCTACACCACCGACCTCCTGCACTGACCGAGGTACGTTCATGATCTTCCAGCCGCAGCTGCGAATCCCGGGGCCGACGCCCCTGCCGGAACGCGTGGTCCGCTCCATGGCGCGGCCCATGATCGATCACCGTGGGCCCGAGTTCGCCGAGGTCCTCGAGGACGTGATCGCCGGCGTCAAGCGGGTGTTCGCGACCCAGGGCGACATGCTCGTCTACACCGCCTCGGGCAGCGGCGGGCTGGAATCCGCGGTCGCCAACCTCGTCTCCCCCGGGGACGAGGTGGTGGTCGGGGTCTCCGGCAGCTTCGGCGAGCGATTCTCCGCGATCGCCTCCGCCTACGGCTGCCGGGTGACCCGCCTCGAGGTGGAGTGGGGCCAGCCGGTCGAGCCGGCCGACCTCGCCGCCACCCTGGAGGCGACGCCGGGGGCCCGGGTCGTGCTCCTGACCCACAACGAGACCTCCGCCGGCCTCACCAACCCCCTGCCCGAGCTCGCGCGCGTCGTCCACGGGGCAGGCCGCCTTCTCGTCGTCGACGGGGTGAGCTCGGTCGGCTCGATGCCGATCGACGTAGACGCCAACGGGATCGACGTCGCCGTCACCGCCAGCCAGAAGGGCTTCATGGCCCCCCCCGGACTGGTCTTCGTGACGGTCAGCGAGCGCGCCTGGGAGGCCTCGCGGCAGGCCAAGGCTCCCCGGTTCTACTTCGACTGGGAGCAGGCCAAGAAGGCGCTTGGCGAGCGTTCGACCGCCTTCACGCCCGCGATCAGCGTCTTCTACGCGGTGCAGGAGGGGCTGCGCGTGCTCGAGGAGGAGGGTCTTCCCGAGGTCTACGCCCGCCACCGCCGGCTCGCCGACGCCTCCGTCGAGGGGCTCCGCGGGATGGGCTTCACTCCGCTGGCGCGGGAGGGCTACCGTTCCGTCGTGGTGACGGCGGTGCTGCCGCCCGCCGGCCTCGACGTCTCCGCCTTCCGCTCCTTGCTCAGGACCAAGTACGGGGTCGTGATCGGCGGCGGCCAGGGTAAGATGAGCGGCCGCCTGGTCCGTGTCGGCCATCTCGGCGCCGTCCAGGCAGGCGACCTGGTCCAGGTCCTCTGGTCGATGGAGCAGGCGCTCGAAGACCTCGACGTCGCCCCCAACCAGGGCCGCGGCGTGACCGCACTGATCGAGGCGCTGGGCGAGCACGCTCCGGCGCCGGCCTGAGGATCGACGTTGGCTGACGTCCGGCCCTTCCGGGCGGTCCGCTACCGGGAGCCGCTCGAACCGGTCCTGGCGCCGCCCTACGACATCCTCAACGAGGAGCAGGTCGCGGAGCTCCGCGACCGCTCCCCACACAACGTCGTCCGCCTGACCCGCCCCGGGACCGACTACGAGGGCGCCAGCCGGTGCTTCGCCCGCTGGCTCGACTCCGGGGCGCTGGAGCAGGACGTGGAGCCGGCGTTCTTCATTCACGAGACCAGGTTCGAGGGCAGGGTCC
>DATAXV010000019.1:0-11833 GCA_036272915.1 Candidatus Dormiibacterota bacterium
CCAGTAGACCTTGTGGAAGAACCAGTTCATGACCACGAGCAGGACCACCACCGCCACCCAGCCGGTGCCCGCCTGGATCTCGTACTCAGGCGCGTCGACGTCGCTGAGGATGGCGACGACGATGTACCAGGTGGCCAGCGAGGCGAGCAGTGCCGCGCCGCCCCCGATCGCCACCGGCCGGCGGCGGCGGGCGGTGGCGCCGACCATGCTCGCCGTCAGCGCGGAGAGGACGAGCACCGTCTCCAGCCCCTCCCGGAAGACCAGGATCCCGGCGCCGATGACCGCGGCCAGCGGCGTCATGTGGCGGCGGAGCGCCGGATCGGTGGGATCGGGGTTGCCGCCGCCACTGAGCGCCGCCCACACCAGCGCCGCCACCACCACCAGACCTCCGACCAGGAGCGCGACCGCCCCCACCCTTCTCCACACCGAGGCACGCGCGGACACCTGAACCATCTATTCCTCCTTCCTCCGATTGCCGGACGGCGTCCGGCGGCAGGGCTAACTCGTGCATTTGACTATACTCATCCGGTAGTTAGCATGCACTAACAACACTGAAGAGGAGGTTGAGCCCAACGATGGCTGCGATGGGTGAGAGTGGTGCGGGCGTGGCCGCGCCGAGTGTGATGGAGGCGGTCCTCGGCCGCCAGGAGAGCAGGGAGTCGGCGGCGAGGACGTACGCGCGATCGCTGCCGATCGTACCGGTCAGCGCCCGCGGCACGAAGGTGACAGGCGCCGATGGCCGGACCTACCTGGACTGCCTCTGCGGCGCCGGGACGCTGGCCCTCGGCCACAACCACCCGGTGGTGATCGAGGCGATCCGGGGGGCGCTGGAGCGGGGCATCCCCCTGCACACGCTGGACCTGGGCACCCCGGAGAAGGACGACTTCACCGGTGCGCTCCTCGATCGGCTCCCGGAGCCGCTGCGCTCCGAGGGGCGCGTCCACTTCTGCGGGCCGACCGGGGCCGACGCCGTCGAGGCCTCGCTCAAGCTCTGCCTGCAGGGCGGTGGGCGCACCTTTCTCGCCTTCACCGGCGCCTACCACGGCATGACCCTCGGTGCCCTCGCCGTCTCCTCGCCGGTCGCGGTCAAGGGGCCGCTGGCGGCCTCGTCGGCCGAGGTGGTCCGCCTCCCCTACCCCTACTCCTACCACTGTCCCTTCGGCCTCGGCGGCGACGCCTGCGGCCGCGCCTCCGCGGCCCACGTCGAGCGGCTACTGGACGACCCCCTGGGCGGGGTCGCGTCGCCGGCGGCGATGATCGTGGAGGCGGTCCAGGGCGAGGGCGGGGTGATCGACGCGCCCGACTCCTGGCTCCGGGAGATGCGGCGCGTGACCTCCGAGCGCGGCATCCCCCTGATCGTCGACGAGGTGCAGACCGGCGCCGGCCGGACCGGGGCGATGTGGGCGATCGAGCACAGCGGCATCGTGCCCGACGTCCTCGTCCTCTCCAAGGCGATCGGCGGCGGCCTCCCCCTCGCCGTGATCGTCTACCGCCCGGGCCTCGACCGCTGGGCGGCGGGCGCGCACACGGGCACCTTCCGCGGCAACCAGCTCGCCTTCGTCGCCGGCGCCGCCACCCTCCGCCACATCGCCGCCGAGGGCCTGGCCGAACGGGCCGATCGCCTGGGCGGCCGGCTGCGGCGGGACCTGGAGTCGCTCGCCGCGGGCCACCCCTGCATCGCCGAGGTCAGGGGCAGGGGCCTGATGCTCGGCCTCGAGCTGGTCCGGGCCGATGCCGCGCCCGACCCGATCGGATCGCGTCCGGCGGACCCCGGCCTGGCCGTGCGGGTCCGCGAGGAGTGCCTGCGCCGGGGCCTCATGCTCGAGCTCGGGGGCAGGCACGACGCGGTCGTCCGGCTCCTGCCGCCGCTGACCATCTCCGACGCCGAGGCCGACTCCGTCGTCGAGCGCCTGGCCGGGGCCGTCACCGCGGCCGAGGCGGGCCGGTGATCGCCACCGCCCCGCCGGCGGCCCTGGAGGAGCTGGTCCTGACCGCCCTCGAGGCCGTCCGCGCCGGCCGCGCCGAGCGCGGCGGACCGCTCCCCGCCGGTGGGCCGGCGAGCGTCGACGGCGGCATGCGCCGGGTCATCGGCGAGCGTCTGGGAGAGGATCGGACGGCGGCGGGGGTGGCCCTCGAAGAGCTCGCCCGCGCCGCCGCGTACGGGGCGGCCGACCCCTCGCACCCCGCCTGCGCCGGCCATCTCCACTGCCCGCCGCTCGACGTCGCCGTCGCCGCCGACCTGGTCGTGTCGGCGCTCAACCCCTCGCTCGACTCCTGGGACCAGGCGCCGGGCGGTCAGACCTTCGAGGACACGGCTCTCGACGTCATCGCCGGCCTGGCCGGCTGGACGCGCGCCTCCGGCGCCTTCACCACCGGCGGCACCGAGTCCAACCTGATGGGACTGCTCCTGGCCAGGGAGCACGGCGGCCGGGGTCCCCGGACGCGTGTCCTCTGCTCCGAGGCAGCGCACTTCTCGATCGACCGGGGGGCCTGGCTGCTCGGCCTGGAGGCCGACGTCGTCCGCCTCCCCGTCGACGAGCGGCACCGGCTGCGGCCGGACGCGCTGGCCGCGGCTCTGGGCCGGTTCGGCGAGGGCTGCGCCGTCGTCGCCACCGCAGGGACCACCGACCTCGGCGCCGTCGACCCGCTGCCCGAGATCGCCCGCCTCGCTCGAGCGCACGGCGCCTGGCTTCACGTCGACGCCGCGTATGGCGGAGGCGCCCTCCTCTCCCGTCGCCTCGCCCCGCTGCTCAACGGGATCGAGCTCGCCGACTCCATCGCCCTGGACCTCCACAAGCTGGGCTGGCAGCCGGTCCCGGCCGGGGTCTTCCTGGCCAGGGGTGAGCGCGCGCTCGACTGCCTGGAGCGCCAGGTCGCCTACCTCAACCCCGCCGACGACGTCGACGCCGGGCTCCCCAGCCGGATCGGGCGCTCCCTCCGCACCACCCGCCGCCTCGACGCCTTCAAGGTGGCGGTGACGCTGCGGACCTGGGGCACGGAGGGGCTGGGCGAGCTGGTCGACCGCTGCCACGACCTCGCCATCCACGCGGCCGAACGCGTCGAGGCCTCCCCCCACCTCGAGCCCCTCACGCCGCCGGTGCTGACCTCGGTGGTCTTCCGCTACCGGTCGCGCCGGCGCGCCGCCGACGCCGTCAACGCCGGCCTCCGCCGCCGGCTGCTCCGGAGCGGAGCGGCGGTGGTGGGAAGGTCCGAGGTGAAGGGCGCGGTGTGGCTGAAGCTTACCCTGCTCAACCCCTGGGCGGCGACCACCGACCTGGACGCCGTCCTCGAGGCGGTCGTCGCCGCCGGCGAGGAGGAGGACCGGTGATCGCGGACCAGGCCGCCGTCGAGGCCCTGCTCCGCTGCTGGATCCGCGAGACCGGCGTGGGCCGGCCCGCCCACGACACGCTGGAGCTCCAGCTCTCCAGCACCGGCAACAGGCTCGGGATTCCGGTCCGCCACTGGTCTTCGTGCGGCACGCACCGCTTCGGCCCGGTGAAGCTGGAGACCGGGCACGCCGTCACGGCACCGCTGCTGGCGGCGCTGTTCGCGGCCGAGGCGGGCGCCGCCGGCACCGCCGGCGACGATCTCGTCGCCGGTGTCGCCGATTCCCTGCGCCGGAGCCGCCGCTACCTCGAGGAGCGCGGCCGCCGGCCACGATCCGACGGGGACGACCCCTTCATCGCTGCCGAGCAGGCGCTCCTGCTCGGGCATCCCCTCCACCCGTCGCCCAAGAGCCGGGAGGGGCTGACCGACGCCGAGGACGCGCTCTACGGACCCGAGCTGCGCGGACGCTTCCGGCTCCGCTGGTTCGCCGCCGACGCGCGCCTCGTCGCCAGCGACTCCGCGGCCGCCACCGCCGACGAGATCCTCCGCCGGCTGGCGCGGATGGCGCCGCCCCCGGGAACGTGCCTCGTTCCCGTCCACCCGCGGCAGGCGGCGGAGCTCGAGACACATCCCGAGGTGCTGGACCTGATCGAGAGCGGCCGGCTGCGGGACCTCGGCCTCGCCGGCGAGCCCTGGTCGGCGACCTCGTCGCTGCGAACCGTGCACCGCCCGCGCACCCCCTGGATGCTGAAGCTCTCACTCGGCATCCGCATCACCAACTCCCGTCGCGTCCATCTCCGCAAGGAGCTGCTGCGGGGCGCGGAGGTGGCGAGGATGCTCGACGCCGGCCTGGGCCGCGAGCTGGCCGTCGCCCATCCCGGCTTCCGCATCGTCCGCGACCCGGCCTGGGTCGCGGTGGAGGGGGCGCCGGGCATGGAGACGGTGATCCGTGAGAACCCCTTCCCCGGAGGGGAGCGGTCCGCCTGCGTGGCCGGGCTGCTCGCTCCCGGCCCCGATGCCGGCCCGTCGCGGCTCGGCGAGATGGTCTGGGCCGTCGCCTCCCGTGGCGGGCGGACCCGGGCCGAGGTGGCGACGGACTGGCTGCGGCGCTACGTGCGCCTCGTCATCCGCCCCATCCTCTGGCTCGCCGGCTTCCACGGGCTGGTCCTGGAGGCGCACCAGCAGAACACGCTGGTCGCGCTCGACGGCGACGGCTGGCCGGTGGGCGGCTGGTACCGCGACAACCAGGGCTACTACTTCCCGCGCTCGCGACTCGGCGACCTCGCCCGGTGGACACCGCGGCCGGGGGAGTCGAGCGACACCGTCTGCGACGACGAGGTCGCGGCCGAGCGCTTCGGCTACTACGTCGGGATCAACAACCTGCTCGGCCTGGTCGGCGCGATGGGAGCGGAGGGGCTCGCCGACGAGCGCGACCTGCTCCGCGCCGTCCGCGGCGAGCTCGAGGACATCGCCTCGGGGTGCCGGCCGCCGTCGCTGGTCGCCGAGCTGCTGGAGGCGCCCCGCCTCCGCTGCAAGGCCAACCTGCTGACCCGCGCCCAGGGCCTGGACGAGCTCACCGCGCCGCTGGAGACACAGTCCGTGTACGTGTCGATCGAGAACCCGCTCCAGGCGGTGCGGCGGTGATCGCACTTCCCTGGCCGGCGGAGTCCTCGAGCTTCGACCTCCGTGAGGTGCGACCCGACGACGACCTCGACCTGCTCCACGGCTGGATGAACGACCCCGCCGTGGCCCGCTTCTGGGGCCTCGCCCTTCCCCGGCCCGAGCTCGCCTTCTACCTCGACGGCGTCCGGACCAGCACCCACGCCTGCCCCGCCATCGGCTGTCTGGACGGCGTGCCGGTGAGCTACTGGGAGCTCTACCGGGCCGACCTCGACGGCCTCGCCCGGTACTACCCGGCGTGCCCCCACGACGCCGGCCTGCACCTGTTGCTGGGTCCGGGGCACCGCGGTCGGGGGCTCGGCGCAAGACTCATCGAGCTGGTCTCCTCCTGGGCCCTGGCCGGCGACGCCCGCGCCGCGCGCGTGGTGGGGGAGCCCGACGTTCGCAACCTGGCGTCGGTGCGGGCGTTCGAGCGGGCCGGCTTCCGGCGCCGGCAGGACATCGACCTGCCCGAGAAGCGGGCCGCGCTGATGGTCCGCGAGCGGGACGTGGCCCCGTGACCGTGCACGATCTGGTCGGGATCGGGATCGGCCCCTTCAACCTGTCGCTGGCCGCGCTTGCCTCCCCGATCGAGGACCTCGACGCCATCTTCCTCGAGCGCCGGCGGGACTTCTCCTGGCACCCGGGCATGATGCTGGACGGCGCCCGGGTCCAGGTCCCCTTCCTGGCCGACCTGGTCACCCTGGTCGACCCGACCAGCCGCTGGTCCTTCCTCGCCTACCTCAGCCAGCGCCAGCGGCTCTACCCCTTCTACTTCGGCGAGCGGCTGCATGCCAGCCGCCGCGAGTACGAGGACTACTGCCGCTGGGTGGCGGCCTCCCTCCCCTCCTGCCGTTTCGGCGCCTGCGTGGAGGAGATCCGGGTCGCCGGCGGCGCCTTCGAGGTCCGCCTCGGAGGCAGCGGGGAGAGCCTGCTCGCCCGCAACCTGGTCCTCGGGGTGGGGACCGAGCCGGCCCTTCCCGCCGCCCTCGACACCGGCGACGGCGCGCCGATCCTGCACTCCGCCGAGTACCTCCCCCACCGGGAGGAGCTGATCCGACTGGACGACGTCACCGTGGTCGGCGGCGGCCAGTCCGGGGCCGAGATCGTGCTCGACCTCCTTCGCGCGCGGCCGGGCGGGCGTCTGCGCTGGCTGGTGCGCTCCCCGGCGATCGCGCCCATGGAGTATTCCAAGCTCGGCCTCGAGCACTTCACCCCCGACTACGCGGCCTACTTCCGCGAGCTCCCCGAGGAGGTGCGCGATCCTTTGGTCGAATCGCAGTCGCAGCTCTACCGGGCGATCAGCGCGGAGACCATCGCCGACATCCAGGAGGTGCTCTACGAGCGCTCCCTCGGCGGCTGGCCCGAGGTCGAGATCCGGCCCCACGTCGAGGTTCTCGGCGCCAGGAGGGCGACCGGCGGGCTGGAGCTGACCTGTCGCCACCGCGAGCAGCGGCGACCCTTCCGGATCGAGACCGGGGCCGTCGTCGCCGCCACCGGCTACCGCCCTCGGCACCCTTCCTTCCTGGAGGGGCTCGAGGCGCTGATCGACCGGGACCGGCGGGGCCGGTACCGGGTCGGCGAGGACTTCGCCGTCGCCCTGACCGGACCCGCCCCGGGCCGGATCTTCGTACAGAACGCCGAGCTGCACAGCCATGGCGTGGGCGCGCCCGACCTCGGCCTCGGCGCCCACCGAGCCGCCTCGATCCTGAACGCCCTCCGCGGCCGGGCGGTCTACCCGCTGCCAGAGAGAACCGCATTCACCACCTTCGGAGCGAAGTGCCCATGACCCCCACCGTCCCCACCTGGCTCGATCGCGGCGGATGGACCTCGGCCGGCAGAAGGCTGCTGGCCAAGGCGCTCGGCGAGCTGGCCTACGAGGAGATGATCCAGCCTCGCGAGGAACGTCCCGACCACTACCGGGTCGAGCTCGGCGGAGTCACCTACCGCTTCCAGGCCAGGCGCGGCGCCTTCTCCTCCTGGCACGTCGACCCCGCGACCGTCCGCCGCGACGCCGGCGGCTCGGAGGGTGACGCGGACGTGCTCCAGCTCCTGGTCGACGCCCAGGCGCCGCTGGGGATACCCGGCGAGGTCGCCGGCCACCTGGTCAGGGAGCTCTGCTCCACCCTCGCCGCCGACGCCGAGCTGGCGGACGGCCGCCTTCCCGTGGCGCAGCTTGCGGACCTGAGCGCGGCCGAGCTCGAGGGTCACCAGACCGGACACCCCTGGCTGATCGCGAACAAGGGCCGGCTGGGCTTCTCGGCATCCGATCGGGGTCGGTACGCGCCGGAGGCCCGACGCCGCACTCGGCTGCCCTGGATCGCGGTCGACCCGAATCTGGCCGTCTACCGTGGCGTCCCCGACCTCGACGCCGGCCGCCTCTACGCCGAGGAGCTCGACCAGGAGACGAGGAGCCGCTTCGCCGCCGCCCTCGCCGCCGGCGGCGGAGGGCCGGACCACCTATGGCTGCCGGTCCATCCCTGGCAGTGGGATTCGGTCGTCCTCCCCCTCTTCGCCGGCGAGCTGGCCGCGCGGCGGATCGTGCCGCTGGGCGAGGGCCCCGACCTCTACCTGCCCCAGCAGTCGATCCGGACCTTCAGCAACGTCGATCGCCCCCTCGCCCGCCAGGTCAAGCTCCCCCTCGCCATCCTCAACACGCTGGTCTGGCGGGGCCTGCCCCAGGACCGGACGCCGGCCGCCCCGGCCGTCACCGACTGGCTCTACGGGCTGCGGAGGCAGGACCCCTACCTGCGCGACGAGGTGCGGGTGGTGCTCCTCGGCGAGGTCGCGTCGATCGCGGTCCGACACCCCGTGCTCGACCGCCTGGAGGGCATCCCCTACCAGTACCGCGAGCTGCTCGGCGCGATCTGGCGGGAGCCGGTGGAGGCTCACCTGGAGCCGGGCGAGCGGGCTCGCACGCTGGCCGCCCTGCTCTACGCCGACGCCACCGGCGAGACGCTGGTCGAGGAGCTGGTGCACCGCTCCGGCCGGCCCGCCCGCGACTGGCTGAGGGCGCTGTTTCGGGCCATGCTGCCGCCACTGCTCCACTTCCTCTATCGGTGGGGCGTGGTCTTCTCCCCCCACGGTGAGAACGCGGCCGTCATCTTCGACGCCGAGGAGATGCCCTCCCGGCTCGCCATCAAGGACTTCGTCGACGACGTCAACCTCAGCGCCGAGCCGCTGCCGGAGCTGGAGGCGACGCCGCCCGAGGTGGCAGACGTGCTCCTGCGCGAGCCTCCGGGCTTCCTCTGCCAGTTCATCCAGAGCGGGCTCTTCGTCGGCCACTACCGCTACCTGGCCGAGCTCGTCGACCGCCGTCTCGGGATCTCGGCCGGGCAGTTCTGGGGGCTCCTCCGCGAGGAGGTCGACGCCTACCAGCGGAGGTGGCCGGAGCTGCGCGGGCGGTTCGAGCTGTTCGACCTCACCGGCCCCGACCTGGAGCGGCTGTGCCTGAACCGCAACCGGCTGCTGGTCGACGGGTACCGGGACCGGCCCGAGCGGCCCCACGCCGTCTCCTTCGGCCGCGTCCCCAACCCCGTGCACGATGTGCCGGTCCGCAGCTGAGGGGGCCGAGCTCGGCCCCCTGCTCGAGCGTCTCCGCCGGTGGGGCCCGGCGGCGACGCTGCACAGCGCCGCGGCCGGCGCCCCCGTCCCCCCGCTCCGTCCGCTTCCCGAGCTGGTCCACGACTACGCCGCGGAGATCGGGACGGCCTGCATGCCGGTCGCCGCGTCGCAGTTCCTCCAGCGCTACGCCTACCGCCTGCTCACGCCCGCCGTCATCGCCTGGATCACCGAGGACGTGATCCCCGACCTCGGCCTCGCCAACACCAGGGTCCGGTACGGGACGGGCAGGGATCTCTCGTTCACCCTGGTCCACCCCGTCGGCGCCGGCCCGGTGACCTGGGACGAGGGGGTGGCCTGGGTCGCCCGGCGCCTGGTCGAGGGCCATCTCCAGCCGGTGATGGCCGAGCTCGCCGACGCCTTCCGGCTCAACCCGCGACCGCTCCGGATGAACGCAGCCGCCCCGCTCCTGTACACGTTCGCCGTGTGCGATCGCGTCCCCGCGCTGAGGAGCAGGGGCAGGGGGGTGATGGACGGGGTGCTGGCGGCCCTGTTCGGTGGTGAGCGGCCCCGCCTGATCGCCGCCGATCCGGCGTGTGGCGGGCGGCTGCAGCTGCTCGACCGCCGGTGCTGCTGTCTCAAGCACCTCCTGCCCGGCGCCACCGGCTGCGCCGAGTGTCCGCTGCTGCCGGAGGCGGATCGCCGCGCCCGCATCGGCGACCTCGCCGGCCGCGACGAGCTGCTGCCCGATCTGCACCCGCCGGACCTCCGGCCGGGACCGGTCCCGGGCTGACTCAGGCCCCGGGCGTGGCCAGCCCGCCCATGGCGCGGAGGCCGAGGACGATGTCGGATCCGGAGGGCGAGTGGTCGGGGTCGGTCAGGCACATGGCGACGACCCCGCCGAGCAGGGCCAGGTGGACCGCGCCGACGCGCCGCGCGTCCTGCTCGCTGACCAGCTCCTCGTCGACGCCCAGGACCATGGCGGCGAAGGAGTGGCGCACGGCCGCCTGACCCTCGGCCAGCTGCCGGCGCAGCTCGGGCGAGCGCTGCGCCTCGACCAGCGCCTCCAGGTTCGCCACCCACAGCGGCCGCCGCCGGTGGATGGACTCGATGATCCGCTCCCACATCGCCTCCAGCCGGCGCTCGGACGGCGCCGCCGGGTCGGCGGCGCCCATCGCGCCGGCCACCTCCCGCTCCCACTCCTCCATGGACTGAAAGAAGGCCTCCATCAGCAGGCGCTCCCTGGAGCCGAAGTGATAGCCGATGGCGGCGTGGCTGATCCCACCCGAGGCGGCGGCGATGTCACGGACCGTGGTCCGCCCCCAGCCACGCTCCTCGAGGCAGCGCCTCGCCCCGGCCAGGAGGTCCTCGCGATTTCCCACGGCGCGATCATATCAGCCTGTAGACCAGATGGATTAACCATATGGATTGACCATTTGGACAAATCCTTGTAAGGTCCGTCTGGTCATGAGTGAAAGCACGACGGGAAGAGTCCTCATCTCCGGGGCCGGCGTCGCCGGACCGGCCCTCGCCTACTGGCTCGATCGCTTCGGCTTCGAGCCAACGGTGGTCGAGGTCGCCCCGGCGCTCCGGGAGGGCGGTCAGGCGGTGGACTTCCGCGGCGAGGCCCACCTCCGGCTCCTGGGCCGGATGGGGATCCTCGACGAGATCCGGGCCCAGCAGGTCCACATGGGAGCGACCTCCTTCGTCGACGCCAGGGGCGATCGCCAGGCCGGCCTGGACGACGAGTTCGCCAGCGGCGATGTCGAGATCATGCGCGGCGACCTCACCCGGATCCTGCACCGGGCCACCGCCGATCGCGCCGAGTACGTCTTCGGCGACTCGGTCACGTCCATCGAGGAGGACGCTGCCGGGGTGGCGGTGACCTTCCGCAACGCCGCGCCCGCCCGTTACGACCTGGTCGTCGGCGCGGACGGTCTCCATTCGAACGTCCGGCGGCTGGTCTTCGGCGAGGAGTCGCGCTTCGTCGAGCACATGGGCTACTACGTCGCCAGCTTCAGCGCCGACGACCGGCCGCTGCCGGCGCGGACGGGCTGGATTCAGTGCGTTCCCGGCCGCGCCGCCGGACTGAGCAGCTCGGAGCGATCGACGCGAGGCACCGTCTACTTCGCCTCCCCGGCGCTGGACTACGATCGCCACGACGCCGCGGCGCAGAAGCGGATCGTGGCCGATCACATGAAGGGCGTGGAAGGGCAGGTGCCGAGGGTCCTCGACTCGATGTGGCGGGCACCGGACCTGTACCTCGATTCGATCAGCCAGGTCCACATGGAGGAGTGGTCGAAGGGGCGGGTGACGCTGCTCGGCGACGCCGGCTACGGCGGCACCATCGGCGGCATGGGCACGGGGGTCGCGCTGGTCGCCGCCTACGTGCTGGCCGGGGAGCTGGCGGCCTCGCCTCGAGACCATGTCGCCGCCTTCCGCCGGTACTCCGACCGCGTCCGCGACTTCGCCCTTCGCTGCCAGAAGGGCGCCGCCTCGGTCGGGCCCTTCATGGCGCCGAGGTCGCGGCTGGGCATCTGGGCGCGCAACCAGACCCTGCGGGCCATGTACCTGATGCCGGGGAAGGGCCTGATGGAGCGGATGGCGGCGGGAAGGGCGTCAGGCATCGACCTCCCCGACTACCCGAGCTCGGACGCGATGCCGGTGCCGGTCGTTCCTGGGACACTACCGACATGAACTCAGACGACTGGAAGGCGCGGCAGGCGTCCTCGTTCGGGGCGATCGCGTCGATCTACCGGCGCGGCCGCCCGTCCTATCCGACCGAGGCGCTGGACTGGCTGGTGCCCGAGGGCAGTCCCCGGGTCCTCGATCTCGGCGCCGGCACCGGGAAGCTGACCGAGCAGCTCGTCGCCCGCGGCCTGGACGTCGTCGCCGTGGAGCCGTCGGACGGCATGCGGGAGGAGTTCGCGAAGGCGCTCCCGGGCGTCCCGATCCTCGCCGGGGCCGGCGAGAGCATCCCTCTCGACGACGCCTCGGTGGACGCCGTGCTGGTCGCCCAGGCCTGGCACTGGGTCGATCCCGAGCGGGCCGTGCCCGAGGTGGCGCGCGTGCTCAGGCCGGGCGGCCGGCTGGGGCTGATCTGGAACGTCCGCGACGAGCGCGAGGCGTGGCTCGCGGACCTGGGCCGGATCATCCACGTCGAGGGCGACCAGGACATGCACACGAACGACGCCGTGGCGGGGCCGCCCTTCGGCCCGTTCGAGCACACCGTGATCGAATGGACCCACCACCTGTCCCCGGATCGCCTGATCGACATGGTGACCTC
>DATAXV010000020.1:0-8749 GCA_036272915.1 Candidatus Dormiibacterota bacterium
CGAGCTGTTCGGCGCGGGCTGACCGGGGCCTGCGGCCCCGGCTGGCGCCTACCCGGCCCGGCTGAGGCTCAGCAGGTCCGAGAGCGATGCTCCCACGCCCGCGCTGGAACGGGCACCGCCCGCCTCGGCCGGATCGGGGGACCGCCTCGGCGGGCCGGAGGACACGAGCAGACGGGCGGCGTCAAGCCGCTGGCGAAGACGCTCCGCCTCGTCGCTGAGGTCCCGTCTGGTGGCCCTGTCCAGGGCGTCGGTCAGGTAGTCGTCGAGGCTGAGACCGCGCCGCCGGGCCTGGCTGCGTACCAGCGCAACCAGGTGACCGGGCGCCGTCCACGTTATCTGTTCCACGGCGGGTCAGCCTAACGCACACGCGAGCCAGGGCGAGCGGCTGGCTCTGGTGGGCGGGATGCCGCCGTCGCCGGAGGTGGCGCCCCACGACCTGCATCCCCTGGCGCCGGGACCGGCCGGTGAGGACATCACGTCGACACCTCGGACCCACGGCCACCACTTCTTCGTCACCGCGGGACGACCAAGGGAAGGCTCTGGCCTCAGGCGACCAGCCGCCGGAAGAGACCATAGGCCTCGTCCCAGTAGCCGTCCGCCGCCGGTTCGTACCGCTCGATCGGGAACGATCCTGCGACCACCTCGCGAGCCTCGCCGAGGCCGGCCAGTTCGCCGACGCTGATCGCCTGCACCAGGAGGTTCCCGATCGCGGTGGCCTCGACCGGCCCGGCAAGGACAGGCCGTCCGCAGGCGTCCGCGGTCATCTGGCAGAGGAGCCCGTTGCGGGCACCCCCGCCGACCACGTGCACCACCTCGACCGGATGCTCGGCGATCCGCTCCAGCTGCTCGATCACCCACCGATAGCGGAGGGCCAGGCTCTCGAGGACGACGCGGATCAGCTCGCCCGTCCCCTCCGGCTCGGGTTCGCCGTGCTCCCGGCAGTAGACGCGGATCCGGCCCGGCATGTCGCCGGGGCGGAGGAAGCGCTCCTGGTCGGGATCGACCACGATCCCCCGCCGGGGCGCCGCCGCCGCCGCCCGAATCAGCTCCTCGTACCCGGGCGGCTCCCCCTCCCCGGCCAGCGCGCGCCGGCACTCCTGCAGCAGCCACAGTCCCATCACGTTCTTGAGCAGGCGGAAAGTCCCGAACACCCCCCCCTCGTTGGTCAGGTTGGCGAGGCGAGCCTCCTCGCTGATGACGGGGCGGGGGACCTCGAGGCCGACCAGGGACCATGTGCCCGAGCTGATGTAGGCGGCGCCCTGTCCGCCCCCTTCGAAGGGCACCGCGGCGACCGCGGAGGCGGTGTCGTGGGCGCCGGGGGCGATCACCCGGCAGCCGCCCAGGCGGCCGTCCTCGCGGAGATGAGGGAGCAGCGGGCCGAGGTCGGTGCCGGACGCGACCACGGGGGCGAAGAGGCGGGCGGGGATGCCCAGGCGGGCCAGCAGCTCCGACGCCCAGGACCCGGCGGTGGGGTCGTAGCACTGGGAGGTCGTCGCCACCGAGAACTCGCTGCTCTTCGAGCCCGACATCCAGTGGTGGAAGAGGTCGGGCATGAAGAGCAGGCGCTCCGCCCACTCCAGCTGAGGGTCCTCCTGACGGACCTGGGCGTAGAGCTGGAAGAGCGTGTTGATGGGCATGAACTGGATGCCGGTGGTCCGGTACGTGACCCCCTCGGGGACGGCCTCGGCGGCGAGCTCACGCATGCCCTCGGTGCGCCGGTCGCGGTAGTGGACGGGGTTGGCGACGAGCCTGCCCCTGGCGTCCAGCAGCCCGTAGTCCACGGCCCAGGTGTCGACCCCGACCGAGGCGAGATCGCCGCCGGCCAGAGCCGCGCCCCGGTGCAGGCCCGAGGCGATCTCGGCCCAGAGGCGAAGTACGTCCCACTGCAGCTGGCCGGCGACCTCGACCGGCTCGTTGGCGAAGCGGTGGGCCTCGCGCAGGCCGAGGCGGCGGCCGTCGAAGGCGCCAAGCATCGCCCGGCCACTCTCCGCGCCGAGGTCGAAGGCGAGGAGCCAGCGACCGCTCACGCCACGCGCACCAGATCGACGCCGATGAGCTCGGCGACCCGGGCGATGTCGTCCGCGTGGTGCCCGACGCCGAGGGCGACGTGGTGGGTCGGGCCCTGCTCGCTCCAGGAGGTGACGAACTCGCCGGGGCCCATCGGGAAGCGGATCCGGCTGTTCGTGTTGCCGATCCGGAAGGTGGATCCGGGGATGCTCTCGCCCTCGGCGCAGAGCAGCCGCAGCCTGCCGTCGCGGCCCTGCGTGAGGCCGAGGATGGTCACCGGGCCGAGCCGGACCTTGCACTCGACCGAGACGCCGAGGCCGGACTTGCCGTGGTAGAGCCGCAGCTTGCGCACGACCGGCCGCCCGTCGGCGATGCCCAGGTGGGCCGGACCGTCGTGGCCCATCAGGACGAAGGACTCCCTGAAGTCCATCGCGTAGAACTCGGTGAAGCTGCCGCCGGCGCCGAGGCGGTCCATGATCAGCATCGCGATCGCGTTCTTGAGGTCGGCCTCGCCGGCGCAGGGCACTCCCGCCGCGGTCAGGCGCGAGGCGCCGACGATGGCGGCGGCCATGGCCCGCTCCGACGCGCTGCCGTCCAGGCCCCGGTGGTAGTAGGCGAGGCCGTCGAGCTCGAAGTCGCGGACCAGCGACGCCAGGCCGACCGAGACCCGGGCCGAGATGCGCAGGTCCTCCGGCCCGAGCGGGGCGGCGATCGGATCGTGCGCCGGCTCGGCGAGGGCGAAGGCATCCCCGATCTCGCCCACCTCGCGGGTGACCTCGTCGTCCGTGGCCGCTTCGGCGCGCTGCACCAGGTCGTCGATCTCGAGCACCTCGACGTGACTTCCCAGCTGGGCCTGGACGGCGGTGAAGTCCGTGTACATGTCGAGCATTCCGGGGTAGGCGTGTCCGAGGAAGCCGAAACGCGCCCGGCGGATTGCGGCGGCGACGCCAGCCGCCCGGGACCAGCCCTCGATAGAGCGCCAGGCCGCCTCGTCGTCCAGGGTCCCGGACACGACGTGGAAGGGGATCGCCGCGCGCTCCAGCGCGCAGCAGAGCTCGGGGACGCAGCAGGCGGAACAGCTGGCCAGCCACTCGGCGGTGGTGACCCGCTCGTAGTCGAGCGCCGCCTCCGGCTGCAGGTTGAGCACCACCACGGACGCGCCGGCCGCCTGCGCGACGGGCAGGACCTGAGCCGAGGTGGCGTAGGTCGCGGTGTGGACGAAGAGCAGATCGAGGCGGGCGCGGCCCAGTTCCTCGGCCGCCTCGCGGGCACGCAGCGGGGTGTCGACCATGCCCGTGGCGACGACCTCACCCCAACTTCCGAGACGCTCGGCGATGCGGCCCGTGTAGCCCTCGAGAAGGCGCCGCAGCTCGGGGAATTGCGGCCAGTAGGCCTCGAGCCCGATGGAAAGCAGGCCCAGCCTGGCCGCGCGAGGTCCTCCGCCTGCGTTCACGTCCACTCCTCCTTCCTTGCGGATCCAGGCGGGCGGGCCCGATCGGCCACGTCGCGCCACCGGTGCGGCCTCTTAGAATGACACGACGATGATCGGCTGGCACCCATACGACCCGTTCCCCGGTCCGGTTCGCGAACTCGTCGAGCAGCTCCTCACCGAGCAGCGGCATCGCTACACCGGACGGGGTGAGCCGATGCCGATCAACGTCTTCGAGGACTCGGGCGACATCGTCGTCGAAGCCGCGCTTCCCGGCGTCCTGCCCGACCAGGTCGACGTCAGCTGCACGGACAACGTCCTGTCGATTCGGGCCAGGGCCCAGATCCCGGAGCGCGAGTACCTCCACCAGGAGCTGCACAACATCGACTACCGGCGCCAGGTGGCTCTTCCCGGCGACTGCCTCTTCGAGGAGGCACAGGCCGAGGTCGAGCACGGCATCCTCACCGTCCGCGTCCCCAAGGCGAGGCCCCAGACGCCGGAGCGGATCCGGATCCAGGTCACCCGCCGTGGCCCCGCATCGCAGACGATCGAGGCCGAACCGGGGCCCAAGCGCAGGCCGCCCAAGCGCATCAACCAGGACGAGGCCGAGGAGGACTGAGAGGCCGCGGAGGACCTCTCCCGGAGTCGAGGCGCCGCGCCTCTCTGACCCGTTTCCGGATTGCGGAAACGGGGGGGTCTCCTCATGCGTTACCTGGTCAACCGTTTGATGTTGGCTTCGTCTTGGGGGTAGGCCCGAATGTCCCGTGCGTTGCTGCTCGCCGCCGCCATCCTGCTGATGATCGTCCATCCCTACACGGCCTCGGCCGCGCCGGCTCCGGCCGAGCACGACCCCAGCCCGCCCCGCATCATGCAGATCGCGGCGGCCAGCGCCGCGGCGCCGCCGACCAAGAAGCTGGCGCCGTTCAAGTGGGCGCCGGCGCTGACCCCGCGCCGGGGCATCTCGTCCCCCTCGGCCGGGCCACGGGAGGCACCTGCGGCCGTCGGCGCGACCAGCGGTCCGGCCCGTGAGGTCTTCGGCTTCGTCAACGCCAGCGAGCTCGAGGGGTCGGGCGTCGGCTTCAAGACCTGGAATCTGTCGGACCTGACCACCGTCGCCTTCTTCGGGCTGCACGTGAACGAGAGCACCGGGGCACTGGTCACCACCGACGACACCGGATGGTCGGTATGGAACTCCAGCGACCTCACCGACCTCCTGACCGCGGCCCACGCGGCCGGGGTCAAGGTCGTCCTGTCGATCCTCCTCCAGGACGACGGCGCGGGCATGTGCACCGGCCTCAACCACGCCTCCACGACCGTCTCGCAAACGGTCCAGCAGGTCGAGGACAAGGGCGTCGACGGCGTCAACATCGACTACGAGGGCGCCAACGAGACCTGCGGCTCGACGACCAGCCGGGCCCTGCTCACCAGCTTCGTCCAGAAGATGCGCCAGGCCCTCCCCTCCAGCTCCTACCTGAGCATTGACACCTACGGCAGCTCGGCGGCCGACTCCGGCGGCTACTTCGATATCGGCGGCATCGCTCCGTCGGTCGACTCCATCTTCGTGATGGACTACGACCTCGACGGTGACTACAGCGGAGGTAACTGGCAGTACGCCCCGGTCAACTGCTCGAGCTACTGCCTCACCCCGACCGCCCCGCTGACGACCTACGCCGAGAACGACACCAACACCATGCAGCAGTACCTGGCCGCGGTCCCGGCTTCCAAGATCATCCTCGGCGTCCCCTACTTCGGCTGGACCGCCTGCACAACCAAGAGCAACCCGGGCGCCAACGCCGTCGTCCAGCCCACTGGCGGGAACCCTGCGCCCGCCTGGACCTCGCCCACCTACCTCGACGAGCCCGCCCAGGGCACCTCGGGCGTCACCGCCTACAGCCAGGGGACCGACCCCCACGACACCGCCGGCCAGGAGCCCTACGCGACCTGGGACTCGAGCACCTACAACTGCTGGCGGGAGTCGACCTGGGATGACACCGCCTCCCTCGGCGCCAAGTACGACCTGGTCAACAGCGACAACCTTCGCGGCGTCGGCATCTTCACCCTCGACTATGGTGGAGGGGCCAGCGAGCTCTGGAGCCTGCTGTCGAGCAAGTTCCCCTCGATGTCGATCTCCTCGATCTCGCCCAGCTCGGGCGGCTTCGACGGCGGCACCTCGGTCACCGTCACCGGGCAGAACTTCGCCTCGGGCGCGATCGTCGACTTCGGCACCAACGCGGCCACCTCGGTGACCGTCAACTCGTCAACGCAGATCACCGCCACCGCCCCACCCGGCGACGGCACGGTCGCCGTCAGCGTGACCAACCCGGGCGGCGCCACCGCCAGCCTGGCCGGCTCCTACACCTATCAGGCCGCAGCCGACGTCCAGTACTTCAGCTGGTACGACCACGTCAGCCCGGGGATGGACAACGACAACATCCACGTCGTCAACCCCGGGACCAGCGCCGCCAACGTCGTCGTCAACATCCCTGGCGGCCCCGGCTGCACCCCCTACGGCACCATCCCCGCCGGCCAGGAGGAATACTTCAGCTGCGCCAACGGCTTCGGCGGGCCGGTCACGGTCAGCTCCGACCAGCCGGTCCTCACCTCTCAGCGGGTCCAGTACGACCAGTCCTTCAACGAGGTCGAGGGGCAGAGCGCCTCGGCGGCGCAGACCACCATCTACCTGAGCTGGTTCGACCGGGTCAGCAGCCCCGGCTTCAAGAACGACAACGTCCACGTCGTCGATCCCGGCACGAGCGCGGCCAACGTCACCGTCTCCATCCCCGGCAACCCCGGCTGCACGCTGACCGGCACCATCCAGCCCGGCTCCGAGCAGTACTTCACCTGCGCCAACGGCTACGGCGGCCCGGTCAAGATCACCTCCGATCAGCCCGTGCTCGCCTCCCAGCGCGTCGTCTACTACAACTCCTTCAACGAGGTCCTGGCCGAGCCCGCCTCCGCGGCCGGCACGACCGAGTACTCGACCTGGTTCGATCGGGTCAGCAGCCCCGGCTTCCTCAACGACAACGTCCACGTCGTCGACCCCGGGACCACCGCCGCCGACGTCACCATCTCCATCCCCGGCAGCCCCGGCTGCACGCTGAACGGGACCATCCAGGCCGGCGAGGAGCAGTACTTCACCTGCGCCGACGGCTACGGCGGACCGGTCAAGATCACGTCCGACCAGCCGGTCCTGGTCTCGGAGCGCGTCCAGTACTACCAGTCCTTCAACGAGGTCGACGCCCAGCCGGCGACGGCGGCGCAGACCAGCCTCGACTTCACCTGGTTCGACCGGGTCAGCAACCCCGGCTTCTACAACGACAACGTCCACGTGATGAACCCGGGGACGTCCGCGGCCAGCGTGACCGTGACCGTCCCCGGCAATCCCAGCTGCACGCTGACCGGGACCATCCAGCCCGGCGCCGAGCAGTACTTCACCTGCGGCACCGGTATCGGCGGTCCGGTGACCGTCACCTCCAACCAGCCGGTGCTTGCCTCGCAGCGGGTGCAGTTCTACCAGTCCTTCAACGAGGTTCTGGGGATGGCCACCTGACGTGAACCGCCGCCCGCTCCTGGGATCCGGTCCCCGGGGCGGGCCGCTCAGCCTCGCCGTGCACCCCGAGTGGAAGCCGGCTGGGTTACGATTCGGGCCGAGCGGCCCATCATGCCCATCGATTTCGACGCCGCCGCGGACGAGTACATCGGCTGGCTTCAGCTGGAGGCCAACCGGAGCCCCGCGACCGTATACGCCTACCGTGGGGAGCTCCGCAAGCTCCGTTCCTTCCTCGAGGAGCGCCGCCACTCCCTGCGCATGGACGACTTCGGCCCGGATGAGCTCCGCGCCTACCAGCGGCACCTGGCGGAGCGCGGCAAGAGCCCGGCGACCCGCCAGCGCTCGCTGGTCGCGATCCGCTCCTGGCTGCGCTGGCTGGCCAAGGAGGAGCTGGTCGAGAAGGACCTCTCCAACCGGATCACCCTCCCCAAGCTCGAGCAGCGCCTGCCCAAGCCGATACCGCCCGAGGAGCTCGCACGCCTCCTCTCCTCGCTTCCCGGCGGTAGCGAGCGGGAGAGGCGGGACCGGGCCCTCGTCTACTTCCTGATCAGCACCGGCTGCCGCATCTCCGAGGCGCTCGGCCTCGACCGCGCCGACATCCCCGCGCAGGGCAATCGCCTGGTGGTGACCGGCAAGGGCTCGAAGCAGCGGTCCGTCTACCTGACCGACGACGCCCGTCAGGCCCTCGACGACTATCTGAAGGGTCGCGAGGACACCTCGCCGGCGCTCTTCCTCAACTACGACCGGAGCGCCGGCCAGGCGGGGCGAAGGCTGACCGACTCCGGGGCCCGGCGCGTGGTGCGACGCCTGCGCCTCGAGCTCGGCGCGTGGTCCTTCCGCTCCCCTCACGTTGCCAGGCACACCACCGCGACCAGCCTGCTCGAGGTGACCGGCGGCGATGTGCGGCTCGTCCAGGAGGTGCTGGGTCACGCCAACCTGGCGACGCTGCAGGTCTACACCAAGATCGTCGATGCTCGGAAGGAGGATGCGTATCGCTCCTACCAGCGCTTCCTCCACGAGAAGGCCGGCGAGGACTGATCCTCCGACCGGGTGCTGGGGTGGACCGGGGGGACGGTTGCTGCCGTCACGTTGTCCCCCCGGCCCGAGCTAGGAAGAAGCTGTTCATGATCGGTCACCATTTCGGCGACGCCCCCAACATAGCACATGTCGGTTCACTTTGGTACAGATAGGATCAGGCGAGACGCCGGCCGCGGTCGTCGAGCAGGGTGCGGATCGTCCAGCGGCAGGGAAGCGCGGTGCCGTTGCGCCGCTGCTCGCGGGCCACCGGGACCAGCTCGCGGATGTGGCCGGAGCAGAGGGGCAGCCAGACCTCACCGACCCTGACGCTCTCGGCGACGTAGAGCGCGACCGCGCATCCCGCCCCGTCCGGAGCCTCCTCCCCACACAGCGCGCAGACCGACATCGCCACCTCCGCCCTCCCCGCGTCCGGAAGCCCGCCGGACAGGGCGAAGGAGCCGCTCTCTCCCCGCCGCTCACCCGCCGACATACCGCACCCTCCTACTGCCGTTGCCGCCTGCCGCGACCTGCAGGGGCGCCGATTGGTCTATATTGAAACATATTGGCATGCTTTGGTGCCGTTCGGTTCCGTCGAAAGGGACAGGAAGGTGACAGCGCCGTCTACGCTTTTCAATTCGTGGATGCCGCTCCGGTCACCGACGTCGCTCG
Organism: Candidatus Dormiibacterota bacterium; assembly: GCA_036272915.1. Classification (GTDB taxonomy): domain Bacteria; phylum Chloroflexota; class Dormibacteria; order Dormibacterales; family Dormibacteraceae; genus DATAXV01. The sequence goes on from DATAXV010000020.1 coordinate 8,673, forward strand.
CGAGTTCGGCATAGGTCGCACCACGCTTTATCGTCTGATCCGGAAGTACAAGCTCGACGTCTACCGCAGGGAGGGAG
>DATAXV010000021.1:0-47179 GCA_036272915.1 Candidatus Dormiibacterota bacterium
GATCGCGTCCAGCACCCGGACCACGTCCAGCCCGAGCCCGGCGGTGACGCCGTCCCCCGTCTTCTCGCCCCTGGCCCGCCTGACCAGCCGGTCGAGCTGTGCCTCGTAGGGGGTCGCCTGAGCGCGCGGATCGGGCGCCCAGCAGGTCACGCCCGCCTCGTGGCCGCCGCCCGCCCGCTCCAGGTGGAGCCGGATCGAGGGCGGGCTCAGGAAGACTTGCAGCGTGCCCAGGGTGCCGTAGTACTCCATCGTCCAGCGCGACACCCAGTCGTCCGCCTCCCAGCCGGTCAGGTCGAGCACGGCCACCAGATCAGCGTAGTTGAGCGTGGCCACGGCCACGTCCTCGTGCACCCCGGTGCCCACCTGCAGCGTGGTCGTCTCGCCCCCGGCGCTGAAGAGGTCCCGCTTGTAGCGGGTCGTGGCCACGCTGGCGCCGGCCGGGAGCCTGCGGATCGAGCCGCTCGCCGAGGCCGGGGTCCCCAGCGTGGTCAGGATCAGCTCCAGCATGTGGCAGCCCTCGGTGAACATCAGCCCGCCGAGATCCTCGGGAAGGCTCTGCCAGAGCTCCATGCTGCAGCCGATCGGGGTCGAGGCGTGGAACCGGGCCAGGGTCACCTGGCCGAGGGCGCCGGTGCGGAGGATGTCGAGGACGCGGTCCAGCCCGGGAGTGTAGTGCAGCTGGTAGCCGAGCTCGACCTCGGTGCCGGCCGCCTCGAGGCGCTCCAGCATCCGCCGCACGGCGGGCAGGTCGGGACCACCCGGCTTCTCCAGGAGGATGAGAGGCACCCTGCCCGCCAGGCCCTCGCCGATGGCCGGCATCTCGTGGTCGAGCGCCTCCGAGATGACGATGTCGGGCCGGCGCTCGGCGAGGGCGTCGAGGGTCTCCAGCACCGCCACCCCGGTCCGCCGCGCGATCCCCGCCGCCCGCTCCGGCTCGGGGTCGTAGATGCCGGCGACCTCGACGTCGGGCCGTTCGGCCATCAGCCGGATGCGCGAGAAGACGTGGGGATGGCCGCCGCCGGCGTAGGCGACGACGACCCGACCGGCCCGGGAATCGGCTGGCACCGCTACCTCCTCAGAGCTCATCGGTCACGCCTGGCCGGGGCCGCGTCCGCCGGCGGCGCTCCCCGCTTCACCGGCCGCCGCCTCCACCCCCGGCCATTCGCCCAGCGTCTCGGCGTAGTGGCAGGCGGCGAGGTGGCCGTCCTCGAGCACGCGCAGCTCGGGCCGCTCGACCCGGCAGCGGTCGGTGGCGAAGGGACAGCGGGGATGGAAGTAGCAGCCCCCCGGGCGGTCCGCCGGGTTCGGCGGCTCGCCGCCGATCGGGTGCAGGCCGCGCTCGCGGGCGACGATCGGGTCGGAGGCGGGGATCGCCTGCATCAGCGCCCGGGTGTAGGGATGCCTGGGACCGCCCAGGACCTGGGTCGTCTCCCCGGTCTCGATGACGCGGCCGAGGTAGATCACGGCCACCCGCTCCGCCATCTGGCTGATGACGGTGAGGTCGTGGCTGATGAAGAGGTAGGCGATCCCCTCCTCGCGCTGGATGCGCCGGAGCAGCTGCAGGATCTGCGCCCTCACCGACACGTCGAGCGCGGCGGTCGGCTCGTCGGCGACGATCAGGGAGGGCCTGGTCGCCAGCGCCCTGGCGATGTTGACGCGCTGCTGCTGGCCGCCGCTGAGCTCCTGGGGGAAGGCCTCCGCCACCCGCGAGGGCAATTCGACCACGTCGAGGAGCTGGTAGACCTGCCGGTCCCGGGCCGAGCGGTCCCTCTCGACGACGCCGATCGCCTCCAGCATCGACTGGTAGACCGACATCCGGGGGTCGAAGGCCTGGCGCGAGCTCTGCAGGACCAGCTGCATCCTGGGCCGGACCACCCGGAGCCGCGGCCCCGGCATCCGCAGCACGTCCTCGCCCAGGAACCGCACCGAGCCGGCGCTGGCCCGCGTCAGCCGGAGCACGGCCCGCCCCAGCGAGGACTTGCCGCAGCCGGATTCGCCGACGATGCCCAGCGTCTCCCCGTGGCCGACCTCGATGCTCACCTCCTCGACGGCGGTGAGCTCGGCGCCGCGGCCCCAGGAGAGGAGCGAGGGCTTGCGGTAGGCGACGCGGAGATCCTCGGCCCGCAGCACCGGCCGCTCGTCGGCGGGGGCGGGCCGCTGCTGCTCCGCCGCCTCCACCGCCTCCGCCTCGGCGGCCACCGCCTGCCGGGAGGAGTGGAAGCCGGACAGCGGTCCCTCGTCCGACACCCAGCAGGCGCGGAGCCGGTGCCCGGCGTTCTCGGTCAGCGCCGGCCGCCGCTCCCTGCAGACGTCCCGGGCGTAGGCGCAGCGGGGAGCGAAGGCGCAGCCCTGGTGCCGGCCGCGGGGGTCGGGCGGGTGGCCGGGGATCCCGACCAGGACCTGGCGCGGCCCCGATCCGCGGAGGCGTGGGATGCAACCCAGCAGCGCCTCGGTGTAGGGATGCTGGGGGCTCCCGAAGAGCTCGTCGACGGCGCTCAGCTCGGCGATCTGGCCGGCGTACATGACGGCGATCCGGTCGGCCAGGCCGGAGACGACGCTGAGGTCGTGGCTGATGATGATCAGCGTCATCCCCGCCTCCTTGATGCGGGTCTGCATCAGGTTGAGGATCTGGGCCTGGACGCTGACGTCGAGGGCGGTGGTGGCCTCGTCGGCGATCACCACCTGAGGCTGGAGGGCGAGCGCGGTCGCGATCAGGACCCGCTGCAGCATGCCCCCGCTGAGCTCGAAGGGGTAGGCGCGGAGCTGCCTCGCCGGATCCGGGATGGCCACCTCCTCCAGGCTCTTCAGGGCGGCCAGGTCGGCCTCCCTGGCACTGAGCTTGCGGTGGAAGGTGAGCATCTCCCGCATCTGGGCGCCGACCGTGCGGACCGGGTTCAGCGAGCCGGCCGGATCCTGCGGGATCAGCGCCACCTTGCGGCCGCGCACCTGCTGCAGGATCGACTCCGAGGCGTGCAGGATCTCCTGGCCCTCGACCAGCACCGAGCCCTGGACGCGGGCGCCGTCGGCGCGGGCGCGGCTCATGATCGCCGACATCGTCACCGACTTCCCCGAGCCGGATTCGCCGACGATGGCCAGGGTCTCCCCCGCCCGGACGCCGAAGCTGATCCCGTCGACCGCCCGCAGCCACCCGCCCTGGATCGGGAAGTCGACGACCAGCGAGCGGACGTCGACGATCATGTCAGGCATCCGCCGCCGCCTCCTGGGATGCGCTCCGCCGGTTGGCTCCGGTGAGCGCGCGCAGCAGCCGGCCCAGGCTGACCCGGGAGCTCCGCGCCCCGAGCAGGTGGGCGAGGTCGTCGCCGATCAGGTTGCTGCAGAGGATGGCCAGGGTGATCGCCACGCCGGGTCCGAACATGACCCACCAGGAGCCCGAGGCGACGTAGTCGCTGGCGGCGCTGAGGTCGGCCCCCCAGTCCGGCGTCGGCGGTCGCGTCCCCATGCCCAGGAACTCCAGCGCCGCCTCCAGCAGCAGCGCCCAGCCGAAGGAGCTGGAGGCGACCACCGCGATCTCGGAGGCGAGGTTGCGGAGCACGTGGCGGATCAGGATCCGCGAGGCGGGGAGGCCCAGACCGCGGGCGATGGTGACGAAGTCCTCGCGCTTGATCGACAGCGTCGAGGTGTAGGCGATCCGGGCGAAGACGGGTACGAAGGCGACGCTGATGGCGATGATCATCGAGGTCGGCCCGATGCCGATGATGGCGATCACGGCGAAGCCGAGGATGAGCGCCGGGAAGGCCAGCAGCACGTCCATGCAGCGCATGATGAAGCCGCCGACGAGGCCCGCCGTGTAGCCGCCGATGAGGCCCAGCGTCACCCCCACCGCGGTCGCGATGAGGACGCTGACGGCGGAGACCAGGAACGGGATCCGCCCGCCCCAGATCACCCGGCTGAGGACGTCGCGGCCCAGCTCGTCGCTGCCGAACCAGTGCTGCGCGGTGGGCGGCGTCAGCGCCGTCGTCACCGGCGTGTCCGGGTTGTAGTGGGCGACCAGCGGCGCGAAGATCGCCAGCAGGATCAGGATCAGCAACACGGCGGAGGCGATGCCCAGGGTCAGGACCCGTGTTTGCACCCGCCCCGGCCGTCGGTCGGTCTCGACCTCGGCGGTCATCTCGGGTGCCGCGATCACGCTCATATCTCTCCACTCCGGGCCGTCATTTCCGCTCCCTCCCCGGGCACCGTCCTCACGCTCGCGCCTCCGTCCACTCGAGACGGACGCGGGGGTCGATGACCCCCTTGAAGATGTCGACCAGCAGGTTGATGACGATGTAGACGGCGGCGATGAAGAGGATCATCCCCTGCACGGTGGGGATGTCCTTGGCCAGGATGGCGTGGACGGTCAGGCTGCCCAGACCGGCCCGGCCGAAGATGATCTCGGTGGCGGCGGCGCCGCTGAGCAGGTTCCCCAGCTGCAGGCCGAGCGCCGTCACCACCGGACCCGAGGCGTACTTGAGGATGCTGCGGAACAGGATCCGGCTGCCGGGGAGGCCCATCGCCCGCGAGAAGTGGACGAAGGGCTGCCGGTAGGCGTCGATCAGGCTCGCCCGCAGGAGACGGGCGGTGAAGGCGCTGTAGCCGATGCCCAGCGAGACGCAGGGCAGCACCAGGTGCGAGGGTCCGCCGGTGCCGAGCACGGGCAGGATCCGCAGGTCGACGCCGAAGAAGATGATGCAGAGCAGGGCCAGCCAGAAGTAGGGGACGGCGACGCCGAGCACGGCGATCGACATCCCGACCCGGTCCATCCAGCTGCCCGGCCGGGTGCCGGCGATCAGCCCGATCGGGACCCCGACGAGCAGCGCGACGAAGAGCGCGCCGACGGTGAGCTGGAGCGTGTAGAGGCCCTGCTGCGTGATCTCGCTGACCACGGTCTGCTGGTTGAGGTAGGACGTCCCCAGGTTCCCGTGCAGCAGGTTGCCGACGTAGACGACGTACTGGACCAGCAGGGGCCGGTCGAGGCCGAGTTGGCGGCGCAGCGCGTCGACCTCGGCGAGCGGCGCCTGCGTGCCCAGCAGCACCCGGGCCGGGTCGCCCGGGATCAGGTGCAGGATGACGAAGCTGATGAACGACGCCCCCAGGAGCAGGGGTAACGCGGCGACGATCCGTCGTATCGAGTACTGCAGCATGGATCGGCCCCCGGTCCCTAGATGGCGTTGAACATGGCCAGCTGGATGTTGTTGTAGCGGAGCCCCTTGAGGCTCTTGGAGTAGACGAAGCTGGCCGCGTTGTTGAAGATCGGCAGCATGATGGCGTCCTGCGCCATCAGGATCTGCTGGATCTTCTTGTACTCCGCGTACCGCGCCGTCGCGTTGGTGTTGGCGTTGGCCGCGTTGAGCATGCCGTCCATGCTCGTCGTGCAGTAGTCGGCGACGTTGCCGCCCTTGAGCGCCGCGCAGGCGTAGCGGAGATTGAGGAAGCTCGGGTCGGGGTTCTGATAGAAGACGTAGGACAGGTTCATCACGTAGTCGTCGATCTCGGTGAAGACGCCGGGCGAGGCGGCGGCGGCGATCGACGAGGCGACGCCGATCTGCTGCAGCTGGGCGGCGATCAGCTCGGCGAGGGGCTGCGGGTTGCCGAAGCCGATCGGCATCAGCCAGCTCAGGCTCAGCTTCACCCCGTTCTTCTCGCGCACGCCGCCCGAGCCCATGGCCCAGCCCGCCGAGTCGAGCAGCGACTTCGCCTTGGCGGGGTTGTAGGGGTAGAACTCGGTCGAGTCGTAGCCCGGCGTGGTCGAGCTCATCACCGAGTAGGCGGGTTCGTAAAGGTCGTTGTAGAGGGTCTTGATCAGCGCCGGCTTGTTGGTCCCGTAGGAGACCGCCTGGCGAACGGCGAGCTCGTCCGTCGGCGCCTTCTTGATGTTGAAGGTGAAGCCGACCGGCTCGCCGGGGATGGAGCGGATGTCCTTGACGTAGCTGCCGCCCTTGGTCAGCGAGACGACATCGGCGGTGTCCAGGTCGTAGGCGACGTTGAGCTCGCCGGTCTGGAGGGCGCTGGCCTGGGTCGCCGACTCCTCGATGATGCGGAAGGTGAGCTGCTGGATCCGCGCCGGGCCGGCCAGGCCGAGGACGCTGGGCCCCCACTTGTAGTCCGGGTTCCGGGCCAGCACGACCTGCTCGCCCGAGGTGAAGGAGACGAAGGAGAAGGGCCCGCTCCCGACCGGGTGGAGGTTGAAGCCGGAGCCGTACTTCTTGACCGCGGCCGGCGAGACGATCCCCAGGGGCGGGATGGTCAGGTTGTTGAGGAAGCTGGCGTTGGGCTGGGAGAAGTTGACCTCGGCCGTCGAGTCGTCAACGACGTTGGTGTGTGAATAGTTCTCCAGGAAGCTGGCCGATCCCAGCTTGCCGCTGATGATGCGGTCGAAGTTGAATTTGACGGCGTCCGCGTTGAAGGACGACCCGTCGTGGAACTTGACGTCCTTGCGGAGCTTGAAGGTGTAGGTGGCGCCGCCGTTCGAGGGCGTCCAGCTGGTCGCCAGCCCGGGCAGGAAGCTCGTGTTCCCGGAGTCCGGGATCGACCAGATCAGCTGGTCGTAGAGGGCGACGCCGACCTGAAACTCGGCGAGCAGGCCCATGTTGCCGGGGTCGAGGTGGGTGACGTTGTTGTCGAGGCCGAAGTTGAACTTCTTCGGCGCCGAGCCACCGCCCGTACCGGAGGTCCCCGACGGCGACCCGCCGCAGGCGGCCAGGATCGACGAGAGGCCGGTGCCGAGCAGGGCGGCGCCTCCCACTCCCAGGCCCGCCTGTAGCGCGTGGCGACGTGAAATCCGCTCGTCCATCACACTCTGACTCCTCTTCTTCTCTTCTCCGACGTCAGATCGACGCCCCGGACCCCCGAGCCCGGCACCGAACCGATCCGGCGTGGCATCACCTCTCCCGCAGGCCACGGCAAACGGATCGAACGGCAGGCGGTTCACCCCGTGAGCCAGCCACTGGAGGGAGCGTCGCGTCGCCCGGGCCGGCACCGGCTCTCCAGCCGGATCCGGACCCGCGGAACAGATCGGCTGAGAACGCGGGCTCGAGCCCTGGACGGCACTGCTCTCCGATCTCGACGGCGGCAAACGGCGGGGGTCGGCCTGTCTCCTTCCTCGGCGCATCAGCTTGTCTGACGTCTGTTCACCGGAGTCTAGCATGGCCATCTGAGCTTGGCCAGAGCCGTGTTCGGACGGCGCCGCGCGAGAAGGGTCGCCGGTCGGATCGACGATCATGGAGCGTGGGCCGGGACGCCGCCGGTCGGGTGGTTCCACACACGTCCTTGGAGAGGAAGGCATGACCAACAGCAGAGAAGTGCGCCGTCTGGACATCACCGACCTGGAGCGGATCGAGCGCTTCCGCACCGCCGGCTACGGGGGCAGCGTCTCCGACGCGCTGGCCGAGCTGGGCGTCCGCCAGACCGTGCTCTCGGACCGCTTCCGGGCGCTTCGCCAGGGGATGCAGCTGGTCGGCCGGGCCCTCCCCATCAAGATCCACTCGCTGGTCGAGCGCCAGCTCAGCCCGGAGGAGGCGGCGGCGCAGGAGGCGAAGTGGGCGGCGGAGGGAGGCCATCCCCAGAAGCGGATGATGCAGACCATCGCCGAGCGCGCCGACGGCACCGTCCTCTGCTTCGACTGCGGCGGCGACATGCAGCCGGCGCACTTCGGGGAGATGAGCTGCCATCTCGCCTACTCGCACGGCTGCCGGGGCATGCTGCTCGCCGGCAACTGCCGCGACACCCAGTACATCCTCAAGATGCCGGACTTCCCGATGTTCTCCTTCGGGACCCGGCCCAACGCCTACGGCGGCTGGATCATCACCGAGGTCAACCAGCCCGTCTACCTGCCCGGCCATCTCAGCCGCTACGTCGCCGTCAGCCCCGGCGACTTCATCTTCGGCGACAACGACGGCGTCCAGCTCATCCCCGAGGCCTACGTGGACGAGGTCCTGCTCCGCGTCGAGGAGATCTTCGAGAAGGAGAACGAGGAGCGGCGCCTCATCGCCGAGGGCATGTCGGTGGACGAGGTCTACGAGAAGTACGGGGTGCTCTGATCCGAACCCCGGCCGGATCGGGCCGCGGCCTGATCCGGCCTACTCGGCGCGGCCTGCTCGGGCACGGCAACACGGTGTTCCTGGCCGTGATGCTGCTCCTGAGCTGGGTCTGCTTCGCCGGCCTCGGCTTCGTCCTCCGGCGCGACCGCTGATCCGTCCCTGGGAGCCAGGCCGACCCTGGTTGGGGGCTGGAGGAACCATGGGAAAATCCGATACGCTTCGGACAAGATGCGGCCGTCGCCAGCCTCCGGAAGCACGGATCGAGCGGATGACCGTCGTGTCACCATCGCCGACATCGCCCGCGAGGCCGAGGTCTCGACCAGCGCCGTCTCCTACGCGCTGAACGGCCGCCGCGGGGTAAGCCCCCGCACGCGGGAGCGGATCCTGGTCCTGGCCAAGGACCTGGGCTGGCGGCCGCACAGCGCCGCCCGCGCCCTCAAGGCGGCCCGGGCCGACGCCGTCGGGCTGCTCCTCGCCGGCGAGGAGGAGGCCTTCGGAGAGGAGGCGTTCTTCCTGCTCCGCTTCCTCGCCGGCCTCGAGGGCGCCCTCGCCGGGAGGGGCGTCGCCCTGGTCCTCCACACCGTGCCCGACCGTGGCGCCGAGAACGCCGTCTACGAGCAGTGGTACGCGGAGCGGCGCGTCGACGGCATGATCGTGCTCAACCCGGTGGTCGACGACCCCCGGCTCCATTTCCTGGAGCGGCTCGGGCTCCCCGCCGTGGTCGTCGGCGACACCCGCGACACCAGCCCCCTGCCCGCCGTCTGGACCGACGACCGGGAGGCGGCGGCCCTGGCCGTTGACCACCTGGTCGCCCTCGGCCACACCCGCATCGCCCGGGTCGGCGGCATCCCCGAGCTGGTCCACTCCGGCATCCGCAAGCGCGGCTTCCAGGAGGCCATGCGCCAGGCCGGGCTGAGCCCCGAGCTGGACATCGACACCGATTACCGGATCGAGCCCGCGACCCTCGAGCTCCTCGGCCTCCGGGAGCCGCCGACGGCGATCATCTACGAGAGCGAGATCATGGCCATGCAGGGGCTGTCGGTGGTGCGCGACGAGGGCCTGGACGTGCCCCGCGACATCTCCGTCGTCGCCTGGGACGACTCCCTGTACTGCCGGCTCGTGCACCCGCGGCTGACCGCCCTCCACCGCGACATCTTCAACTACGGGCGGCTCGCCGCCGCCCATCTGCTCGACGTGCTCGACGGCTCCCCGGCGCGCGATTTGCAGGGGACGGTGACCGAGCTCGCGGTGCGGGACAGCACCGGACCTCCGCTCCCCGACTGACCCGCCCGCCGCCTCCTCGCCCGGGGTCCCGGCGTGAACATAGGAGCATGACCGAGATACGTCCCGCCCGGCCAGACGACCTCGAGCCACTGATCGCCATTCACAACCACTGGGTGCGCCATTCGGTCGCCACTCTGGACGCCGAGCCGAACACGGCGGAGAGCCGCCGCCCCTGGTTCGAGTCGTTCGCCTCGACCGGTCCGCACCGGCTGCTGGTCGCGGTCAGCGACGGAAGGGTGGTCGGCTGCGCCTCGAGCGGTCGCTACCGCGAGCACCCCGCCTTCGCCGGCACCGTCGAGTTCGGGATCCAGCTCGACCCCGAGTGCCGCGGCGCGGGCATCGGCTCCGACCTGTACCGGAGGTTGATCGAGGAGCTCCGCTCGGAACCCGTCCACATGGCCGTGGCCGGGATCGTGCTGCCCAACGACGCCTCCATCGCCCTGCACCGGAGGTTCGGGTTCAGGGAGGTCGGCGTGTTCCGCGAGTACGCCGTCAAGAACGGCGCCCTCGTCAGCGCCCTGTGGATGCAGCGCAGCCTCGACGGTGAGGCCGACGGCGGCGAGGCCGGCGACCCTGCCGGCACCTCCAGCTAGGCGACCGGCTCCGCGTCATGGATTCGACACAGAGTCCTCCGACCCTGTGCGGCATGACTTCGATGAGGCTGTCCCGAATTGCCGGTGGCTCGCTTGCGGTCGCGGCGGTCGTCGCCGGGGTGGGAGGCGCGGGCCACGCGTTCCTCTCCTCGATCGGCCCGGAGGGCGGGCTGGCGGGCGTCGGCGCCCTGCTGGCCATGATCGCCAACCTCGTCGTGGTGGCGGCCATGCCCGCGGTCGCCGTGCGTCAGACCAGGGAGGCGGGCCTGATCGGCCTCGCCGGCTTCGTGCTGTTCTCGTTCGTGCTGATGGGAATGGGCGTGGGAATGGACATGATCTTCGCCCTGGTCGCGCCCGCTCTCCCCGCGTCGCCGCTCTCCACGCCCCCGGCCGGTGTGATGGTGGCCTTCGCTGCGGTCGAGATCGCGGCCATCGTCGGACTGACGCTCTGGGGCGTGGGCACCATCCGCGCCCGCGTCTTCCCGGCCTGGACCGGTTGGGCGATGATCGCGTCGGCGGCGGTCCTCATCACCGCTGACCTGCCTTTCCCCGTGGCGGCGGTGACGATGCTCGCCGAGGCCCTCCACTACGCGTTGTTCACCGCCGCCCTGGTGGGCGTGGGCGCGATGCTGGTGCGCCTCCCGGTGGCGGCGGCACCAGGGGCGGCGGCACACGCCGTCGAGTCCGAGTACGCGGCCTGAGACCGAGACTCGGCGAGCGGGCGGCGGCTCGCCCGCTCGCCCGCTCGCCGTGCGCGGGGCTCTCCGAGCGCTCGTGAGGTCGGCCTCGATGACCTACGGAAAGACGGGAGCCTCGAGATCGGGTAGGACGTCGGAACCCGGCGCGTGGATGGACATGAACTCGCCTCCCGCGGCGAGCGCGAGCTTCGCTCCGAACAGGGCCCCCGGCGTGTGCGCTCCGGGCCTCCCCTCGCCTCGAGCCAGCCGCAGGGTGACCTCGACCATGCTTCCGACGGTGAAGTCCATCGCCTCACCGGCGCGCAGCCAGGCCTCGCGGACCTCGCCGGAGGGCCACTCGGCGCGGGCGTGTGCCCAGGAGTGCCGGCGGGGCCGGTCCCGGTCGGGGACCGGCATCCGCGCCATGCGCCTGATGGCAAGGCCGTCCACGCCGGGGATTCGAAGCGCGGCGGAGATGACGGGCATCACCAGACGCGCGCCGCCGCTCGGCGCCAGGCTGGACGCGGCGGTGACGGACGCCGCGCGGCTGCTCCGCCAGGCCGCCAGCAGCTCCCCGGTGGGGACTCCTGCCGAGCTCACCACGTCTCCGTCGGGGGTCGTCAATCGCATCGGTCGCCGTCCGATCGGCGAGCGAACCAGGCGGCCGCGACGGACCTCCCGTCCGCCGAACGAGAGGACGTCGACGATGCTGGCGGCCAGAGCCGAGCCCAGGACGCCGGCCTGCGTGGCGACCGACGGCAGCGCGTCGACCCGGACCAAGGCGGCCGGTCCGCGCAGACGTGCAGGAGGACGCCCTCGGTCGCGAGCACGCCGAAGCCCGCGCCGGTCACCAGCACGCGGCCGGTGGCGACGGCGTCCTGATCGAGGTCCAATATCGCCTCCACCGACTGGAGCTCGTTGGTCACGTCGACGTAGTGGGTCCCGGGGGGGCATGCCCCTGCGACCTTGACCGCGGTGCGGGTGAACGGTCCCACCGTGTTGATCACGATGGCGGGAGTCGACCGAGTGAGCTCGGGCAGGATCTGCCGGGTGGACACCCGACGGCCGCGGGGGCCGAGACCGTCACGCAGGATGCGGGCCATGTCGCGCATCCAGGTCAGCTCCCCAGTGCCGAGAAAGCGCTCTCCGGCGGCGGCGGGCGAGGTCATCGCCCGGATGTGCAGGTCGACCAGATCGCGCACATCGACGATCTCCAGAGCGATCCTCGGCACGCCGGGCATGGCGCCGGAGATCATCCGGCCGACGATGCCGACGGACCCGACGTTGCTCTTGGTGAGGATCGGACCGAACACCGCGCCCGGAAGCACGGTGGTGAGCTCGGTCCGACCGGCGTCGCCGGCCTTGAAGTCCCATGCGGCGCGCTCGGCCAGCGTCTTCGACCGGCGATAGGGAATCAGCGTCGGATCGTCGGGATCGGTCCACAGCGTCTCATCCGTCATGCCTTCGGACGCGTAGGAGGAGGGGCTGGCGGCGTTCGCGGCCGAGGTCATGACCACCCGCCTCACCCCGGCCGCAGCGGCGGCGCGCAGCACCCGCACGGCGCCGTCGCGCGCGGCGGCGATCAGTCGGTCGGGATCGTTCGAGCTGATGCCGAGCGGTGAGGCCACGTGCAGCACGTAAGCCACGTCCTCGACGGCGGCCGCCCACCCCTGGTCCTCGGTGAGGTCGGCGACGGCGTAGCTCAGGCGCCCGGTTGGATCGACGATCGGGCGGACCGCATCGGAGACGGCGGCCTCCTTGCCCGGGCCTCGCACCGTGGTGCGCACCTCATAACCGCGCTTGAGCAGCTCGACGATGCACCACCCAGCGATATAGCCACTGCCCCCAGTGACCAGAACCAGCTCGCCCACTATCGTCCTCCGCGTGCTCGCTACACATGTGCCGCCCTACGCGAGCGTGTCGGCGGCGGCCTGGGGCGAATCCGGCGACATCTGCATCAGCTCGATCCGATTGCCGTCGGGATCGGCGATCCAGTACTGCCAGTTGTGATCCCGCCCCTGCCGGGGCTCCCCGGGGACGTCGAGACCGCGATCCCTGAGCTGCTGCAGCGTCGCCGTCATGTCGTCCACGGCGAGGCACAGGTGCTGATAGGCGGCGGTGGGGTCCTGCGGCGGGATTGGCCCCTCGCGATGCGGGAAGAGCTCGACGAACTGCCCTGGCGCCACCCGCAGGTAGACGATCCATGGAGACGGGTGTCCCTCGCGGTCGAGCCGGAAGGCCTCGCGCATCCCGAGCTTGTGGCAGTAGAAGTCGAGGGCCTGGTCCAGGTCGCTGACCCGGAAGGCGAGATGGGCGATGCCGGTGATCATTCCCTTTCTCTCTCCTATTCGTCTTCGGTCCAGCAGGTGCGCAGCGCGGCGGCGACCTCCTCGGCGCAGATCTGGAGGTAGGCACGGCCCCTCTCGGCATCGGCGGCGGCGGGGCTGTCGCTGAACCCGTCAGGCGCCATGAAAGGGCTCGGCACCTCCAGCCGGAAGGTCTGGTCGGTGTTGGCGCGGTGAGGGCCGGCCACCTCGCGTTGTGGCGGCTCACCGACCAGGTCGGGCTGGACCGCCAGCATCAGCGAGGTCTCGAAGGCTCCGGCGTGGCCGGGCAGGTTGCCATGCTCGAGCGCGCCGGCCTCACGCAAGCGGGCGTCGGCGACCTGCCAATAGGACGCGGCCGCGCAGGTCAGGCCATGACGCAACGCCGCATCCCGTGCCACCAGCTCCAGCAGCTCGTGGTTACCGCCGTGGCCGTTGAGCAGGAAGATCCGCCGGAAGCCGCTGCCACCCAGGCTCTCGCACAGGTCCGAGACGACCCCGTAGAACTGTTCGGTGCTCGCCGACGCGGTGCCACCGTAGGTGATGTGGTGATGTGACGAGCCGTAGGGCAGGGTCGGGGCCAGCACCACCGGACGGTCCGCCTCGAGCAGCTCCGCCGCCTCCTCGGCCACGCGCTCGACGAGGATGGAGTCGGTCCCGAGGGGGAGGTGCGGTCCGTGCTGTTCCAGGGCTCCGACGGGCAGGAGGACCAGCGAACGCCCGGCCAGGGCTCGGGCCTGATCGCGATTCAGCTCGCGCATTCGGTAGAGCGCCATATCCCTCCATGCTGCTCCACCCGGCACCCAAACACGTGTACGATGGCGCCGACATGACCGGGGCGTCCGTGTTCGTGGAGGACTGGGCGGCGACCTACGGGTCCCCCTATCTGGTCGCCGGCGACGACGAGGGCAGGAGCGACGTCCACCTGCTCGAGGACGGTGAACGACTGGCCTTCCACCCCGGCCGGCGCAGCTTGGGCGGACACGAGCCGATCGCCTTCGTCGACGGCGTCCGCCGCGGCGAGGCCGCCCTCTACCGCTACGCATCCGGCAGCGGGGAGCTGGTGAGGGGCGCGGCCGGGAGCCACGCCCGAGGGGCGGTCCTCGCCGACGGCGCCCACCGGGCCGGGTTCCTCGAGGAGTCCGTGGACCGCCTCGTGATCTGGACCGGCGACGAGGCGGAGCCGCTGCCCGACGTTCCCGGAGGCTGGTCCTGGCAGGTGGCCGCGATCAGGAGCGATGCGCCCGAGGCGCCGCTGGCCGAGCTCCAGGAGCGGATGCGGCGGGAGGAGGCGGTGCTCGCCGAGAGCCTCTCCGACCGCGGTCTCCTCGTCCTCTGCGACGGTCCTCTCTCCTACGTCCGCAGCACCGACCGGCCGATCGTCGGCTACGTCAAGACCCACCACCGGGCGCTGCTCGAGCCCGCCGACCACGCGCGCATCCCGCTGCTCGGCCCCGGTGAGCGGACCAGCGTGTTCGGGATGGACCGGACCCGCTACTCCTGCTACCTGCGCATCGCCCCCACCTCCGCCGTCTCCGGCCCCTGGGCGGGGATCGTGCGCCTCGAGGTTCCGCAGTCGGCCGGACTCGACGCCGCCATCGACACCCTCGACCGCGTCGCCGGGATTCTCCCCGCCTACGCCGGCATCCCACATCAGGACGGCCGCGCGCCGCAGAATCTGCAACCGGTGGGCGCGCTGGAGCGGAGGCTGCGCCACCTGCTCGGTGACGCCGGGCTGGCAGCTCGGGCGGTCAGGCAGGCCGCCTGGGCGATGGCTCGACACCAGGCGGCGGAGGAGTGAAATGGATCAGGACCAGTCAGGTGAGGTGGGGCTCGTCGACGGCGCTGTCGAGGCTTCGACGCGGCGCTTCAGCGTGCTCCTGCACGACCACGCCGTGGTCCAGCTGGACGACCTCGTCGCCGTCCCCCACACCCTTCCCGACGGCCGCGAGCTGACCCACTACGGCATCGTCGTCGAGAGCTTCGGCCAGATCGAGGGTGCCGAGCTGTCGACCGACACCCGGCGCATCGCGCGCGACCACACCATGCCCGGCGAGGCCGTCCGCCGGGTCGAGGTGCAGGTGCTGAGGACGGTGCCCGAGCTCTGGGTCGCACCCAGCCCGGGCGCTCCCGTCCACCGCGCCGCGGGCGAGCACCGCCAGAACGCCCTCTTAATCGATCAGATGGAGCGTCCCCTCGCCGTCGGCCTGGACCAGGCCGGTGAGCCCGTCTACGCCGACTTCAGCTTCCTCGACGGGGAGAAGGGCGGCCACCTCTCGATCTCCGGGATCTCCGGGGTCGCGACCAAGTCGAGCTACGCCCTCTTCATCCTCTACCTGCTCTTCGAGACCGCGGCCGGCCGCCGCCTCCTCGGCGCCCACGCTCCGCAGACCCGCGCGATCGTCTTCAACGTCAAGGGCGAGGACCTGCTCCACCTGGACCGGCCCAACCGCCGGTTCGCCGGCGACGACGACGCCTCGGCGCAGTGGCGGAGCCTCGGCGTCGAGGAGCCCGGCCCCTTCCGCGGCGTCGACTTCTACGCGCCGCGCTCGTCGGCCAGCCGGGACGGCGCGATCGCGACCGACGTGACCTCCCGCCGTGGGACCGACATCCACGCCTTCGGCTGGACCCCTCGCGCCTTCATCGAGCGCGGCCTTCTCCGGTTCTGCTTCACCGACGCCAACGACGCAAGGAACCAGATCTCCTTCGTCGAGCAGCGGGTCCGGGTGCAGCTGGCTCGGTGGATGTATCCGCTGGAGGGCGAAGAGGGCGCGGTGCTTCTCGCCCAGCCGCCGGTCAACTGCAGCTTCGACCTGGACCGCGTGATCCGCGAGCGGCGACCTCCGCGACGGGCGGTCGAGGGCCACCCGGTGCGCAGCTTCTCCGACCTCATCGACTTCCTGACCGAGCGGCTGACGCCCGAGGACGGGGTCGCCGACCGGGCCTGGACCGGCAACGTCGCCGAGGCGACGAGCATGGCCTTCATCCGGCGCCTCTACGCCCAGGTGCCCCGCATCGGCCATCTGGTCTCCACCCTGGCCACCGCGGTGGAGATGAACCAGCCGATCACCGTCGTCGACATCCATTCGCTGCACGAGGACGCCCAGCGCTTCGTCGTCGGCTCCCTGCTCACCGCGATCTTCGATTCCAAGCAGGGCCTGGGCCGCGAGCCGCTGCGGTTCATCCTCCTCGACGAGCTCAACAAGTACGCGCCCCGCCAGGGGACGAGCCCGATCAAGGAGACGCTGATCGACATCGCCCAGCGGGGCCGCAGCCTCGGCGTGATCCTGATCGGAGCCCAGCAGTCGGCCAGCGAGATCGAGCCCTCGATCTTCCGCAACGCGGCCCTCAAGGTGGCCGGCCGCCTGGACGCCGGTGAGAGCGCCGAGTACCGCTTCCTCAGCCCCGAGCTCCGCGAGCGGGCCTGCCGCTTCCTGCCCGGCACCATGGTCGTCGACCAGCCGCTGATCCCGGCGCCGATCCCCATCCGGTTCCCCTTCCCGCCCTTCGCCACCAACGTCGCCGAGGATGCCGGCGACGTCGAACAGGAGGCCGAGGAGCTGTTCGAGCGACTGCGATGAAGCTCCTGCACACCGCCGACTGGCACGTCGGCCGCTCCCTGATGAACGTCTCCCGCCAGCCCGACATCGAGGCCGCGGTGGAGCGGATCCTGACCATCGCCCGGGAGCAGCGTCCGGACCTCATCGTTCACGCCGGCGATCTCTTCGACGCGATCCGTCCCTCGACCCAGGACATGCACTGGGCGATCGACCGGCTCCAGGAGCTGGGCGCGATCGCGCCCACCTACGTGGTCTGCGGCAACCACGACTCGCCGAGCCTGTTCGAGCTGTTCAACAAGCTCCTCGGGCCGGCCTCGCCGGTGCACTTCATCCCCTGTGCCCTGCCGCCCAGCCGGGGCGGGATCATCGAGCTGGAGTGCGCGGACAGGACCCTCGCCAGGCTGGCGCCGCTGCCCTTCGTCCCGGCGGGCCGGATGGTGCCGGACATGGAGGATCCCTCCAGCTGGATGACCGGGTACGCCGACCGGGTCGACCGCCTCATCCGCGCCCTGGAGGCGGGACTGACCCGCGGCTACGACCCGGGCCGGCACGTCCTCCTGCTCGCCGCGCACCTCTTCGTCACCGGCTCGCGGTTCTCTCGCAGCGAGCGGCCGATCACGGTCACCGATGCCTATGCCAGCCGGGCGGAGAATCTGCCCGCCGTGAGCTACGCCGCCTACGGTCACATCCACCGGCCGCAGGCGCTCCCCGGCGCCGGTCAGGGCCGGTACGCGGGCAGCGTCGTGCCGCTCGACTTCGGCGAGCGCGACGAGCGCAAGGAGGTGGTCGTGGTCGAGGCCCGGCCGGGCCTCCCGGCCGAGGTCGAGATCCACCCCCTCGACGCCGGGCGCCCGCTGCGCCGCCTCGAGGGCTCGCTCGAGGAGCTGACTCGGATCGCCCCCGGCATCGGCGAGGCGCTCTGCCTGATCGTCGTCCGCAGCGAGCGGCCCACGCCCGATCTCGGTGACCGCATCGCCGAGCTCATGCCCGAGGCGACCCTGCTCGACGTCTTCGAGGACTGCTCCGAACAGCGCCTGGCCTCCCTCACGGAGGCTGACGTCGCCGAGGAGGGCGCGACCGGCTTCGCCGAGCTCTTCCACGACTACCTGGCCGAGAGCGGTGTGCGGTCAGGGTCGGCCGACCGCATCCTGCGAACCTTCGAGTCACTGATCACCGCGATCGAGAACGAGGAGCCACCGGCGCTGGCGGAGACGGCGTCGTGAGGCCCCTGACCCTGACCATCGAGGGCGTTCGCAGCTACCGCCATCGGTGCACGATCGACTTCACCGGCCGCAACCTGATCGCCATCGTCGGCGACACCGGCGCCGGCAAGTCCTCGATCCTCGAGGCGATCACGTACGCCCTCTACAACGCCACCACCTGGAGCGCCGGCGAGACCAAGGCCCTCATCGCCGACGGCATGCCGACGATGCGCGTGGAGCTGGTGTTCCTGGCCGAGGGCCGGCGCTGGCGGCTGATCCGCTCGACCTCCCGCAAGACCTCGCCGCCTTCACTCCACCGGCTGGAGTGCCTCGACCGCGAGGATCCGCCCCTGCTCGGCGAGGAGGCGGTCCGGCAGCAGGTCGAGCAGCTGATGGGCATGAACCACCGTGCCTTCCTCTCCGCGGTGATCCTGCCGCAGGGCCGCTTCCAGGCACTGCTCAGGGAGGAGCCCGCGGAGCGGACCCGGATCCTGAAGGGCATCTTCCGGCTCGGCGAGCTGGAGGCTGCCAGGGACCAGGCCGCCCAGGCGGCGCGGAGCGACGATGCCCAGCTCACCGCCCTCCGCGGACAGCGGCAGATGCTCATCGAGGACCCCGCCGCGGAAGCCACCCGGCTTCGTGACGAGGCGTCGACGCTCAAGGGCCGCGAGGAGAAGCTGGCGGCCCTTCGCGGCAAGGAGGCCGACGCGGCCCGCTTCGCCCTCGAATCCGCACCCAGGTTGCGTGAGCTGGAGGAGCCGGCCCGGCGCCTGGAGCAGCTCCGCCAGCGCTTTGGCGCGGCGACCCCGGCGCGCACGCTCGCCGGCCTGGTCGGGTGGGAGGGCACGCTCGCCTCGACCCGCGACGACGCCGACCGCAGGTGCCGCGAGCTCGAGGCGGAGGAGAAGCGAAGCGCCGAGGAGGAACGGGCGGCGAGGTCCAGGGGCGAGGCCTATGAGGACCTCCTCGATGTCCAGCAACGGGTGGCCACCCTGGTCCGGGAGCTGGAGACGGTGGAGGCCGACGAGGCCGCATCCGGCGAGCGCGCGCAGGACCTCGAGCGGGAGCGCGTCCTCCTTGACGACGACGGGGCGGCCCTGGCCGAGCTGGACGCCTCGGCGCGGGTCTCCGCCAGGGCGCTGGCCCAGGCGAGAGAGGCCTTGGAGCAGCGGAAGCTGCAGCTCCGCGAAGCCTCGGATCTGCTGCGCCGCGCCCGGGAGGCGAGGGGCGCCCGCGACGACCAGCTGCGACGGGAGGCCGAGCATGCGGGGGAGCACTCCGAGCTCGAGCGTCGCCTGGATGAGCGGCAGGCAAGCCTGACCGCGGCCGAGACCCAGCTGAGCCGGGCCGGTGAGGGCCTCGCCACCGCGCGGCGAGAGCACGCCGCCGCCCACGCCGCGCAGGGCCTCGGCCCCGGCGACACCTGCCCGGTCTGTGCCCAGACCCTCCCCTCGACCTTCGCTCCTCCCCCCAGCGACGGGCTGGACGCGGCTCAGGCCGGGTTCGACGGCAGCACGGCCGCCGCCGCCCGATCCAGAGAGGAGCTGCGCCGCGTGCAGACCGATCTCGAGGTCGCCGGCCGCCGCCTCGCCCAGAGCGAGGAGGAGGGCCGAAAGCTTCAGGCTCGGTTCACCGCCAAGCTCGAGGAGCTCAGGGCCAGGGTCCCCGAAGCCGATCTGGAACGGTGCGACGAGGAGCTCCTGGAGCCTCTTGAGCATGGCCTTCGGCAGGGGCAGGCCGAGCTCCGCGCGCTCGAGGACGCCGCGGCGAGGGCCCGCTCCGACCATGACCGAGCCCAGAGCACCCTGGGAGCCCGCCGGGAGGCGCTCGACCGCCGCACTCGAGATCTCGAGGCGGATGGCCGTCGGCTGGCCGGCCGTCGCCGCGCATGCGCGCAGGTGATCCAGGCCCTCCCCGCCACGATCCCGCCACCGGCCGAGCTCCGGCGGGACCTGCTGTCCCCTCTCGCCGACGCCGCCGCCCGGATGGTCGAGCAGGCGCGGGCGGACCACGAGCGGCGCCAGGACATCGCCAGCCGCGCCCGGGTGGCGCGGGAGGAACTCCACGCGGCGGTCGAGCGCTATCGGATCGAGGCCGACGTGCCCAGGATGCAGGTGGGCCAGGATCTGCTTCGGCTTCTCGACGTCCTGGAGAGCGCGGCCCACGCGCTCGGCACCGTCGCCGCCGACGTCCAGCTCTCCATCGACCTGGAGGAGCTGAGCCGGCAGGCGGTGGAGCTCGAGGCCGAGGCCGAGCGGGGCGATCGCGCCCTCCGCGAGGAGGCGGCGCGCATCAGCGCCGAGGCCGAGAACCGGCGCCGCGCGGTGGCGGAGGCCCTCTCGGCGGCCGGCTTCGACACGGTGTCGGGGCTGGACGCGGAGCTCAACGATCTGCGCGGGCGGGTCGGCGGGATTCAGAGCCGTCTCGCCACGGCCGAGGCGCAGATCGGCCAGGCCGCCCGACTGGACGCCCAGATCGAGAGCACCGACGAGCGACGCGTCGACCACCTGGAGTTGCACCGCCTCCTCGCCGACGGCCAGTTCGTCCGATACGTCATCGAGCGGCGCCAGCGAACGCTGCTGGCCGTGGCGTCGGAGACGCTCGCGACCATGACCGGCGATCGCTACGGCTTCTCCGCCGACTTCCAGGTCGTCGACCGGATGACCGGCAGACCGCGATCCGCCAAGACCCTCTCCGGTGGCGAGACCTTCCTCGCCTCGCTCGCTCTGGCCCTCGGGCTGGTCGAGATCGCCGGGCGCTCCGGTGCCCGGCTCGACGCGCTGTTCCTCGACGAGGGTTTCGGCACTCTCGACAGCAACGCGCTCGATGAGGCCCTTGCGGCCCTCGAGCGCAGGGCCGTCGATGGCAGGCTGGTCGCGGTGGTCAGCCATGTTCGCGCCGTCGCCGAGAGGATCGAGGCCGTCCTCGAAGTCCAGAAGCCCACCACCGGCAGCATCGCAACCTGGCGCGAGGGAAGCGCCCGGCAGGCGCTCGTGGAGCGGGATCTGGAGGCCGGCCTCCTCGCCTGAGCACCCGCCTTGGAAGTCCTGTTCACTTCCGGGATCCCCGTTGCGCTGCGACAGCCCGCTGGCGGAGGTCGTTCTGGAGGAGGAAGAGTCGACAGGACTCCCGCCCGGCGGCTTGGCGCCCTTAACACACCGATCGCCAGCACACGAGTAAGGTATGTCGGGGTTGGAGGGAATTGACGCGGTTTGAACTGGACTTTACATAAGAGATGGCAGTAAACGGACAACGACCGGCTGAGATCGTCGTATTCGGAGCGTCAGGCGATCTGACAAGCCGGAAGGTGCTCCCCGCGCTGGGCCGGCTGGCACTGCGGGGTGGGCTCCGCATCATCGGCGCCGGGCGCAGCGACATGCCCAACGGCAACTTCCAGGATGTGGTTCGGAAAGCCAGCGGCAGTGAACAGCTGGCCAGGGACGCGGCCTGGGTCAAGCTCGATTACCGCAAGCCGGAGAGCTACAAGGCGCTGAGTGAGAAGGTTCACTCCGACCGCCCCATCGTCTATTACCTGGCGACGCCGCCTGAGACGTTTCCTCAGATTCTCGACGGACTGACACAGACCGGGCTCACCGACCATAACGAGGAGCATCGGATCGTCGTTGAGAAGCCCCTCGGGCACGATGCGCCCAGCTCGCGACTGCTGAATCACCAACTGGAGGATCTGTTCGAGCCCCGGCAGGTGTTCCGGATCGACCACTACCTGGCCAAGGACACGGTCCAGAACGTGCTCGCCTTCCGCTTCTCCAACGCTCTCTTCGAGCCTGTCTGGAACCGGACCATGATCGAGAGCATCCAGATCACGGCCATGGAGGAGGATGACATCGGCGCCCGGGCCGGCTACTACGACCAGACCGGGGCGGTCAGGGACATGGTCCAGAACCACGTCCTCCAACTCCTCGCCCTGATCGCGATGGAGCCGCCGACGACCTTCGACCCACCGGACATCCAGGACGCCAAGCTGGAGCTCCTCCGGGCGGTCGAGCCGATCGATCCGGCGTCCGCCGTTCGCGGTCAGTACGAGGGCTATCTGGACGCCCACGGCGTCGAGCCCGAGTCCCGCCGGGAGACCTATGCCGCGGCCCGCCTCGTCATCGAGAACTGGCGCTGGCAGGGAGTCCCCATCTTCGTCCGCACCGGCAAGGCGGTCAGGCGACGGCTGACGGAGGCGGTGGTCCGGCTCCGCGATGCGCCGACCCTTCGCATCGGCGGCCTGCGCCAGCGAGCGATTCCGACGCTGATCGTCATCCGTTTCCAGCCCGACGAGGGCGTGCTGGTCAGGATCGGCGCCAAGCGCCCGGGATCGCGCTTCGAGATGGTGCCGGCCGGGCTGAAGCTCGAATACCAGAATCTGGCGCGCCGCACCCTTCCTGACGCCTACGAGAACGTCCTCAGCGAGGTGCTGGACGGCGGCCACTCAGCCTTCCCCACCGGTCACGAGATCGAGCGGTCCTGGGAGATCGTCGACCCCCTGATCACGAACTGGGAGGCGTCCGGCCACCCCGAGGCTTACCAGCCCGGGTCATGGGGTCCGGGTGCCGCCGACGACCTCATCGCCCAGAACGGTGGTGGCCGCTGGCTGACCTCGGGAGAAGAGCCGGGGACCCGTTGAGCGCCGCCCGGCAGCAGGCCTCGAGCACCCGTCTCGAGGCCTTTCCGGGGCACCAACGTTCGGGTTGCGCGGTGCCTGGTCAGGTCGTAGAGTCCTCCCCGGGACCGGGTGGCCCGGCCGCTGTGTTGGGGGATAGGAATACGGATGAAGGTTCGCCAGATCGTCTCGTCGCACTGGTCGGCGATTCGGAAGGTCGCCGGAGGTCACGGCATCGAAACCATCGGATACTGGCCGCCGGCGTTCGACTCTCGAAGCTCAGCCGACTTCCTCGTGAAGGGCGAGTTGGGCAGCCTGCGAGGCCTTCGCGCCGACCTTGAGCGCGAACTGGGCTGCCGCGTGGCGATCTATCTGGCCGATCAGGCGCCCGCCTCTGCCCACGAGGCCGTGGTCGCCGACGAAGGTGGCGAGCCCTCGGATTCGGAGACCGAACGGACCGGAGGCTACGAACAGTAGGTTTTTGAGAAATCCCGTGACCAGGGGACGAACCTGGCGCGTTTTCATAGTGTCGGCAAACAAAGAAGGGTGCCGGCAACCAAAAAGAACTTCCTCCCTCCCTCCCTCCGGGCCGTCGGGTTCCCCCCGGCGGCCCTTCTCTTTTCCCACGAACCGGGCGATCAGGTGGCGAGCACGGTCCGAAGTGAGGTCCGATCGAAGCGCCCTTCCATCAGCACCTCTCCCTCGCGCAGCAGCACCGGCACCCGCATCCCGTACGCCCGGACCAGCTCGGGATCACCGTCGACATCCACCGTCTCGAAGTCCGCACCAAGCTCGCGCAGGTAGAACGCCGCCTCCTCGCAGAGATGGCAATGGTGACGGTCGATCAGCTGTAGTCCCACCCGGCGAAGGCTACCGCTCAGTGCCCCGGCAGGGTCAGTCGCTCGCCAGCGTAGACGTCGACTCCGCGGAGGTGGTTCGCCTGCTGGATCGTGGCGATCTCCTGACGAGGATCGGCGTTCGGATAGTGGCTGGCGGCGATCGACCAGAGGGTGTCGCCGGGCCGGACGACGACCTCGGTCGGTCCGGCGCCAGATGCGCCGTGGGCGACCTGAGCCAGCACAAGAGAGAGGACGGCGACCAGGCCGACGACCAGGGCGATCCGCCGGGGAAGGCGCCACGGGGCCGGGACCCTGGCCCGGATCTGGACGCAGTCGAGGCCGACCTGGACCGCTTGAGATGTTCGCTGCATCGATGGTGGGTACATTCGTTCCGACTCCGATCACAACGGTAGCAGAACGCCCGTTCCGTAGTCAACATTTCGGAACATGGGTTTGCCTTCGCAGGTGAACCTGCTACGATGCCTGCATTCCGGGCGCATAGGCGTTCGGGGAACCGATATTCGATGCAGCCATCGATGTACCAACAAATTGGAGAGCTACGGAGATGAGTGAAGAGCTGAGCGACAGGCAGACTCGGATCCTCGACTACATTCGCAAGGTGACCCGGGAGCGCAACTACCCGCCCAGCGTTCGCGAGATCGGCGAGGCGGTCGGCCTGGCCTCAAGCTCGACGGTTCACAACCATCTCAATCAGCTCGAGCGCCGTGGCCTGATCCACCGGGATGCGAGCAAGTCCCGGACCGTGCAGCTGGTCGAGGACGCCGCCTACGAGCAGCTCCGGCGCACCGCCATCCCCGTGCCCATCATCGGCAACGTGGCCGCCGGGATTCCGATCCTGGCCGAGCAGAACATCGAGGACCACCTCATGCTCTCCCCCGCCATCGCCAAGGAGGGCTGGTTCGCGCTGCGTGTCCGCGGGGACTCGATGATCAACGCCGGCATCTTCGACGGCGACCTCGTCCTGGTTCGCCCGGCCGAGGACGCGCTTGACGGCACCATCGTGGTCGCCCTGGTCGAGGACGAGGCCACGGTCAAGCGGCTGGACCGCTCTACCGGCCGGGTCCGGTTGATCGCCGAGAACCCGGCCTACCCCCCTCTGGAGCCGGAGACCGTCAGCATGGTGGGCGAGGTCAAGGCGCTGTTCCGGACGTACTGATCTCGCTCAGCCTCCGCATGTGCGGCGACAGAGGTCGGTACAGCTCCCGGTACAGGACGAAGAGCTCGTCATAGCGCTGCTTGCGCTGCTCGTCGGGCTCGATAACGCCGAGGGTGCGGACCAGTTGAGCTGCGTCGGCGAAGCCGCCGAGACGTCCTGATCCGATTCCGGCGAGGAGGGCCGCGCCATAGGCGGGGCCCTCGTCCACGGCGACCTTGGTCACGGGCACGCCGTAAATGTCTGCCTGAAGTTGCAGCCAGAGGGGGTGCCGCGCACCGCCGCCGATCGCCCGCATCTGGTCGACCGGCACCCCCAGGTCCCGGACGATCTCGAAGCAGTCGCGAAGGCTGAACACCACTCCCTCCATGACGGCACGGGTCAGGTGGGCTCGGTCGTGCCGCGCGGTAAGCCCCACGAACGCTCCTCTCGCATGAGGGTCGAGGTGAGGGGATCGCTCACCGGAGAGATAGGGAAGGAAGAGCAGGCCCTCCGCTCCCACCGGAGCCTTCGCCGCCGAGTCGGCCAGGGCGGAGAAGTCGGCGCCGGCAGCGGCAACGTCACGCCACCAGGCCAGTGAGGCGCCGGCGGCGAGCGTCACACCCATGACGTGATATGCGCCGGTGACCGCGTGGCCGAAGGCATGGATGCGACCGCTCTGGTCCGGTGTGAACTCGGCAGTGTGGGCGAAGAGGACGCCGCTGGTCCCAATCGACGAGCTGGCAAGGCCCTTCTCGACAACGCCGATGCCGACCGCGGCTGCGGCGTTGTCTCCCCCTCCCGCGGCGACCGGCAAACCACGCGGAAGGCCGAGCTCGTCGGCGACCCCGTCAGACACCGTCCCCGTGATCTCAGAGCCCTCGAACACGGGTGGCAAGAGGTCCGACGACAGGTGGAGCGCCTCCAGCAGCTCCGGCGACCACGTCCGGCGCCGGACGTCGAGCAGCAGGGTGCCCGAGGCATCGGACACGTCGGTCCCGAGCTCTCCGGTCAGCCGGAGCCGGATGTAGTCTTTGGGCAGCAACACCCGGGCGAGACGATCGAAGTTGTCAGGCTCCTCGTCGCGCAGCCAGAGGATCTTGGGAGCCTGAAAGCCGGTCAGCGCGGGGTTGCCCGCGATCTCGAGCAACCTCGCGGCACCCACGCGCCGCGTGATCTCCTCGCACTGGGCGTCGGTCCTCTGGTCGTTCCAGAGGAGGGCAGGACGAATGACCCGGTCCTCCCGGTCGAGGAAGACGGAGCCGTGCATCTGTCCAGTGAGACCGAGGCCGGCGACGTCACCCACCTTGGCGGCGACTCGCCCCAGCACCTTCCGGGTCCCCTCCCACCACTGCCCTGGATCCTGTTCGGTCCAGCGCGGCCGCGGCATCGACAGCGGATACGACTCGGTCTCAGACGCCAGCAACTCACCGCCTTCACCGACGGCGACGGCGCGAACGCCGGTCGTGCCGACGTCCACGCCGATCAGGGTCGCCACCTGGCTACCTCGCCGCGGCGCGAGCGTTCCGGGCCTCGGTGCGCCGCCGGATGATCTGCGCCTCGTAGGCGTCGTCGAGCCCGAGCACCCGGTACACCTCTCGCTGACCGGCCAGCGCGTCAGCCTTCGCACGCGCATCCTGGAGCCGGCCCCGATCGATCCGCTCGGCCAGATCCCAGATGAACTCCCAGTGCAGGATCGCCCGCCGGACGGCGCCGATCTGATCCTCGGTATAGGGGTAGAGATCGAAACCGACGATCTCGCCGTTGCTGCCGTAGCCGACGTCCTGCAGCACTGCGGCGAGCTCGAGCGTCTGCATGAAGAAGTTCGTGCCCACCACGTTGTCGTCGTCGAAGGACCCCCAGCCGTCGTTGCCATGCTGGTGGCCGAGCTTGCCCTCGGCGGCGAGCAGCCCGGCGTACTCGCCCAGGTTCTCGCCGTTCATGATCAGGTGCTGCCAGTCCATGTTGACCAGCAGGTTGGAGGTGTCGACGCCCCGCTGCCGGACCTTCTCGATGGTGAAGAGGGTCATACCCAAGTTCCGCATCAGGATCTTCATCGCCGGCTCGGAGTTCTTGTGCTCGAGGAAGACCTTGACCCCGCGCTCGCCGGCCAGGGCGACGACCTCGGCGATGCCGTCGATGAATGCGCCCCAGGTCGAGGCGTAGTCGCGCTGGAAGAGGTAGTTGTAGCCCTCCGAACCCGGCCAGATGATGAAGTGGGCGCCGATTGAAGCGGCCAGCTCCACGCCGCGCTTCATCGCGTCCAGCGCCTGCCGACGCAGTCGCTGGTCGGGGTTGACGATGGAGCCGAGGGCGTACTGCGGATCGACGTGCAGCCCGGAGGCGATGACGGGGAGCTCCATGTCGTGCTCGCGGAGGATGGTCAGAATTTCGTCCCGATTCTCCTCGTTGATCTCGCCCGGGTAGTGGTACTCGAGACCCTCGAGGACGTCGTGGAGGCCGTCGGCGACACGCCGGGTCTTGTCGACCATGCTCTCGCCGGTCGTCTCGGCGTGATAGCCGGGCGGCACGAATCGGGTGACGCTGGGGCCGAAGGCCCAGATGCCGACCGAGTTCCTGAAGCGTTCCATGTCGAGCTGACCTCCGATTTCAGCCGGCGACAGTCGCCGGGGTGGGTCCGGTCGAGGCGCGCACCACGAGCTCCGGATCGATCAGCCGGACGCCGGGCGCGGTACCGCCATCGGCGACGAGCTCCAGGAGCAGGCGCAGGGCGACGCCCATGATCTCGTGGACAGGCTGGCGCACCGTGGTCAAGGCCGGTATCGCGTACCGGGCGATGGGTATGTCGTCGAAGCCGGCAACGGACAGATCCCGCGGGACCGAGAGCCCTCGTGCCGCGGCCGCGGCCAGCGCTCCCATCGCCACCTGGTCGGTGGCGCAGAGGATCGCGGTCGGCGGGCGGGCGAGGCCGAGGAGCGCGTGAACGGAGGTCTCCCCCGCGGCGGGCGCGTTGGTGCCCGCCTGCAGGTAAGCCGGATCCGCCTCCAGGCCCCGCGCCGCGACCAGGTCCAGGTACGCTTGCCGGCGCTCGGCCACGTCCCCTCCCCAACCGGCGTCGACGAAGGCGATTCGCCGGTGGCCGAGCTCGTGAAGGTGACCCATGACCAGCTCCACGCCGCGCCTGTTGTCGACGTTGACGGTGGGGACGCCGGGGGAGCGCCCGCCCTGGCAGACGCCGACGACGCTACGGGAGTCACGGCGAAGCTCCTCCCAGAGCCGCGGCCCCTCGGCCACGTCACCGAGCACGAGCAGGCCGTCGCAGTGCCGCATCTCCAGGATCTCGCTGAGGGCGAGGACGGCGCCCGCCTGGCTCTCGGCGTGGCCCAGCACCAGCTGGTAGCCATGGCGGCGGGCCTCGCCGGTCACCGCCTCGATCGCGGCCGCGAAGAAGGGGTCGGCGATCTCCCGGACGATGAGGCCGACCAGGCTGGTGCCGGCGCCGCGAAGCCCTCGCGCCAGCGGGTGGGGCCGGTAGCCGAGCTCCCGCACCGCCTCCCTGACCCGCTCCCGGGTGGCGGCCGTCACCGGAACCCGTCCCTCGACTCCGTTGAGGATCCGGGAGACGGTGCTCTGAGCCACGCCGACCCGGATCGCGACCTGCTTCATGGTGACCGCGCTCCGCCCTCTGCGCGATTGCGCTCCTCCCATGCCCACCTCATGCTGCATACGATTGCTCTAGGTGTCAAGGCGGTCACGAACGCCGCCGCCGCTATGATGCGGGGTCATGCCCCAGCCCTCCCGCATCATCGTGCTCAACGGTCCCACGGGCGTCGGCAAGACCACGACCGGCCGGCTTCTCGCCCGTCGCGGACGCAACGGAGCCTGCGTCCACGGCGACGAGCTGGCCGCCTTCATCGTCCGCCGCGTCGAGGATGAGGTCGGGCTGGGGCTCGGCTATGTGAACGGGGCGACCGTGGCCTCCAACTTCGTCGAGGCCGGCTACGACCTGGTCGTCTACGACTACTGCTTCGAGCGCGAGGCGAACGTCGCCCGCTTCCTCGGCGCCTGCACTCGGACTGCCGACGTCTTCCTGTTCACCCTCTGGGCTCCCCTGGAGATCGTCCGGCAGCGGGAGGCCAGCCGTCCCGGCCGGACACGGTTGGGCGCGCGCGTGCTCGATTCCTACGAGACCATGGGCAATAGCCTCGACCGGCTCGGCCAGGTCGTCGACTGCCGCGACGCCCCCGAATCGGTGGCGGCCAGGATCGACCGGCTAACGATGGATTCCTGCGGTCTCCTGCGAGCCGCGGAGGCCGCCTGAGGTGGCGAGCACCGAGCTTCGACGGTACGACCCCAGGTGGCCGCTGCTCTTCGCCCGGGAGCGAGACCGCGTCGTCGCGTCTCTCCCCGTGGTCGTCGTCGTCGAGCACTTCGGCAGCACCGCCGTGCCCGGCCTCGAGGCCAAGCCGGTGGTCGACATGATGGCCAGCGTCCCCGACGTCGAGGGGATCGACGAGGCGGCGGTCCGAGACCTGGGCTATCGGGAGAACATCGAGCACGGGATGCGCGGTCGCCGGCTCTTCCAGCGGGATCAGCCCAGGGCCGAGTCCTACCACCTGCATGTCGTCCCCGTCGAGGGCCTCCGAGACCGCATCGAGATCCTGTTCCGCGACTACCTCCGACTCCATCCGGCGGCCGTGGCCGACTACACCGCGGCCAAGCGGCAGGCGGCGCGAGACCTCACCGGCGTCGAGTACACGAGGGCCAAGACCGCGTCTGTGCAGCGGATCGTCGATCTCGCCCGGGCCGAGCTCGGCCTCCCCTCCGTGTGCGTCTGGGAGGAGTGACCGCCCCTCTCAGCTGATCGCGTCGGGAGCGAGGAGCGCGTGGGCCCCTCTGACCTCGTTGACGATCTGCGACACGCGAAGATCGACGGCGACGCTGGCCAGAGCCAGTGCCTCCTTCCGCCCCACATCGAAGCGCTCACCGAGGAGGTCGAGCATCCCCGCCAGGGCGATGTGGGTGGCTTCGTCGAGATCGTGATGGAAGCCGAGCGTGAGCCAGCCCGCAGGCGTCTCCGCGCGCGGCATCCGGATCGGCATGTCGCCGTGCACCCGGAGCACGAGCTCGACCCTCTCCATGGGCGTCTCGATGGCGATGGTCGACGCCTCGCCGTCACCCTGGGCGGCGTGGCCGTCACCGAGGGAGAAGAGCGCGTCGGGAACCTCGATCGGCAGGAACAGGCGGCTGCCGGCGACCAGCTCCTTGCAGTCCATGTTGCCGCCGGTCCGGCGCGGTGGCGTGGTCGAGTGGACTCCGTGCTCGCGCGGCGGCATGCCCATCACGCCAAGGAACGGGCGGAGGCGAACCGTGTGGCCGTACTGGTTGGTCGCCGTCTTCCGATCGCCGGCGATCGACCAGAGCATGTGGATCCGCGGCTCCCCATCGACGCCGAGCCTGACGTTCAGCTCGCTGCGGACGCCACCGGCGGCGTTCCAGCCCCAATCGGTCGGCCGCACCTCCCGAATCTCGACCTCGAGCGTGTCACCAGGCCGGGCGCCACGCACCGCGATGGGACCGCACAGCGCGTGGCCATCGTCCAGGCGGGGGTCCCTGGGCTCGAACTGCCGCGCCCTCACGCCGGGCGCGGAATGGCGTTCGAGATTCCAGCCGGCATCGAGCGTCCGGACGACCACGGTGTCCCCCGAATCCACGGTCAGCGCCGGCGGCAGATCCCGCGAGAAGTGCCCGTGCAGAGTCGCGCGGCTTGGTTCGAGTTGGTGCTGGGCCACGCCCTTATTCTGTGCGACCGGTCCTCCGCGGCGTCCCAACGGGCAGGCGCATTCCCCCGCCCTCCGGTGGCGAATGAGGGTAGGATGCAGGGCTTGCCGCGAGGCGAGCTGCGGTGCGGCGGTCTCAGCACGCCGGTTCGGATACCGCCATGATCACGTCTGATGATTGCGATTCAGCCCCAAATCCATCGACGACGATGGTAGGGTGGGGCACTGACTTCGTTCGGTGCTTCGCCGGGTCCGATTCCCGGGGCAGCGTCGGCATGGACCCTGCCCGAATCACGACAGGAGGAGCCACATGCTCACAGTCACACCGCCAGCGAAGGAGCTTCTGCGCACCATCGAGTTCCAGGAGGATGGTGTTCTGCGCCTCGACCCCATGGAGGGCGGTCAGCTCGGCTTCGTCGCCGGGCCGCCGAAGCCCGACGACCAGGTGGTCGAGGAGGCTGGGAACGGGCTGCTGCACATCGCGGCGCCGGTCGCCCAGTACTACGACGGCCAGAGCCTCGACCGGGTGGACACGCCCGAGGGGCCGCGGCTGACCATCAGCGGGCCCGAGCAGCCGAGCTGATCGGAGGGCAACGCTGAGGGGGCCTCCCATCCACCGACGGGAGACCCCTTCCCTCGCCCCCACAGTCCCATCGGGTTCAGGAGAGCCCGAGCTTGGCGCTGGCCCGGCGAGCACCCTCAGAGAGCGAGTGAAGCTTGGCCCAGGTGATGCTGGGCGCGACCGTCGCCATCCCGGTGAAGGTGCCGAAGCCGCAGTCGGAACCACCGACCACCCGCTCCGCCCCGACCACGTCGGCGTACCGGAGCAGCCGCTGAGCGACCACGTCCGGGTGCTCGACGTAGTTGTTGGTGGAGTCGACGACGCCCGGGATCAGGTACTTGCCGTCGGGCAGCTTGACGTTCTCGAAGACCTGCCACTCGTGCGCGTGTCGGGGGTTGCACGCCTCGACCGAGATCCCGTTCGCTCTCGCCGTCAGGACCACGTCGATGATGTCCTTGAGCTCGACGTCGTGGGTGTGAGGACCCTCGTAGTTGCCCCAGCAGATGTGCACCCGGAGCCGCTCCGGGGCCAGGCCGTCGACGGCGTGGTTGAGAGCCTCGACGCCGAGCTCGATCTCGCGCCGGAACTCCTCCAGCGTCTTGTCGGCGAACATCGAGTGCCGGCTCATGGCCAGGTCGGGGCAGTCGAGCTGCAGGGTGATGCCGGCCTCGACAATGGCGCGATACTCCTCGCGCATGGCGTCGGCGATCGCGGCCAGGAACGCCTCCCGGTTGGGGTAGTAGTGATTGGCGAAGAAGTGGGAGACGACGCCCGGCGAGGCGGCCGACAGGAAGAGGTGACTCTCATCGACGCCGGCCTCCTTGGCCGCCGCCTTGAGATTGTCGATGTCCCGCCGGACGGCGCTCGGATCCTTGAGGCGGATCTCGCCGGTGCAGGCGGGGGCGCGCAGGCGCACGGAGCCGATCTGGGTGGCCCAACGCTGCGCGAAGTCGGGGTGCTCCTCCATCTCCGGGCGCCGGGAGGCGGGCCGCTCCGCCTCGCCGTCGAAGCCGGTGAGCCGGTCCTTGACGTAGGTGGAGTAGCCGATCTTGCTCTGCTCCCCGTCGTTGACCAGATCGACGCCCGCCTCGAGCTGCTCGGCGACGATGTCGCGCACCGCCCTCCGCACACGGTCGTCGAAGCCGTCGACCGTGCCACCGTCGTCTCGGTCGAAGATCATCTGGGCCAGATCCTCAGGACGGGGCAGACTCCCGGTGTGGGTCGTGAGTATGCGTGACATTCCGCTCCATCGTCCTCCTCAGCTGGCGGTTACCGCCACCACTCCGCCCACCGGGCGACCGGTGGGCGATCCCCGCCGACCGGTGGCTACGCTTCCGGGATCGCCGCCGCGATGCGAGCGGCGAGGTCGGCCTGCTCCGCGTCCGGGATCGACAGGTAGCCCTTCTCGTCGGCGCGCAGCGCGTTGAACTGCTGGTCCGAATAGGGAACGCCGGGGGGCAGCGGCGCCATGTGCCAGTGCACATGTGCGTTCCCCTGGTTGCTGCCCAGACTCATGACGTAGAGGCGCTCGGTCGGCAGGGCGGCGGAGATGGCGCGACCGACGCGGTGGACCAGCCGCTGCAGGCGAACGTACTCCTCCTCGGTGAAGTCCGACACCAGCGCCTCCCTGTGCTCCAGGGGCGCGACCAGCACGTACCCGGCCAGTGTCGGGTAGCGGCTCATGAAGACGATGAACTCACCGTCCTGGTACACGACGTGGTGGGGATGATCGTGCGTGCCGGCCACGATCCTGCAGATGAAGCAGGGACTCGACGTGACCGCGGCCTCGTAGCTGGGCACGTCGAAGTGGGCCCTCTGGTACTCCTTTCCCATAGGCCGCCATGATCCCATCCGCGGGAGCGGCCCGTCCGTCAGGAGCCGATGCCGTGGTCGCGGAGCGCCTGGTTGAGGCTCACCTTGAGGTCGGTCTTCTCGCTCCGCCAGCCGACGATGAGCCCGGTCGCGACCTGGTACTCGCCCGCGGGGAAGCGCCGCGTACGGCTGCCCGGGATCACGATCGCGCCGGCCGGCACCCGCCCCCGGTACTCCCTTGGCTCCTCCCCGGTCACGTCGATCAGCGGTGTCGAGCCGGTCAGGTGGACGTTGGTCCCGAGCACCGCCCTGGTCTCGACGACCACGCCCTCGGTGACGATGCAGCGGGAGCCGATGAAGGCGTGGTCCTCGACGATGACCGGCCTCGCCTGCAGGGGTTCGAGAACGCCGCCGATGCCGACCCCGCCGGCGAGGTGGACGCCCTCGCCGATCTGAGCACACGAGCCGACCGTCGCCCAGGTGTCGACCATGGTCCCGGAGCCGACCCAGGCACCGATATTGACGTAGCTCGGCATCATCACCACGCCCGGCGCCAGGTAGGAACCGTAGCGGGCGACAGCCGGGGGCACCACGCGCACGCCGGCCCTCTCGTGCCCTGCCTTGAGGGGGATCTTGTCGCGGTACTCGAAAGGGGGCGCCTCGATCGTCTCCATCTTCCGGAGGCGGAAGTAGAGTAGGATCGCCTGCTTCACCCACTCGTTGACGACCCAGCCCTCGGGTCCCGGCTCGGCGCTCCGCACCCGGCCCACGTCGAGCAGGCGGATGGTCTCCTCGACGGCCTCCTCGTCCATCCCGCCGCCCTCGTAGGCGGCCTCGATCCGCGAGCGAAGCTGATCGACCTCAACAGCCAACGTCCATCTCCTCCTCTGCCGGTCAGCCGGTCAGGAAATCACGCAGAAGGGCAAGGGTAGCCTGCATCGCGGCGACGCTGACGCGCTCGTCGCGGCGGTGGGCCAGACCCGGGTCGCCAGGCCCCAGGTTGACGGCGTCCATCCCCTGCTCGGCGAACTCGGCGATCGGGGTCCAGGCCTGCTTCGGCCGCACCTCGAGCCCGCTCCGCCGGATCAGGTCCTGGACCAGCGGGTTGTCGAGGGCGACCGGCGCGCCAGGCGCGTAGCTGCGGAGCTCGAGCTCCCCCTCCTCCCCGACCAGCTCCCGCAGACGGTCCTCCGCCTGCCGCCGGTCGCGATTGCCGGCGAAGCGAAAGTTGAGCCCGCAGACGACCCGATCGGGGATGACGTTGTTGGCCACCCCGCCCTCGATCGCGGTCACGCTCAGGACCTCCCGAAAGGTGAGCCCGGAGAGCGTGACGTCCCGCGGCCCGGCCTCGGCCACGCGCCGCAGACCGAGGACCGCCTCGTGGATGGCGTTGCGGCCGAGCCAGGGCCGCGCCGAGTGGGCGGCGACGCCCCGGTAGGTCAGGGAGGCGGACATGTTGCCGAGGCAGCCGGCCTCGATCCGGTTCTCGGTCGGCTCCATCATCAGGGCCAGCCGCGCCCGGCGGATCTGCGGGCACCGCTCGAAGAGCTGGGCGAGCACGCTCTCCGAGACCGCCACCTCCTCCCTGCCGAAGATGACGTAGAGGGGCCGGAGGCGGTCGTGGCGGCGCTCGGCGGCGAGGGCCAGCATCACCGCCAGCGAACCCTTCATGTCACTCGACCCGAGGCCGTACACCCAGCCGTCGTCGATACGGCCGGGGATGTTGTCCTGGGCGGGCACGGTGTCGCTGTGACCGGCCAGGACGACGTCGGGCTCACCCGGCTCGCCGAAGACGATGGCGTCCTCCTGGCGGTGCTGGATCTCAAGATGCGGCGCACGCTCCTCGAGCCACCGGCCGATCCAGGCGGTGACCTCGTGCTCCTGCCGGCTGACCGAGGGGGTGTTGACCAGCTCCAGGGCCAGCTCGGCCAGCTCGGTCATCCCGCCGCGTACTGCCGGAAGCGGTGCAGCGCGCCCTTCGGCGCCCGTCCCCTGAGGTAGGTCCCCTCCGGCGTGAAGGTCGTCTCGTCGACCACGCCCTCGCGGCGGAGCTCGGCCAGGATCCGCTCCCGCCCCCAGGGCACGAGCAGCTCCATCGCCACCAGCTCCGACTCGGTCGCCTTGACCACCGCCTCGCCCAGCCGCTCCAGCCCGCGGTTCCGCAGGGCCGAGATGGGCAGGACCAGCGGGTACCGAGCGCGCAGCCGCTGCAGCACGCGGCGCAGAGCGGCGGGACCCAGGGCGTCGGCCTTGTTGACGGCGATGATCCGGGGGCGGTCGGCCGCGCCAAGCTCGGCGAGGACCTGGTCGACGGTCTCGGCCTGGTCATCCAGGGCGGCGGCGGTGCCGTCCACCACCTGCAGGATCAGGTCGGCCTCGGTGACCTCCTCCAGCGTCGCCCGGAAGGCGGCGACCAGCTCCGTCGGCAGCTTCTGGATGAATCCGACGGTGTCGGAGAGCAGCACCTCCCGTCCGCCGGGCAGGCGCCAGCGCCGCGTCGTCGGATCGAGGGTGGCGAAGAGCTGGTTCTCGGCCAGCACCCCGGCGCCGGTGAGCGTGTTCAGCAACGTCGACTTGCCCGCGTTGGTATACCCGACCACGGCAACTGTGGCGAGCTCGGAGACGCGCCTCGACTCCCGCTGCCGCTCGCGCTGGCCGCGGACCTGCTCCAGCTCGCGCTCGAGGTCGCGCATCCGTACCCGAACGCGCCGGCGCTCGATCTCGATCTGCTGCTCACCGGGACCGCCGCGGACGCCGACACCGCCGACCTGGCGGTTGTAGTCGTAGGCGCCGACCAGCCGCGGCAGCCAGTGCCGGAGGCTGGCCACCTCGACCTGGAGGCGACCCTCACGGGTTCGGGCGTGCCGGGCGAAGATGTCCAGGATCAGGTCGGTCCGGTCCATCACCCGCACCTTCAGCCGGCGGTCCAGGTTCCGGAGCTGACGCGGGGACAGATCCTCGTTGCAGATGACCAGGTCGTACTCGAGCTCCCCGTGGCGCTCGGCGATCTCGGCGACCTTGCCGGCGCCGACGAAGAGCGCGGGATCGATGTCGGCGCGCCGCTGGACGTCGGTTGCGACGACCTCTCCGCCGGCGGTGCGGGTCAGCTCCGCCAGCTCGCGCATCTGCTCATCGAGCCGCTCGGGTTCGGTTCCCGGCAGCAGGACGCCGAGGAGGAAGACCCGGTCGGGTCGTGGTGTGGTTTCTTTCAACTGCCTTAATCTCTACCCGGTTGAGGGGCGATTCATGCCTTGCGCCGCTGGCGCACGACCTCGTAGAGGGCGATGGAGCCGGCGCAGGCCACGTTGAGTGAGTCCGCCGATCCGGACAGCGGGATAGAGGCGACGACGTCGCAGAGCTCACCATAGCCGTGGCTCATGCCCGTCGCCTCGTTGCCGAGGATGAGCACCAGGGGATCGCTGAGATTGACGTCAAAGAGTACCGCATCCCCTCCTGAATCCGTACCGACGACGCGCGGGCGCGGGTTCTGGGCGGCCAGCCAGCCGCCGAGGTGCGAAGGTCCCCGCACGGCGACCACCGGGAGCGTGAACACTGAGCCGCGGCTGGCCCGGATGGTCTGCGGATCATAGGGGTCGACGCCGTGTCCGCTGACCACGACGGCGACGGCGCCGAGGGCGTCGGCGGAGCGGATCAGGGCACCAAGGTTGCCGGGGCTCCCGGGTCGATCGAGGACCAGGACCGGTCCCCTTCCATCCATCTCGACGGCCTCGAGGTCCCTGTCGGGGATCTCGGCGAGGGCGACGAGCTCGGTGCTCTCGTCGCGCTCGCTGAGGCGGTCCATCAGCTGTTGCGGCAGCTCGTAGACCAGGGGCGAGCCCGATCGCTCGATGAATTCCGCCGCCCATCGAGAGGGCTCCCGCTCATACGAGCCCCATAGCGACATCACCCGCCAGCCTCCGTCGAGGAGGCGGTTCAGCGGCCCGACGCCCTCGACGAAGCACTCCCGATAGTGGTGACGCTTGGTCCGGTTGCGGCGAAGAACCTCGGCCCGCTGGAAGGCGTTGTCCTCTCGGTCCAGCCTGAAGATCCTGGGCACGGGCCCCATCATGCGTCCCCCTCCGCCGTCCACGTGGACCCCGCGCCGGCCAGGGTGCTATCGATTGATCACGGGATAGGCGTCGAAGACCTGGCCGGTCACGGTGTCGAAGTAGCCGGCGACCTCGAGCCCGTTGGAGATCCCGGACCATGCGCCCGTGGTCTCGTCGGCGCAGAACGCGTCCGAATCCCATGCGCCCTTGGCCGCCGACTCGACCTGCTCCGGCTTCCAGACGTCGGGGAAGAAGGTGTGGTAGGTCGGAGGTGCGGTCTCGGCCGGATCGGTGGATTCTATGACGCCGCCGTAGCAGCCCTCATCGCTGTCGTCATTCACCACCGGCTCGTTCAACAGGTGGGTCCGGAGCTCGTTGATCGCGTCGACGAGTTCGGAGAACTGCAGCCAGAGAGGCTGCCAGCGATCGTACTGGCTGTGCAGCTGCACCCATCCCCCATCCCAGAAGCTCACCCTGCAGGCGTTGCCGTCGACCCGCCGATCCGCGTGCTCCGGCGCGTTCGACGCCTTGTCGAAGAGCTCCAGGTAGATGTCCTGGCAGGATAGGTTGCCCTGAAGGTCGCCATGCAGCCAGGCCGCGATCGGCCGCCGCTCCAGAGGCGCGGCGATGCGGAGCCGACCCCACCCGTCGCGGCTGAAGGTGAGTCGGGTGGCGACTGGGAACATGTCGGGAACTTCTCTCGGCATCAGCACATCCTCTCCACGACAGTCGAGCCGCTCGCCGTCACGAGGGTCCCTCCTCGGGGTCCACGTTCTCGCCCCCTGCTCGTTCGACGATGTACTGGTAGTAGGCATCCAGCATGGCCTCGAAGTCGTGGAACGGCAACCTCACGTCAGGCCAGGAATCGAAGACGCTCTTGATCCGGACCTGATCACCCTCGACCGACACGCAGGCGGCCTCGCCACAGACCACATCCGGCTCTCCGGTCTGAACGTGCATCCGCCACGCGTCGCGGTATTCGCGCACATCGAGCGGCCAGTAGCCGACATCCTCCAACACGAGCGTCAGGGGAACATCCAAGAGCGTCGCCAGAGGAGGGTCCCGGCGGAGGCTGAGAGAACCCTTCTCGGGCACATCAAATGACCACATCGGCGTCACACACCCCCGTAGACGACAGGCTCATCACAGTTCTCGACCACCCGGTTCGGTCGACCTGGACTTCGTGGGGAAGAACGTCCTGACTCTCGTGACGGTCCCGCCTCGGAAGTCCGCATAACCGGAGATATGGTAGCGGTGCACCCGGGAGTTCCAGAGACCGAAGGCGATCCCGTTCCATCGGCCGGTCCTCACGTTGAAGTCTCCACTCCGTATCGCATCCTCTAAGGCGACTCTCCCCGCGGCGAAGACCTCGTTCTTGGACCACTCGTCGGGAAACATCGTGCTCGCGACGCCCTTCGGATGGTATCTGCCGTCAGAGCCCATGATGTGGATCCGAGCTCTGTACACACCGTTCTTCCATCGGCGATCGGGACGCACCAGCCGGCAATTGGACGGTGCCCGACCCATGGAGGCGTGGTGCACTCCGGTGATGACCTTCGGAGATGGTCTCGTGCCTCCCAGGACGTGCTGGCGGAGACGGATGTCGGCGAACAGCGCCCTCAAGTCCGGCTCCACCAATGTCATGACGGAAAGGGTAGGCATCAAATGCGGACAGTTAGCGGACGATGTCCGCTTCGCCTTCAGACGGTCGAGGGGGCCATCCCGCCCCTGCGGCGGAGGATCGGGGTCAGACGCACCCGCCTGGCATCCGCGGGGGTCGCGAGCTCAGGTGCCGCTCCCGCCTACCGCGAGCGCCGCGCCGATCTCCGCCACCGCGGCCTGCAATCCTGCGTGGTCGTTCCAGCCCCTCGCCCGGAGGCTCCGACGGTGATGCTCCAAGGGCCCGGCCCCCACGCCGACGGCTTCGACGTCATCAACGCCGATGACGCGTACTGGGTCCGCGTGCCGGACGAGATCGCGGTGGTTGGCTGCGATAACACGCTCCTGGCGCAGCTCTGGACCCCGGCCCTGACCAGCGTCCACCGGTCGGGCTGGGACACCGGCCGGCTCGCGGTGGAGGCGATCGGCGCGCGCGTGGCGGGTGTGGCGCCGGCCACCGCCGCTCCTCCCCTTCCCAACCTCATCGTCCGCGGGTCGTCGGTGCGCGGCGCGTGGCCGCTCCACCATGTTCCGACCCCACCGGCCTCAGCCCTTCCGCGTCGTCGATCGTCCTCATCCGCCTCCGCGCGTGATCTTGTAAAGGTGGATGGCGTAGGGGTCGAAGTCATCCTTGAAGGATCCCCCGGATATGCCGACGCTCCGGTTCTCGTCGAGGACGGTTCCGCTCGCTCCTCGAGGAGCGAGACTGTTCGGAAGCGTGAAGGTCGCTGTCGTCCCGGCGTTGCGCATGCAGGCGGCGAATAGGTACGTCGCGCCGTTCTGCTCTCGGACCGTGACGTCCACCTGAGATATCGAATCCGACGTCTGCACGTCCACCTCGCACGTCTGTGGAGGACTGTTGAGGACGCTCGCCAGACCGGCGATCTGGGCATTCAGCGCCGCCACCGCGGCCTTCATCTCCGGCTCGTCGAGCAGGCCCGTCTCGTCGAACGTCGGAGCGAACTTGTGACAGAAATAGGTGATGCCTCGCGATCCATGGATGATCGACATCCAGACCTCGGACCGAACCTGATCGGGTGTCGGATAGTCGCTGGAGGAGACGTTGGTCGTCTCGATGACGTTCCAGACGACCTTGCCGTAGCGATCCCCCCACATGTGCAGCCGATCGACGCCCTTGGATGGGTACCACAGCCAGTCAGGACCGTCGCCGCTGGCGATCGGATAGATGTCGAACGCGTTGATGTCGCCGCCGCGGACGTAGTCGTAATAGTCATCCCACGGCAGCGCGACGCCCCGCCCGACCCATGTGTCGTCAGCCACCCCCTGGCCCATGCCCAGGTAAACGGGTCGGCTGGGATCGGCGCCGACCATGGACTGGTACGCCTGAATGATGTCGGCTGCCGGAGTCGGCGGCCCGTACCCGCCGCTGGGCAGCGGCTGGGCGTTGTCGGGCTCATCCGGCTGAAGCCAGCCCATGATGATCGGATCGTTCACGTGCTTCAGCCCGATCGCGTTCTGCGCACAGATGGTGCGCATTCCGTATGTGCCCAGGGTGGCCAGCTGATCCTCCGTCGGGCCCTCGTACAGCCCGACGAAGCAGTTGATTCCTATCTCCTTGTACCGAGGAGCGTTCTGTGGACTCTGAAGCCACACACAGAGCGGGAAGTAGTCCGAGCGACCCGTCGGATTGGGTCCTTTCGACCATTGCGCATAGGGCTTGGAATAGTCGCACTCACCACCAGGGAGAGCACCGGCGGCGTAGGCGCCGGAGCCTCCAAGCGCACCGGATGTCGCCACGCCACCCGCTGCGGCGGCGGACGCGGCCATGAACGTTCGACGGTTCAGGCGCCCACTTCTCATTCGTCCTCCCTCCAGACGTTCCCGATCCCTCAGATGGTCCTGATATCTCAGGATTGTATCGACGGTTTCGAAGCAGGTGAATGCCGGATCCGATCGTCACCAGCCCTGCCACTAGCAGTCAGCGCAACGCCGACCATGGGTGGATGGCGCCACCGGCCCTCCGACAATGCTGGGGCGGCGGCCCCTACGGCCACCAACCGCGCGACCGCAGCACCTCCAGCACACGACCGACTGGTTCCTGTGCCGCCGTGTCGATCCACGTGATCCGATCGTCGCGCCGGAGCCAGCGCATCTGCCGCCTGGCGTAGCGGCGGTTGGACCTGATCATCGTCTCCAGCAGGTCCTCGGCGGCCAGGTCGCCCCGCAGGCAGGCGACCGCCTCGGTGTAGCCGATCCCGGTCAGGACCGGCGCCTGGGCGGGGACGCCGTCGTCGAGGGCGGCCTGCGTCTCCTCGAGCAGGCCTCGCTCGATCTGCCGTCGCGACCGGACGGCGAGCCGCTGCTCGACGACCTCGATGCCGGCCGTGAGCCCGATCCGGATCACGTCCCAGTCCGGGGGATTCCTCCGGCGAAGGCGTGCCAGCGGCGGCCCCGCCGCCTCCAGCATCTCGATCGCCCGCACCAGGCGCGGCCGGTTGCGGCGATCGACCTCGGCGTCCGGGTCGAGCCGCTCCACCAGCGCCGCCAGCTCCTCGACACTCATCGCCGCCAGCTCCGCACGCCGCTCCGGGCGGGGCGGGACGCCGCCCAGGGTGAAGCCGTCGAGCAGGGCGTCGGCCCAGAGCATCGAGCCGCCCTCCAGCACCGGCTGCCGGCCCCGGCGCCAGATGTCCTCGACGGCCGCCCTGGCCAGGGGCACGAACTCGGCGACGTTGAAGGTCCCGCGAGGATCGGCGATGCCCACCAGGTGATAGGGGATCGCCGCCATGCGCTCCGGATCTGGCTTGTTGGTCGCGATGTCGAGGCGGTCATAGACCTGGCGGGAATCGCAGACGACGACCTCGCCCGCCAGCCGCCGGGCGATCTCGAAGGCGGCGTCGCTCTTGCCCACGCCGGTGGGCCCGAGGATGGCGACGAGCCGAGGCCGGTCAGTAGTTGCGGCGGAAATGGCGGGTGAGCTCCTGCCAGGTCAGGAGCAGGCGGGTGGGCCTGCCGTGAGGGCAGGTGATGGCGTCGGTCGCCCGCTCCAGGTCGGCCAGGAGGCGGCGCTGCTCAGCCGGGTCCATGCGGTCGCCGAAGCGGACCGCGGAGTGGCAGGCGAGGGAGGCGGCGACCCGCTCCCTGGTGTCGTCCGGCCGGCGCTCGGCGAGGATCCCGAGCAGCTCGAGCACGGCCTCCCTCAGCCGGTCGGGTGCGATCTCGGCGGGGCCGGCGTGAATGCGCAGCAGG
Organism: Candidatus Dormiibacterota bacterium; assembly: GCA_036272915.1. Taxonomy (GTDB): domain Bacteria; phylum Chloroflexota; class Dormibacteria; order Dormibacterales; family Dormibacteraceae; genus DATAXV01. The sequence goes on from DATAXV010000021.1 coordinate 41,311, forward strand.
CCCGGTCCGAAGGGCTCGACCTCGAAGCCGAGCTGCCGGAGCTGAGCCTCGTTGTCGCTGGCGGCGGCGATCAGGCTCGGCTCGGCCTCGATCGTCTCGGCGAGCAGCAGCGGCTGGCTCACCGCGCCGCTCGACGCGATCTGGGCGAGGAAGTGGTTGTAGAGGACCCGCTCATGGGCGGCGTGCTGGTCGATCAGGACCACCCCGTCCTCGCTCTCGGCGACCAGGTAGGCCTCGCGGACCTGACCCAGCGGCCGCAGCGGCCCCGGGTTCCCGGCCGGTGGCGGTGGCTCCGCCGGAGCCGACCCCAAGTCGATCGGCGGCCGGTGGTCGGTCACCTGGCGCAGGTCGGCGATGGCGGCCTGGGCGATGGGGACGGTCGAACCCCGGAGGTTCTCCGAGGTGATCTCGTAGGGCCGGGTCTCGGCGAGGGCGGAGCGCAGCGCCCGCTGGACGGCGCCGAAGACCTCGCGCTCGGCTTGGAACCGCACCTCGCGCTTGGCCGGGTGCACGTTGACGTCGAGCTGGTCAGGCTCGATCCGGAGGTCGAGCACGGTGACCGGGTAGCGGCCCTTCTCCAGCGACCCCAGGTAGCTCTCCTCGATCGCGTAGGTCAGGGAGCGGGAAGCGATCGGCCGGCGGTTCACGGCGAGCAGCATCGCCTCGCGGGTGCCGCGGGAGAGGCGCGGCTCGGAGGTCAGCCCGCTCACCCCCTCGCCGCGAACCGCTCGCATCTCCGCCGCCACTCGCGGGCCGAGCACGGCGGCGACGGTGGCGACGGCGTCGCCGGAGCCGGGCGTGCGCAGCGAGGTGCGGTCGTCCATGCGCAACTCGAAGCGGACCTCGGGGTAGAGCAGGGCGTAGCTCTGCACGGTCTTGACGCAGGCCGCGCTCTCGGTCGCGTCGCTCTTCAGGAAGGCGAGGCGGGCCGGGGTCTGGGAGAAGAGGTCGCGCACCTCGAGCACGGTGCCGGGCACCGGCTGGGCGACGCCCTCCTCCAGCACCTCGCCGCCGCGCAGGCGGATCCGGGCGCCCCGGCTGCGGCACTCGACGTCGGCCACGGCGGCGATGCTGGCCAGGGCCTCGCCGCGGAAGCCGAGGGTGTCGATCGCGCCCAGATCGTCCAGCGTAACCACCTTGCTCGTGGCGTGCCGCCGGAAGGCCAGCGCGAGCTCCTCGGGCGGGATGCCGGCGCCGTCGTCGACGACCCGAAGCAGGGTGCGGCCCGCCCCGCGGACCTCGACCGTCACCCGCCGGGCGCCCGCGTCGAGCGCGTTCTCGACCAGCTCCTTCACCACCGACGCCGGCCGTTCGACGACCTCGCCCGCGGCGATGGCGTCGGCGACATGGGAGGCGAGCACCTGGATCGGCATCAGTCCTGCAGCCTTCCCTGGAGCTCGTAGAGCTTGCGCAGCGCCTCGATCGGGCTCAGGCTGTCCAGCTTGAGCTCGGCCAGCTCCGTGCGCAGGCCGTCGTCGGGCTGGAACAGGGCCAGCCCCAGCTGCTGCTCGGGCGGCTCCAGCGGCCGCGCCCTCTCGAGGTCGTCGAGGACCTGGCGGGCGCGGGCCACGACCTGGTTGGGCAGCCCGGCCAGGGCGGCGACGTGGATCCCATAGGAGCGGTCGGCACCGCCGGGGACGACGCGGTGGAGGAACCGAACCTCGCCACCCTCCTCGACCACCTCGACCCGCTCGTTGCGGACCCGGGGCAGACGCTCGGCCAGCTCGGTCAGCTCGTGGAAGTGGGTGGCGAACAGGGTCCGGCAGCGGAGGCGGGCGGAGTCGTGCAGGTGCTCGACCACGGCCTGGGCGATGGAGAGGCCGTCGTAGGTCGAGGTACCGCGGCCGACCTCGTCGAAGACGACCAGCGAGGCGGGCGTGGCGTGGGCGAGGATGTTGGCCGTCTCCGCCATCTCGACCATGAACGTCGACATGCCCGCGGCCAGGTCGTCGTGGGCGCCGACCCGGGTGAAGACCCGGTCGGCGACGCCGACCTCGGCGGTGGTCGCCGGCACCGGGCTGCCGCACTGGGCGAGGAGCACGATCAGGGCGACCTGGCGCAGGTAGGTCGATTTCCCGGCCATGTTCGGCCCGGTCAGGATCACGATCTGGGCGGCGTCGGCGTCGAGCTCGGTGTCGTTGGGGACGAAGTTGCCGGCCCCGACCGCCTGCTCCACGACCGGGTGCCTGCCCGCCTCGATGACCAGGCGGGGGGCGACCGTCAGCTGGGGCCGGACCCAGTCCAGGTCGGCGGCGTTCTCGGCCAGCGCCGCCAGCGCGTCGAGGTCCCCGGCGGCCCGGGCGCAGGCGAGCAGCCCGCCGGCCGCCTCGGCGATGCGCCCCTGCAGCCGGCGAAGGATCTCCAGCTCCCGCTCCAGCCGGTCCTGCTGGGCGTTGAGCACCACCGCCTCGCGCTCCTTGAGCTCGGGCGTGAGGTAGCGCTCGGCCCCGGTCAGCGTCTGCTTGCGGACGTACTCCTCGGGGACCAGGTCGGCGTTGACGTGGCTGACCTCGAGGTAGTAGCCGAAGACCTTGTTGAAGCCGACCTTGAGGCTCCTGATGCCGGTCCGCTGCCGCTCCCGCGCCTCCAGGCTCGCGATCCACTCGCGCGCCGAGCGCGAGGCCTCGAGGACGTGGTCCAGATCGGCGTCGTAGCCGGGCCGGATGGCGCCGCCCTCGCGCATCACCGCCGGCGGGTCGTCGACCAGGGCCCGGGCCAGCTCCCCAGCCAGCTCGGGGTCGGGGACGATGGCCGTGGCCAGCTGGCGCAGCCCGGGGGTGGTCGCCGCCGACGCCGCCTCGGCGACCCGGGGCAGCGCCTCCAGCGAGCGGCGCAGGGCGCAGAGCTCGCGGGGTCCGGCCAGGCCCTGGGCGGCCCGCGAGACCAGCCGCTCCAGGTCGCCGACCTCCCCCAGCGCGCCGCGCAGCTCGGTCCTCAGGCCACCGCGGAGCTCCTCGACCGCACTCAGGCGGAGCTCGATCCGCTCCACGTCCCGCAGCGGCGCCCAGAGCCAGCGGCGCAGGCGCCGGGCGCCGATCGGGGTCACGGTGCGGTCGATCAGGCGCAGCAGCGCCTCCAGCTCGAGGTTGCGAACCGTCGCCCCGTCCAGCTGCATGGTCTCGTCCGGCGAGTAGGTGTGACAGCGGAGCAGGCCCGGCTCGACCCTGACCTGGTTCTGCTCCAGGTACTCCAGGGCCACGCCGGCGGCGCCGATGGCGAGCGGCATCTCCTCGGCCCCGATCGAGGCCGGGTAGGCGATCCCGAGACGGTCCTTGAGCCGCATCCGGCCCCGCTCCGGGTCGAAGCGGTAGGCCTCGATCTGCGGCGGGGTCAGCAGCTCGGCCGGGGCCAGCCGCTCCAGCTCGGCGGGCAGCCGCTCGGCCGCGAGCTGGCAGAGCTGGAGCTCGCCGGTGGAGATGTCGCAGGCGGCCAGCCCGGCGTCCGAGCCCCGGCTCCAGGCCGCCACCAGCCAGTTCGAGCGCTGCGGCTCGAGGTAGTCCTCCTCCACCACCGTTCCCGGCGTCAGCACCCGGGTCACCTCGCGGCGGACCACGGTCTTCCCGCCCGGCGGCTCGACCTGCTCGCAGATGACCACCTTCTTGCCCGCTCGGAGCAGCTTCCCGGCGTAGGGCTGCCAGGCGTGATGGGGGACGCCGCACATCGGCTGGCGGCCGTTCTTCAGCGGCCGCGAGGTCAGGGTCACGCCCATGATCGGCGCCGCCTCGATGGCGTCGTCGAAGAAGATCTCGTAGAAGTCGCCCATCCGGAAGAGCAGGATCGCGTCGGGATGGGACCGCTTGGCGTCCCAGTACTGACGCATCGCCGGCGTCTCGTGCACGCCCCGATCGCTCACCACACCACCCCCGGACCCGCCTGGATCCCGATCAGGCGACCAGCGATCCCGCCAGCTGCCCCGGTGTCGCCTCCTCGACCAGGACCTGGACCAGATCGCCGGGACTGACGGCGGGCGCGGGCGATCCCGCCATCTGCAACGACCGCGGTCCCGCCAGCCGCACCCGGCGCAGCGCCGTTCGCTTGCCCTGCCGGTTCCGCCCGTAGGGCCGGCCCAGCTCGTCGGCGCCCTCGATCAGGACCTCGACGGTGCGGCTGAGCCAGCGCTTGGTGCGGCGCGCCGCGATCTCGCGCTGCAGGGTGAGGAGCTCGTTGATCCGCCCCCGCTTGACGTCGGGGGGGACGTCGTCCGGCCAGCGATCGCCGGCGATCGTGCCCGGGCGCACCGAGTACTGGGCGAGGTGGACGACGTCGAACTCGATGTCCTCCATCAATTCGCGGGTGTGCCGGAACATCTCGTCGGTCTCCCCGGAGAAGCCGACGATGACGTCGGTGTAGAGGCCGACGTCGGGCATCAGCCCGCGGGCGCGCTCGACGATGGCCCGGTAGTGCCGGACCTGGTAGCCGCGGGCCATTCGCTTGAGCATGAAATCGTCGCCGGACTGAATCGGCAGCTGGAGCTCATGGGCGACGCGGGGATGCGACGCCATCAGCTCGAGCAGCTCCGGCTCCAGGTCCTGCGGGTGCGAGGTCATGAACCGCACGCGGGCCAGGCCCTCCAGGGAGGCGACGCGCTCGACCAGACCGGCCAGACCGGAACCCGTCTCCGGGTCGCGGTAGTCGTCCACGTTCTGCCCCAGCAGCACGACCTCTCGGGCGCCGTCGGCGACCGCCTGCGAGCACTCGTCGAGCACCGCCGCCAGCGGCCGGTGGACCTCGCGTCCGCGGACCTTGGGGACGATGCAGAAGGTGCAGTTGTGATCGCAGCCCTGGATCACGTTCACGTAGTGGCTGATCCCGGTCCGCCCGCCGGCGGGCAGAGCTTCACCCTCGGAGAGGTCGTAGCGGGCCTCCAGCTCGGTGATGAACGGGTCGTACTCGCCGATCGGCACCACCGCGTCGAGCTGCGGGAACCGCCGGCGAAGCGCCTCGCCCTCCTTGCGCACCAGGCACCCGGTCAGGGCGATGGTCCGTCCCGGCGTCTTCCAGGGCCGCAGCTCGTGGAGCTTGGAGTAGACGCGCTCCTCCGACGCCTGCCGGACGACGCAGGTGTTGAGGATGGCGATGTCGGCCCGCTCCAGATCCTCCTCCTCGGCGAATCCGGCCGCGAGCAGGCGGCGGGACAGGCTCTCCGAGTCGGCCAGGTTCATCTGGCAGCCGATCGTCCAGACGTGAAAGCTCCGGGTCTGCATGGCGCGGCCCCTATTAAACCGGACAGGACTGTGAGCGCGTGCCTGGCTTGGGGACGGGATTCACAGCCGGCGCCGCCAACGGGATCAGCGGTGGTCGCGGACCTCGACCAGAAGACGGATACCGGTCCGCTCCTCGCCGTCGATGCTGATGTCGATGAAGGACGGCACACACACGATGTCGAGGCCGCCCGGCGCGACATACCCCCGCGAGATGGCTATCGCCTTCACCGCCTGGTTGATTGCACCGGCCCCGATGGCCTGTACCTCCACCCTTCCCTTGCTGCGGATTACACCAGCGATCGCGCCCGCCACGGCAACCGGCTTCGAAGTGGCCGAGACCTTGAGAATCTCGGTGGGCGCATGGCCCTCCCCTGTCATTACTGCGGCATCTCCCATCAAATGTGTTCTCGATCGATACGCTGGATCGCTATCGCTCGCCCGGTGGGTTTGCTAATCGTAACCAGTACTGAGTTGAATGTCACGATGCCATCTGCAACCTCGAATCGCTGTGGCATTGAAGAGAGGAAGCGAGAGAGCACGCCCTGACGGTCCATGCCGATGACGCCGTCACGGGGACCGACCATCCCCACATCGGTCACATAGGCGGTTCCGTTGAGGAGCAGACGGGCGTCAGCGGTGGGGACGTGGGTGTGGGTGCCGACGAC
>DATAXV010000022.1:0-4801 GCA_036272915.1 Candidatus Dormiibacterota bacterium
CGGACAGGTAGGTCACGGTCAGCGCCACCTCGTCGGCGCCGGCCCGGCCGAGGCATGAGGCGAGGGCCTCGATCTTGGCCAGGCGGGACCGGTCGGCGGCGACGGCCGCCGAGGTGGAGACCACCTCCGACAGGAGCATCCGGTCAGTGTCAGCGATTCACAGGAGGAATTGCCAACGAGGATCGGTGAGCCGCTGCTCGATCAGGGCTCTCGAGGGCGCCTCCGACGGGGGGGTCAGGGAGTAGATCCTGACCGCGTAGTAGCTCTTGTCGGCGAGTGCCGTCATCAGCGACGCGCCGACATTCCGGATCGAGGTCGAGCCGCCCCGGTTGCCGACCAGCATCCTCACGTCGCGGGGCCGCTCCTCGCTCTCGTCGAAGTCCGGCGGGGTTCCGTGCTCGGCCTCGCCCGAGGCCAGGCTGGTGAGGGTGAAGCCGTCCTGCTTCCAGAGGTAGAGCCTCTCCTCGGGATGCTCCTCGGCCAGTTCGGCGATCACGCCCTCGGCCGCGTCCAGCTGCGCCTCGAACGCGCTCGGATCGCCGGCCGGCTCGACGTACTCGATCTGGGCCAGGAGCCTCGGCGGCCGGCGGTGGAGGATCGCCTCGACCCGGGCCCTCACCTGCCGGTCCAGGCGTCGGCGGTCGCGAAGCGCCCGCATCCGCTCGACCAGGAGGAGATCGTCGAAATCGACCCAGGAGCCGTCCTCGATCATCCCCTCGATCGCGGTCCGGTCGGCGGCGATCAGCCCGTGCGCGATCAGGTCCCTGATCACGTCCTGGAGCAGCAGCTCGAAGCCGGCGACGGTCCGGTGGAAGGGGATGGTGACGCGGTCGAAGTAGCGGCTGATCAGGCACTGGTCGACGGCGTGCAGGGCGTTGTCGCCGAAGCAGACCATGTCGGCGTCGTCGAGGCGGATCTGGCTGAGCAGGATGGGCAGGTCGACGCCGCCGTAGGGCAGCCCGGTGTGCCTCGCCGTCCGCATCAGGTAGTCGATGCGGTCGGCGTCCAGATCGGAGCAGAGCAGGCTGCCCAGGTGAGCCTGGGCCTCCCGGTAGTCGAGCACCTCGAGGCTGTCGCCCTGGATGATCCGCCCGATCCGCTCCGACCGCTCCGAGGACAGGAGACGGGAGAGCTCGGGATCGCTTCGAAGGATGCCGGCCCCGATCTCCTCGTGGCTCAGGGTCCCCTCGGACTCGACCCCGGCCACGCCCCCGGCGGGAAGGATGGGGACCGCGGATTCCTCGTAGACCGCCCGCAGCGCCTGCTCCATGGTGTGGGAGAAGGGCAGGTGCCCGATGTCATGGACCAGCGCGGCGACGCGGAGGTCGTCGATGACGCCATCGTCGACCACGTCGGGCCGGCGGTCGTGCAGCGCCGTCAGCATCGAGCTGGCCACGTGGAGGACGCCCAGGCCGTGGCTGAGGCGCGAGTAGTCGCCGCCGGGGAAGACGTAGCTGGCCAGGCTCAGCTGCTTGATGTTGCGCAGCCGCTGCATGCAGCCGCTGTTCAGGATCGCCGTCTCCAGCGCGCCGAGGCGGATGGTGGCGTGGACCGGACACGATATCCGGGTCGTGTCATAGTCGGGCACGAGTCAGATCAGGGCCGCGGTCGCCAGCGCGCTGAAACCCTCGTCGATGTACCCGGCGAGATGCGGCTTGGCCCGCCGGATCACCGCCGCCGCCCCCTCGCGATCCTTCCTCAAGGTCCGGATCAGGTAGTGAAGCGAGGCCAGGAGCTCGAGCCACTCGGGCCGTTCCAGGTCTGCGCCGGGGGCGGGACGGGCCACCTCCGCCAGCCGCTCGAGGCGGGCCAGATGGTCGGCACCGAGGACGAAGCCGGACCCGATCGCCGGGTCCTCGACGAGCCGGAAGTAGTCGCGGGTCAGATCCGGGCTGTAGGGACCCTTGAGGTACCAGCTGTACCGGTAGCCGAGCTGGAGGCCGGCCGCCTGGGCCAGATAGGTCGCCTTCTGCAGGGCGAGGCGGTCCTGAAAAGTGTCGACGCGGGCGGGCACGCCGAGCGTGTCGAGGGCGAGCTTGAGGCCGATCAGGCGCCGCGGCCCGCTCGCCATCAGACGCCTGAGGAGGACGGCTCCGCCGTCCAGGAGATCCGCGGCGGGCGCACGGAGGCGAAGAGCGGACCGCCGCGCTCGTCGGTCAGGCGGAGCCGGCCGACCAGCACGCCCCCGGCGATCGCGGCCTCGACCGCGTCCCCGGGCAGACCCTCGAGCCAGAGCTTCGCGCGCCGGAACATGGTCGGATCGCCGGTCTCTGCGACGTCGACCCAGGAGAGATAGATGAAGCGGCCTCCCGGCGGGCCCTGGACGTAGGGGCCCTTCAGATCGACGGCGGCGGCGGTGCGCGCCGCCGTGCAGTCGAGCGTCCAGGTGGCGGATGGGGAGTCGCCTCGCACCAGGCCGAGCAGCTCCCCCCGGCGCCCGCGGCTCTGAACACCGACATGGGCGTTGGGGCGCTCGCCGGAGCGGTCCGCGCGGGGACCGAAGAATACACCGGGGAGACCGGTGCCCTCGATCCTGATCCGCACAAGGCCAGTATGCCGCCCGCCGGGCCCCGAGGATCGGACCGGAAGGCCTCCGCGGGGGGTGGGGCTCGACCTCGGCCCGGGTCGGAGCAGACAATGGAGTGATGGAGGGTCGACTCGGTATCGGCATCGTCGGCATCGGCTGGGTCGCGCAGGAGCACATCGCGGCGTGGGGCGCCAATCCCCACAGCCAGGTGGTCGCCCTCGCCAGCCACAGTGAGGAGAACGCCCGGGCGGCGGCGCTGCGGAACGGTCTGAGCGACGCCGCGATCTACACGGATTGGCAGGACCTGATTCGGGATCCGGCGGTGGACGTGGTCGACATCTGTTCCATGAACCACCTCCACAGCGAGCAGGCGCTGGCCGCGGCGGAGGCCGGCAAGCACCTCCTCATCGAGAAGCCCGCGGCGCACACGCTGCCCGACCTGAGGCGCCTGCAGCGGACGATCGCGAGCAGGGGGCTGAAGAGCCTGGTCGGCTTCGAGCTGCACTGGAGCCCCTATTTCAAGACCGTGCGCTCGATGATCGACAACGATTTCCTCGGCGACGTCTTCTACGCCGAGTGCGACTACTTCTCGGGCAACTGGGACAGCTGGTACGCCGGCTTCGACTGGGTGCGGACGAAGGAGAAGGGCGGCTCCGCCCTGCCCGCCGCCGGCTGTCACGCGGTCGACGCCATCCGCCAGTTCATCGGCTCGGACGCGGTCGAGGTGTTCGCCTACTCCGGCAACTTCACCGGCACCATGGAGTGGGACGCCACCATCGCCATGCTGATCCGCTTCCGCTCGGGGGCCATCGGCAAGGTCGGCTGCGTCCTCGAGGGCAACCTCAAGTACCAGTTCAACCTGCGGCTCCACGGGCCACGGGGGACGATCGTCAACGATCGCTTCCTGACCCAATTCCTTCCCGGCCAGACCGATTGGGCCCACTGCCCGACCGTCCTGCCCGACACGCCGGAGGTCTCCCACCATCCGTTCCAGGAGGAGATCGACCATCTCGCCGACTGCATCCGCGAGGACCGGACGCCCCTGGTCGACATCGAGGACGCGGCCAAGACCCATGAGATCGTGCTGGCGGCGGAGCTCTCCGCGGCCGAGGGCCGGCCGGTGAGCCTGCCGCTGCCCGATTGACCCACACACGGAGGAGGTAGAGAGGATGGCGGAAGGCGCCCGTTTCGGACTGGGAGCGTTTACGCTCGCATATCGTTCAGAGCCGCTGGAGAGGGGCCTCCAGGGCATCTCCGCGGCCGGCTTCAAGCTGGTCGGGCTGACCCAGCAGGCAGCGGGCGCGCCGCTGCTCCCGGACAGGCCCACGTCGGCCGACTTCTCCGAACTGAAGGGGAAGGTGGAGAGCTTCGACCTCACGCTGACGACCCTCTTCGCACGCCGCGGCGCGATGGAGAGCGTCGAGGGCCTGGTCGCCGACCTCGACATGTGCACCGAGCTGGGTGCCAAGTACCTGCTCGGGATGGGCCCCTATCCCGACATCCGGGGTTCCGGTCCCGATCACGCCCGCGCCAAGGGGGTGATGCAGTTCTACGGCGAGGCCGAGCGCTTCCTGTCCGTGCTCAAGGCCGGGGGCCCCGAGGCGGAGCGCCGCGGCGTCACCATCGTGATCAAGCCGCACAGCGGCGTGACCTCGACCGGCGCCGATCTGAGGAACGTGCTGGAGCGCGCGGACTCGCCCGCCGTGCGCGGATGCTGGGACGCGGGCAACATCCACTACTACGAGGGACTCGACCCGGAGGACGACCTCGAGCAGTCGGGCGTGGCACCGCTGATCAGCCACGTCTGCATCAAGGACCACGCAGGCGCCCCGTGGACCAACAACTTCCCAATCCCCGGCCAAGGCGAGGTCAACCACCTCCGCATGCTCAAGATCCTGGCCGGGGCCGGCTTCCAGGGACCGCTCATCTTCGAACTGCCTGTCTTCTACAAGCGCGACGACCAGACCGAGACGGAGGCCACCGAGGCCACCGACGCCGCCATGGCCGAGACTCACGACTTCCTGGAGTCGGTGGTCGGCCAGGTGGAGGCGGGATGACCCGCGATCGCCGGATGGGGCGGCCGCGGTCCGAGAACATCATCAGGAGGGTCAGACAGGGATGACAGTGCGCGTCGCCTTCGTCGGTGCAGGACGCATGGCACAGGATCACGTGGCCTCGCTGGGCGCGGTGCCCGACGCGGAGGTCGTGGCGATGGCCGACGTCGTCCCCGGCCAGGTCGAGGGCGTCCCCGAGGCGGTACGTCCGCTGATGGAG
>DATAXV010000023.1:0-5868 GCA_036272915.1 Candidatus Dormiibacterota bacterium
GTGGAGGCCCTTGAGGCCCTCGATGGAGATCCTCTTCACCCACTTGCGCACGGTCTGCGGGCGGATCTCGAGCTGACGGGCGGTCTCCCGGACCCCGACACCGTCGCTGACCATGAGCGCGCATCGGGCACGGAGGGCCAAACGCTGAGGGGTGGACGGGAGACGGGCGAGATACTGGAGCTGTTGGCGCAGATCCTCGGGCAGGTCGAGCTGGCGGCGTTGCATGCTGGGACCTCTGCTGGAACGAAGATGAAGACCAGCATCCAGTAAATGGCGGACGAACGTTCGGAGGCAAGAGCCGTGGCCATCCCCCAGAGCACGCAGGACTCGTTGATCTCGAAGCTCTCCGCGCACCGGCGCCGGCCACACTATGCAGCGGCGCTGCGTGAGGTGTCTACCGTATCTGGTGGTGCCCACGCACGGACTTGAACCGTGAACCTTGGGATTAAGAGTCCCCTGCTCTGCCAGATTGAGCTACGTGGGCGAAGGAGCCTCGATTGTACGTGGTAGCGCCGGAGGGGCGCCGCCACCGAGGGTGGCGTTGGCCGCGGCCCACTTTAACACCCGGGCTTGGGCCAGGCGGCAGAGACGGGTACCGTCCCGCCATGCAAGCGCGCTTCCCTCAGGACGTCGATCTGGAGGACCGGGTGATCCTCGGTCTGACGCCGATTCGATTCGGATATCTGGCCGTCGCCGCGCTCGGCTCGTTCTGCGCGTGGTCGATCGATTGGGGATGCCCGTGGGGTCGCGCTGCGGCGGGGATCCCGCCGCTGCTCGTGGGACTTGCCCTGGCGTGGGGCCGGCTGCACGGCCGGCCGCTCGACTGCTGGATCGCGGACATGGCCGTTTTCGCCACGCGGATGATCGCCGCACGCGGGAGACTTCTGAGTCAGCAGCCGGAGCTCGGTGACACTCCCGACACCCGGAACCTATGAGACTTCGTCCGCTGCTCCATTCGCTGCCCGACACCCGCGTCATCCGGACCGGCTCCCTCGGCTATCTGGACGCGACCGAGGATGACAGGCGCCGCTGGTCGACCGCTTTCAGGGCGCTCCTCGATGGGCTTCAGGGTCGCCTCCAGGCCGTGATGGCGTTCTCGTCCGAGGCCCATACCGACCTCGCCGCCGGACTCCGCACCCCGGCTGAGGAGAGAACCGACCCTCGCCGGCTGGATCTGGACTGGGCGGCACGGCTCTCGCGAAGAGCCGGATCGCAGAGTCGCGAGGTGCGGTTCGTCACGTCCTCCGAGCTGTCCTCATCGGTGCGCGAGGGGCTGGCCCGGATCGGCGTGCCCTTGGTGGTCGAACCCGGGGAACCGGCTCCGCCCGTGGGCCGGGAATCCCCCGGGACGTGGTGGGACCACAACGGCTTCCACCGCAGCTGGTATGTGGAGCGCTACCCCGGTGGGCAGCTGGAGCCGGGCTGGCTCATCCAACTCGTCCCCAAGGGCCGTGACGTCTCCCTCAGCTGGCATGCGGAACGGCTTCCCGGTGCCTGGATCATCGAGTACCTCCGGCGCCAGCTTCTCCACATGGAGGCGGCGCGCCAGGTCAACGAGGACGTCGAGGATCCCGATGTGGCAGGCGCACTGCCGGCAGCGCGGGAGCTGCAGCAGCGGGTGGCGGCTCGGGAGGAGAACGCCTTCCACGTGGCCATGTACGTGACGGTTCACGCGCACGGTCCAAGGGAGCTGGAAGCCTGCGCCGCCGAGGTCGAGACGGCCGGGCGCCGCGCCATGTGCGTCCTGCGCCCATGCACCTTTCGCCAGCAGGACGGTCGGATCGCGACCATGCCCTACGGCCTCGACCCCCTGGGCCGGCGAAGGCTGCTGGACACCTCCTCCCTCGTCACCCTGATGCCCTGGTTCGAGTCCGATATCCAGCATCCGGAGGGCATCGTCCTCGGCTCGGCCCGCGCAACCGGGCAGCCGGTGCTGGTCGATCTCTTCGACGAGCGAAACCACGTCAACGCCAACGTGGCCGTGTTCGGCCACTCGGGAGCCGGCAAGACCTATCTGCTGTCGACCCTGGCCATGGGTGCGCTCGGCCTCGGCATCCAGGTCTTCGTGATCGACCCGGAGCATGAGTACGGGACGCTCGCCAGCCGCCTGGGCGGGGCCGACGTGCCCCTCTCCCTGGGCTCGGGCCATTCGCTGAACGTTCTCGACCTCCACGCGCCCGGACCTGGGGAAGAGGAGGGCGCGACGGCCATCGCCGATGCTGTCGATCTGTGCGAGATGATCTGCGGCGAGCTCGATGAGACAGAGCGCGCGGAGGTCGAGGCCGCGGCCTCTGGCGCCGTGCGCGAGGAGCCGGAGCCCCTCATCGCCGACATCGCCCGACGCCTGACGCCCTCATCCAGGCCGGGGACCATCCTCGGCCGATGGTCGCGCGGAAGTCTGGGCCAGCTCTTCAGCCGATCGACGACTGTGGATCTCGACGCGCCGATCGTCGTCTTCGGCATGCGCGAGCTGCGGCAGGAGCTCGTTGGCCCGGTCCATTTCCTCCTCGCCCAGGCGCTCTGGGGGCGCATCAAGCGGAGGGACCGGCGCCGTCTCCTGGTCATCGACGAGCTCGGCCTGCTCTTCGAGGAGCCCGCGATCCGGCGGTTCGTCCTGTCGCTGGCTCGGCGCATCCGCAAGTACGACGGCGCCCTCGCCTTCGCCACCCAGAATCCCGGCGACCTGTTGAGCAGCGAGCATGGGCGAGTCGTCGCCAGCAACCCGGCGATCCAGTTCTTCGGTGCCATGCGGCCGGGAGAGGCCGCCAGGGTGCAGAGCCACTTCCAGCTCAGTGACCGGCAGCGCTCGCTGGTGGAGACGGCACGGAGGGGAGAGTTCCTGCTCTCCGCCGGAGCCGAGAGGCTGGCCCTTCATGTCGCGGCGCCGAGCTGGCAGGAGGAGCTCATGCGAGCATGCCGGCCGGGTGGACCGATATCCAGACAACCTCTGTCCCACATCCACGGCGAATGGCATCAGAGTTAGCCCGGCGGGAGGATCTGGGCGAAGAGCACCGCTTATCACAGTGAAGAAGGAGCACGGACAACGATGACCGCAGCGCCCTCGGAACCCGTGCTCGCCGACGACGATGAGCGCCGGCTGGCGGCGCAGCTCTTCAACGGCGCGTGGGACCTCATGGAGAAAGGGGACCGGACTCGCGCCGACGACGATCGGATGCTGCACATGGCCCACGCCGCCCGGTACCACTGGGGGCAGGTGGGCGCCCCCGAGACCCTCGCCCGCGGTGAATGGCAGTGCTCGCGCGTCTATGCCCTGCTGCAGCGGCCCGAACCGTGCCTCCACCATGCGCAGCGGGTGCTGGACATCTGTCTCGAGGCCGACCTGGCCGACTTCGACCTGGCCTTCGCCTACGAGGCGCTGGCCCGCGGCCACGCGATCGCCGGAGAGCCCGCCAAGGTCCGATTGATGACCGAGCGCGCCCTGTCCGCCTCGAAGGGCATCTCTGAGGAGGAGGATCGCCGGCTGCTCCTCTCAGATCTCGAGACCATCTCCGGACAGACCAGGTTCTGGTAGCGCGACTGTGATGGGGGGCGAACGATCCACAGCATTCACGGCCGTCGGTCTCGCCGGCTGACACAACGTGGAACCCTCCCCCGGCCTCTATCCGGAGCGCGCCATCGTACGCTGTAGGGGACGTGCCGCGAGTCATTCACCATCGCCTCTATGGCCTCACGCCCGAGCAGCAGGAGCGGGTCGGAGAGCAGTTCGAGCAGCTCGGAGCCGTCCGCGAGTGGCGCGGCGACGTGCCGTGGGTCGCCACCGACGCCTCCAGCAAGCTGTTCGAGATGGAGTACCTCCGTCACGTCAGGGAGGAGGAGGGTGAGCAGGTCAGCGGCGCCGGCTTCATCCGCACCGGCGGCGACGAGACCGATGTCCTCGCCCTGATGCTCTTCCTCCGCGACCTCAGCGCGGAGCACATGGTCCGGGCGTCCGTCCGGGACGACGACAACCCGCTCGGCAAGCTCCGGCAGCTCGAGTTCAGCGGCGGTCTCATGCCCTCGGGCAACCGGCTCGAGGAGCTGCTGTCACGGGGCGTGGTGATCAAGAAGGTCGACGGTCAGCAGATCAGCTTCTACTCGCCGTCCCATCCGCTCAACGCCGAGCAGCCGGACCGGTGGGGGTATCGCATCTTCGGCATCCGTGCCTTCGCTTCGACGCTGCTCGAGGCGGAGCGCGAGGCGCTGAAGATCCTGCGCGCCATGAGGCGCCTCGGCGGTTGATACGCGAGCGGCGGGGGTCGCTGCCGTCGTTCGACGGTGTCTGGATCTCCTGGCGAGCCTGGGAGGCGCCCGAGCCTCGAGGCGTCCTCCTCATCGTGCATGGCCTGGGTGAGCACTCCGGCCGCTACCGGAACCTGGCCGAGGCAATGGTCCCCGCCGGCTGGTCGTGCTGGGCTCTGGACCTCCGCGGCATGGGGGAGAGCGAGGGCCCGCGCGGCCACATCGACAGCTGGTCCCAGTGGGTCGGTGACATCGCCGCCTTCGATCGCCTGGTCAGGACCGAGGCGTCCCCCCTCGAGGTGGTCCCCCTCGGGCACTCCTTCGGCGGTGTCGTGGTGGCCAGCGCCATCGTCCAAGGGGCTCTGAAACCGCGCCGGTTCGTGCTCTCCAACCCCGCCTTCAGCGTGAGGACGCCGATCGCCCCGTGGAAGCTGGCCCTGGGCCGGATCGCGAGCCGCACGATGCCCACGCTGACCATGTCCAACGGCCTCGACGCGAAGGGCATCTCCCGGGACGCGGCGGTGGTGGAGGCCTACCGCCAGGATCCGCTCGTCCACGACCGCATCTCCGCCCGGCTGCACGCCGAGTGGCAGGCGGCGGGAGCGTCGACCATGCAGGGCGCCCCGCGCTGCACCCTTCCCATGCTGCTGCTCCTCTCCGACCAGGACCCGATCATCGACGCCCAGGCCGGCGAGGGTTTCGGCCGGACCTGTGGCGGCAAGGTGACGATCAAGCGGTATCCGGGTCGCTACCACGAGCCCTTCAACGACCTCGGAGCGGAGGCCGTCTTCGAGGACCTCCGTGGATGGCTGGACGCACCGGTCCTCTGATCGCCATCCTCAGCCTCGCCCGAGCGCCTTCCGCTACGCTTCGTCGAGGAATGAGGCGATCGGTCCAGGTCTCCGAGGCGGCGGGCTGAGGTGCGAGCCGTCGTTCAGCGGGTCGCCCGCGCCTCCGTCACATGGTCCGGCGACGACGGCGAGCGCCATGAATCGTCGATCGGCAAGGGTTTGGTGATCCTCCTCGGGGTCGGGCCTGAGGACGACGAGAGCCACGCCGACCGGCTGGCGACGAAGGTCGCCCAGCTCCGCATCTTCGCCGACGCCGAGGGCCGCTTCAACCACAGCCTGATCGAGGTCCGGGGTGGGGCCCTGGTCGTATCCCAGTTCACCCTGTACGCCGACACCTCGCGAGGCCGGAGGCCGAGCTTCATCCGCGCCGGCGATCCCACCCGTGCCGAGGAGCTGTACGAGCGGTTCGCCGACCGCGTCGAGGCGGAGGGCGTTGAGGTCGGCCGGGGCTGCTTCGGCGCCGACATGACCGTCAGCCTCGACAACGACGGCCCGGTGACCCTGGTCCTGAGCACGGCACCGTGGGAGACCGCGGTGAGCGGTGCCGCCGCCCGGTGACGGACTCCTACGCTCGATCCCATCTGGGCGAGATCGAGGCCGCCCGGGCTCGCATCGCCGGCCACGTTCGCAGGACGCCGCTGCTCGCCACCGACCTCGACCCGTCCCTCCGCCTCAAGCCGGAGTGCCTCCAGGTGACGGGATCGTTCAAGCCCAGAGGCGCCTTCAACGCCGTCCTGCGGTTGAGGGAGCGGCAGCCTGAGGCGACCGGCGTGATCGC
>DATAXV010000024.1:0-23575 GCA_036272915.1 Candidatus Dormiibacterota bacterium
CCGAGATGGAAAGCATCGGCGAGCAGGTCGCCGAGCTTCTCCTTCAGGAGGGGGATGCCAACCCCGACGCCTCCACCTGACAACCCCCCGAACTCCGCGCGCCCCCGCCCGTCCCCTCTATGCGTTTATCCGGGGGAAGTAACTAAGAACTACATCGACCGCAATCGGACCCCCCGATGCGGGTCAGGTGATGGGGTCGAGCCTGAACATCGCCAGATTCGCGGCCGCGCGCTCGAACGCCGCCGGACGACGCCGGTCTGCAGGAAGAACCGGACCCCGTACGGCACCAGGCGCGGAAACTCGCGAGCGATCGCGGCTCGATCTGCGGGAGGCAGCTCCACCACGCTCCCGTCCAGGGGCCTTGATCGCCTCGTCACACGTTGATTCGGTAGCAACCGGCGGAGTGTCGGACGTGGGCGACGAGATGACGATGGGGCCATGGCCAAGTCGTACTACAGCTCCGTCGTCGACCGGCCGGCCGCGACCGTCTGGTCCGCCGTCCGCGACTTCGGCGCCTACCCCCCCCCGTGGCGGTGCGATCGGTCCTCTCGACGCGCTCCCTGAGCAGCGCCACGGCGTCTGGCAATGACCAGGTATCGGTGCAACGGCCGAGGACTCGCACCCACCTCGGCGCAGGAGTGACGGCCGACGGGCGGGACCGCGGCCAGGGAGAAAGTAGCGATGTGGGCTGACTTCCGTGACCCGGTTGGAGACCGGCGGCCGCTCCAGGAGCAGGAATGCGAGCGGCGATCGGAGGAGGTGGAGCGGTTCGCCAGGGACGTCGCGGCGCCGTACTGGCGCGCGGTGGCGGAGGCGGTCCGCCGCCGGGGTTGGCTGCTCGAGCGTTGATGGCAAGGATCCGCCGGGCGGTGGCCATCGTCGGGTAGCCGCCGAAGGCCGGATCAGGGTTGGGCTCCCCGGTCCAGCCGAGGAGGCCGGAGTAGAACTTCCTCGCCGCCTCCGGGTCGCTCGTCGAGAGGTCGAACCAGATCGGCTTGGCCGAAGTGCTGACGGTGTCGCTCATGGCGCCGTTCGCTCCTGTTGGGTTCGGGTTGACTCCGAGGCAAGCGGGCTATGAGGGCAGCTACCCCGCCTTCCAGCGCTAGCTGGGGGTGATGCGGCCGGGTCCTTGGCTAGAGGAGGGGGTCCCGATCCGGCTGCCCCGCTATCTCGGGTGGCCGGCGGGACCGGATCCGGGACGGACCACGGGATCGTTGGGCCCGCCGCCGAACGAGTTTTCCACCAGACCCCTTCGACACTTCAGCTCCGAGCGCGGCTACCAGATAAAGAGTCCGACCTCTAGCCGGTCCGCGGACGCCCGGACGGCGTCGCCCCAGTCCCGCCCAGACTGGATTCAGGGTCTCCCGTGCGACGGCCCCAAAGTGATCGAGGACCAGACACACGATTCAGAGGAGGAACCATCCGTTGGGAAGACTTTCCGGCAAGCTCGCCGTCGTGACGGGGGCGGCGCGGGGCATCGGGCGGGCGATCGCGGCCGGCTTCGCCGCCGAGGGGGCGGCGGTGGCCCTTTTCGACCGCAATGGCGAACAGCTCGACGAGGCCGTCGGCGAGATCGGACAGCGTGCATATGCGGTGAGGGTGGACGTGACCGAGGAGGCCAGCGTGGAGGCCGCTTTCGCAGCGGTCCGCTCACGCAGTGGCCGCATCGACGTGCTGCTCAACAGCGCCGGCGTCCAGCTCATCGGCCGCGACGGCCCCGCGCATGAACTTCCCCTTGAGGTCTGGCAGCAGACCATGGCCGTGAACCTGACCGGGATGTTCCTGACCTGCAAGCACGGCATCCGGCTCATGCTCGAGGGCCAGGGCGGCTCCATCATCAACGTCGGCTCGCCCACCGGGCTGGAGGGTTCGGCGCTCGGCTTCGACGCCTACTCGACCTCGAAGGGAGGCGTCTTCGCGCTGACCCGGATCCTGGCCACCGAGTACGCGGGGCGCGGGATCAGGGTCAACACGCTCGTCCCCGGCTGCACGGAGACCCCCCTCATCACCGATCTGCTCAGCGATCCGGCGGCAAGGGAGAGGCTGGTCTCGGCGGTGCCGCTGGGCAGGCTGGCGAAGCCCGAGGACTACGTCGGCATCGCCACCTACCTGGCCGGCGACGAGTCGTCGTTCGCGACCGGCGCCTCCTTCGTCATCGATGGCGGCCAGACGATCGCCTGAGCGATCAGCCGGACGACAGGAGGAGCAGGTCGGAGGTGGTGTCTGGCATCGACACGGTGGAGACGCCGTCGACGACCGAGATCTCCGGCACCAGCCAGCGACGCGCCCCCAGGTCGACCCAGGCGTTCCTCCGGCCGCGGAGGTCGAGGTTCAGCCGCAACTGCGAGGGAACCGGCTGGTACACGGCCACCACCGAGCGGTCGGCTGACGCGACCGCGACCACGTCCTCGGGCGCTTCGACGAGAAGATCGCAGGAGGGCGCCGTCCGGTGCAGCCCGTAGAGCTCGAACACCGTGCGGGCGAAGGCGACGTCCCCGGCACCGGGCAGGTCCAGGGCCGAGGACCATGGATACGGCTCACTCGACGACGCGGTCGAGGTGAAGTGGTCTCCCGGCCGGTGCCACGACCACAGGCCGTGCGCGCCGTAGGTGACCCCGGCCCCGGCGCCGGAGAAGAGGCTCTCCCAGGTCGCCCACCTGACCTCGGCGGCACTGAAGCGCCCCCGAGCTCGGAAGTGGCCGTGGCCCTCGTAGCAGGGCTCGCCGTTGACGACCGGGCGGCGAGGCGTCTTGGCGGCGAGGAGCCGGGCCAGCTGAGGCGCGCGGTCCTGCCGCTCCCGCTGATGCCCTGACTGATACATGTAGAAGTCGAGCGCGGGCATCTCGGCCAGGGCGTTCGGGAGGTCGGCGTGGTCCGGGGCCGTGTGCAGGGTGGTGAGCGACTCCGGCAGCAGCGAACGCGCCAGGCGGAGCACGTGTCCGTAGTAGCGGACCGTCTCCCCCGCCCAGTCGGTGTCGCCGCTCACGATCAGGATCGGGGCGGGGTGGCCCAGGACCGGAAGCGCCCGGCGCAGGTAGGCGTCGACCTGGTCGAGCGTCATCGATTGTCCGGTCCTCCTCGCCGCCCAGGTCCCGGGCACGTAGTTGCACCAGAGCAGGACCAGCGCCGGGACCAGCCCCTCGCGGCGGACGACCTCGAGCATCTCCGCCGCCCGGCTCAGGTACGCGTCCTGGGGCCGGGCGAAGTCGAACCCACCGTCCCCGCGCTCGAAAGGCATCACCTCGCCGGGCGAGTCGGAGCGGTCGTGGACGATCGGCAGGAGGCTGATCTGGAGCGCGGTGAAGCCCTGCTCCCGCCGCCGCCGGACGTATCCCCGCCACTCCTCCAAGGAGGCGTTGGTGAAGGCCGCCCACACCGTGTCGGCGAGGTAGAAGAAGGGCTTGCCGTCGCGCAGGAAGTGGTCCCTTCCCGGGGAGATCGACAGTGTCATCGAGGCCCCTCCGCTCCGCCCTCAGACGCGCCGTAGGGCCACCGGCGGCGGGACTCGATCTTCCCCTCGTCGAGCCGGATGCCGAACCCGGGCAGCGAGGGCACGGGGAAGGACCCGTCGACCGGCCGCGGCGGGTCCACCTCGAAGTGGTGGCGGCGTGGCATCCCGTGGATCAGGTACTCGACGAGGGGGCAGGTCGCCGGCGACTGGCTGGCAATGACGTGGATCGCCGCGTGAAGGCCGTGACCGTGCGGGATGACGGGGATGCCGAAGGTCTCCGCCAGAGCGCAGATCCGGGTCAGCTCGGTGACCCCGCCGCACCACTCGGGGTCGGCCTGCAGGACGGACAGGATCCCCTCGCGGAGGTAGGGCAGGACGTCGGCGCGGTCGTAGAGGTGCTCGCCGGCCGAGATCGGGACCTCGGTGCTCTGCCGGAGCATCCGGAAGGCGTCGAACTGCGTCGGCGAGAAGGGCTCCTCCAGCCAGGTCGGGGCGAACCGCTCCGCCTGGCGCGCCCAGGCCCTGGCGTAGGCCAGGTCCCAGCCCATGAAGGCGTCGAACATCAGGGCGATGTCATCGCCGGCGCTGGTCCTCACCGTCTCGGTCATGGCCAGGTTCCGCTTCATCCCCTCCGCCCCGTCGGCCGGGCCGAAGGCGAAGAACCACTTCTGGTGCCGGTAGCCCTCCCGGGCCAGCCGCTCGATCAGGGCGGCGATCTCCTCATCGTCGTGGCGGGTCCCCAGGGTGCTGGCGTAGGCGCGGAGCTGGCTTCGCGAGGGACCGCCGAGGAGCTGGTGGACGGGGGCCTCGAACACCCGGCCGCGAAGATCCCAGAGGGCGTTGTCGACGGCGCTGATCGCCATCTTGAAGTGGCCGTGCCGGGAGTGGCGGTCGAGGCGGTAGAGCTGGTCCCAGATCACCGACCCGGCGAGCCCGTCCCGCCCGATCAGGAAGTCGGCCAGCTGGTCGACGATCACCCAGGCCGCGGAGCTGTCGATGGGGCCGTAGAGCCCTTGGACCCCGGCGTCGGTGCGGATGGTCAGGTAGAGATGGCGGAGCTCGCCCGCCGCCGGCGGCGCGATGGACGCCTCACCCGGCCGGCGGTAGGCGTCGAGTGGCCGCACCTGCTGCTGCATCCGCCCGCTCGACGGCGGCGCCGCCCCCCGCAGCTCATCGACCTCGACGGCGGTGATCCTTGCGCTCCTGGTCACGCTCGCACCTCCCAGTCCGGTTCCAAGGGCCGCCACGACACGGTCACGGCCTCGATCGATTCTCTCCCCACCGGCGCCACGCCCGCCGGCCTGCCGCACACTGCTGGTATGAATCCCGACGCCCGGGGAGGGCGAGGGTGACCGACCGGGAGGACGTCCGGCGCATCGCCCTGGCGCTGCCCGGGGTGCACCAGGAGGAGGGACAACTCGGCTTCCTGGTCGACCACCCCGCAAAGCCCAAGCGGTTCGCGTGGACCTGGTGGGAGCGGGTCCAGCCGCGCAAGCCCAGAGTGCCGCGTCCCGAGGTCCTCGCCGTCCGCGTCGCCAACCAGGAGGAGAAGCAGATCGTCCTCGCCTCCAATCCCGAGAAGTTCTTCACCGAGCCGCACTACAACGGGTTCCCGGCGGTCCTGGTCCGGCTCCCGGCGGTGGACGCCGCCGAGCTGGAGGAGCTGCTCATCAACGCCTGGCGCTGCCGGGCCTCGGGCTCGCTGATCAAGGAGCTCGACCGGCGCGGCTGAGGCGGGAGGCGCCCGGCTACTCCCCCACCGCCTCGGCCACCGGCTGAGACTCCTCAGTGACGCCCGGGATCTCGTCCTCGCCGCCATCGACGTAGCGGCCGCCACGCGACCACGAGGCGAGCGCCGCGATCAGGCAGGCGATCATCGCGAACGAGAGCGCCTCGTGGAGCCCGGAGTGGAACGGCGGCGCGATCAGCTGCGGGAAGAAGCTGCGCCCGGTGATCACCGCCGCGTTGTGGGCGGAGAGCTGGGTCAGCACCTTGGCCCCGAGCAGGTGCTGCATCGGGTCGTAGCCGAGGAAGGCGGCGAACAGGATCGACACGGCGGGCAGGTGGGCGACGTGGCCGGCGACCGCGGCGGAGACGCCGTGCGCCTCGAGGCCGGCGGTCATGGTCTGAGGCAGCGCCGCCGAGAGCCCGATGATCATCAGCGTGAAGAAGATGCCGATGGAGAGCACCTGGGCCGAGTTCTGGAAGGTCTGGTTCATGCCCCCGCCGACGCCCCGGGCGCTGGCCGGCAGGCTGTTCATCACCGCCGCCCGGTTGGGCGACATGAAGGCACCCATGGAGAGACCGGAGAGCAGAAGGATGAAGAGGAAGGCGAGGTAGTTGAAGTCGACCGGCAGCATCTGCAGGGCGAAGAAGACGACGGCCGAGCCGATCATCCCTCCGGTCGCCAGCGGGCGCGCTCCGATCCGGTCCGACATGATGCCGGAGATGGGTCCCGCGAGCAGGATGCCGAGGGTGAAGGGCAGCATGTAGATGCCTGCCCAGACTGGGGTGCTGCTGAAGCTGTAGCCGTGCTCGGGCAGCCAGATGCCCTGCAGCCAGATCACCAGGGTGAACATCATCCCGCCGCGGGCGAGCGCGGAGAGGAAGGATGACAGCGAGCCGAAGGTGAAGGCCCGGATCCGGAACAGGGCGAGCCGGAACATCGGCGCCGCCAGGCGGGTCTCGAGGATCCCGAAGGCGAGGAGCAGGGCGGCGCCGATGGCGATCGAGCCGAGCACGAAGGGGTTGCCCCAGCCCATCGAGCTGTGGCCATAGGGCTGGATCCCGGTGGTGATGCCGATCATGACCAGGATCAGACCGACGGCGAAGGTGATGTTGCCCGGCCAGTCGATGGGTGCGCGCTGGCGGACGCCGAGCTCCTTGAGCCGGAGGTGCGCCCAGACCGTGCCGAAGAGGCCGATCGGGACCGAGATCAGGAAGACCAGCCGCCAGTCGATCGGGGCCAGGACGCCGCCGACGACGAGGCCGACGAACTGCCCGGCCGTCGCCGAGATGCTGTTGATGCCGAGCGCCATTCCCCGCTGGTGCCGGGGGAAGGCATCGGTCAGGATCGCCGCCGAGTTGGCGAACAGGAACGCGGAGCCCAGGCCCTGGACGACGCGCATCCCGATCAGGTAGATCGCCGCCGGCTGGCCCGTCATCCAGTCGATGCTGAGCAGGAGCGAGGCCAGGGTGTAGACGGCGAAGCCGAGGTTGTACATCTTGACCCGGCCGAAGAGGTCACCCATCCGGCCCAGGCTGACCACCAGCACGCTGCTGACGATGGCGAAGCTGAGGACCATCCAGAGCAGGTAGAAGCTGTTGGCGGCCTTGAGCGGGTCGAGCTTGATGCCCCGGAAGATGGCGGGCATCGCGATCAGGGTGATGGAGAGGTCGATGGCGGACATGAAGACGCCCAACGTGGTGTTGGAGAGGGCCACCCACTTGTAGTTGTCCTGCCCGCTCCGACTCCCGACGCCCTCAACTGCCATGTGTGTACCTCCTGAACCGGGCGAGCTCGCTTTACCGACCCGCTACCCCTTCTTAGTTAGTGAGCCAAACTAAGAACCTATCCTCCATCGTAGCGCACGGCCCTCGGGGCTCGCCAGGAGCGGATCGGCCACTCCGCCGAACTCGACCGGCGTCGTCGGAGGGCCGGGCCAGCGGCTATCCGGGCGGCCGCTCGCGGTCGAGACGTGCCCCATCCCGCCAGACCGCGGCGATCTCCCAAGTCGCGCGGATGTCGCGGGTGGGGTCGCCGTCGACCAGGAGCAGGTCGGCGCGCAGCCCGGGGGCGACCCGGCCGCGATCCTTCAGCCCGAAGCAGCGGGCGGCGTGCGAGGTGGCCGCGGCCAGGGCCTCGGCCGGGGTGAGGCCGGCCTCGACCAGCAGCAGGAGCTCGTGGTGGAGGGCGATCCCATGCCCGGCCAGGCCGCGGACGAGCGGCGCCCGGGGCGAGGCGGCGCCGGCGCTCACGTCGGTGCCGGCGAGCACGGTGACGCCCGATCGGTGCAGCGCGGCGGTGGCGCGAAGTGCCGCGGCGTGATCGAGGCGGGAGTGGCCGTGTCCGTCCCGTTGCCGGAGGTTCCGTTCGCGGGCATCATCGAGCAGCTCGCGGTCGGTCATGATCGCCCGCGTTCCGGCGTCGAGGTGGCGACCGAGGCGGGGATGGTCGAGCATCGCCGCCCGCTCGGCGTCCGTGGCCTCCCCCCTCTCCGCCGAGAACAGAGCCGAGACCCGTAGCGTGGGGACGACGAAGACACCCGGGCGGCGCAGACGGTCGAGCAGCGCCTGGTCGAGCTCGAGGTCGCCGAGGACATGGGCGAGCGCGTCCCCTCCGGCCTCGATGAAGGTCCTGGCCGCGGCCGAGGAGTCGGCGTGGACGAGGGCCAGCCGTCCCCGGGCATGGGTCTCGGCGAGCAGGGCGCCCAGCGTCTCCCCGTCGATCGGGCGGCCGCCGTTCCAGGCCGCATCGATCAGATAGACCTTGATGTAGTCGGAGCCATCGGCGACGCGGCCGGTGACGAAGTCGGTGGCCTCGGCGGGCGAGGTGAGGGTGGGGACGACTCCGGGCAGGAAGGGGTTGGTCACGGCCCCGCCCAATCCGGCGCTGCGGATGTCGCAGACGTCGCATCGTTCCGCCGCCACCCGTCGCAGCGTCCCGGCCAGGGCGGGCATGCTGAACATGTCCAGCTCCGACGTGACGCCGAAGGCGAGCGCCTGCTCGAGACTCTCGGGCCGGGCGTGGACGTGGCAGTCGATGAGCCCCGGCAGCAGGGTGCGGCCGCGGCCGTCGACGACCTCGGCACCGGCGGGGACCGCGACCCGGTCCGACAACTCGGCGATGCGCCCGCCGCTGAGGAGGACGTCGGCGCCGGCGATCGTCGCCTCGCCGTCGAAGATCCGGACCCCGTGGATGATCGTGTCCGGCGCCGACGTCACCTCTTTGTCTCCTCTCCGCTCCCCGGATCCGGCGCCACCGGCGCGCCCTCCGCCGTCCGGGGGCAGCGCTGGCGGCGCCGCCGCAGGACCAGGAACGCCACCACGGCGACGCCGAGCAGCACGAATCGCTTGATGTTGCTGACGAGGACGAAGGTGCCGATCGGCAGCAGCAGCGCGAGCGCCAGGTGCAGCGCCACGTCGGCCAGGAGCAGCGCCCCCACGACCGCCGTGATCAGCGTCATCGAGGGCCGGCCGGCGGCCCTTGAGCGCAGTGCGGCGAAGCCCGGGCTGACCCGGGCCAGGAGCCCGATCAGCTCCATGAGCGCCGGCCTGCGGACGAGGGCGGAGCCGAGCAGGAGGACCCCGACCACGAGCTCGACGATCTCGAAGGTTCCGACCTTGAGCGCCAGCGTGCCGCCACCGGGCAGGAGCAGGGCGACCAGGAGCCGGATGCCGAAGCCGGCGACGGAGAGGACGCCGACGCCGTCGACGCGGCGCCGCCAGACCATCTTGGCTGCAGTCCAGATCGCGGGTATGGCGACGGAGATGGCCAGCGGCGCGACCTGGCTCGACATGTGGCCCCGGATCAGGAAATAGACCAGGGTCGGCAGCACACCGCAGACGAGCAGGCTGAGCAGGATGTCGGTCGGGCGTGTGCGGGCAGCCGCGGCAGCCGTCGACATCACTTCCCTCCCCGTCCCGCCTGAACGGGACTGACGACGATGCCCACCGCCTCGGCGATGATGTCGCCGAGGCGGACGTCCTTGCCGGACGAGGCCCAGTGTGTGGTGGCGACACGGAGGGCGGCCACCACCGCCGCGGCCAGCGTTCGCGGGTACAGGTCGCGTCCGGTGCCGGTGCCGGTGCGCTCGGCGATGGCCGCCGCCAGTCGCCGTTCCATCGTCAGCTCCGCCTTGTGGTACTCGGCTCTCAGCTGCGGCCACATGATCAGCCGCAGCTGCGCTCTGGCCTCGGGGTCCCTGACCGACGGATCGGGGTGCTCGTCGGCGAGCGCATGCCGGAGGGCGTCGGCGAGGGGCTCGTCGGCCGGCCGCCGGACGAGCGCCTCGGCGGTCCTCTCCGCCCGGTCGACCGCCGCCGAGGCGATCGCCTCCTCCTTGCTCGAGAAGTAGTTGTTGAAGGTCCGTGGCGAGACGCCGGCGGCGGCGGCGATGTCCTCCACACGCGTTCGGTCGGGCCCTCGCTCCCGAGCCAGGCGGACGGCCGCCTGGATCAGCGCCTGCCGGGTCGCCTGCTTCTTCCGCTCCCGCAGCCCGCCTCCGACCGGCGTGTCCAGTGCCATGGGGCGCATGCTACACAGACATTGCGTGGCACGCAATTTTTCGCGTTACGCAGTATTCTGCCGGATGGCGGCGCTGACTCGACGTGTGCTACACCGTGTGAATACCCCTGGCGCCAACCTGGCCGCCGGGCCCTCGACGGAGCGCGGCGGGAGAGGCTGGCGCCGTCGGTGACGATGGGGTGCCAGCCATTCAGGAGAGGTCACATGCCCGAGACGGAACCGCGTTGGCGGGAGCAGCGGTCATCACCGGTGATCCGGCGGGGTCTCCTGCCCAGCGGCGACGACGCTCGCCTGGGTGCCAACGAGGCCCCCTACGGACCGCCCCAGCCGGTGCTGGACGCGATCATGCGCAGCGCCGTCCAGGGCAACAACTACGCCTTCGACGCCAGCGGTCCGCTGCTCGGCGGGCTCGAGCGCTGGCTCGGCGTGCCCTCCTCGCGGATCCTGCTCGGGGCCGGTTCCAACGACATCCTCGAGCGAGCCATCCTCGCCCTCGCCGGACCGGGCAACGAGATCGTGTACCCCACGCCCGCCTACCCGATCTACGCCAGCGCGACGGCCGCCGGCCAGGCCGTCGGCGTCCCCGTGGCCAACGCCGCCGACGGATCCAACGACCTCGAGGCGCTGCGCGCGGCGGTGACCCCGAACACCAGCCTGCTCATCCTCTGCAACCCCCACAACCCGACCGGTGGCCATGCGCCCACGAGCGCGATCGCCGAGCTCGTCGATGGCGTGCCGCCAGGGGTCGTGATCCTCCTCGACGAGGCCTACTGGGAGTTCAGCGACGAGTTCCAGGAGGGAGGCCAGGGCGGCAGGGGCCTGCTCGACGCCCACCCCAACCTGGTCTGTTCGCGGACCTTCTCCAAGTTCTTCGGGCTCGCCGGACTCCGCGTCGGCTATGGCCTGGTCGGAAGTGAGGAGCTGGCCGCCCAGCTCCGCCTGCGTCAGGGGCCCGGCGCCGTGACCCGGGTGTCGCTGGCGGGCGCCGAGGCTGCGCTCGAATGCATCGACATCTACAGAGAGCGCCTCGACGAGCTTCGCCGGGAGCGCGAGCGGGTCGCCGCCGCCTGCACCGAGCTGGGCCTCGACCCCCTCCCCTCGCAGACCAACTTCCTGCTCATGCCCGAGCCGCTGCCGCAGACGGCCGAGCGGATGCTCGAGCACGGCGTCTGGATCCGTCCCGGAGCGACGATGGGATGCCCCGGCCAGATCCGGGTCACGATCGGGACCCCGGCCCAGAACGACCGCATGCTGGAGCTGCTCGCCGGGCTGGTCGAGGAGGCGGGCGCCCCGGGTTCCGGCGACGGCGAGCCGGTGGCCGCCCCCTGAGGATCGATGCGGCGATCGTCGGAGCCGGCGTCATCGGCTCCTCGATCGCCTATCACCTCGCCCGCTCGGGGGCCGAGGTAGCGCTCCTGGACCCGGGGTCGCCGCGGTACCCGAGCGCCTCCTGGGCCAGCGCCGGCGGTGTCCGCCGACAGGGGCGGGACCCGCGCGAATGGCAGCTGACGACGGCGGCCTGGCGGCGCTGGGCGGGCCTCGCCGACGAGCTGGGCGCCGACATCGGCTTCCGCGCCGGCGGCCATCTGCACGTCGCCGAGACCGAGGAGGAGCTGGAGCGACTGGTCCGCCGCGCCGAGGCGGAGCGGGCGGCCGGGCTCGAGGTCGAGCTGGTCGACGGGGCCGCCGCCCGGGATCTCGCCCCCATCCTCTCCCTCTCCGTCCTCGGCGGGACCTGGACGGCGGGCGACGGCCAGGCCGATCCCCGCCGCACCACCGAGGCCTTTCAGCGGGCGGCCGTGCGTCACGGCGCGGTCTTCATCGAGCATGCGGTGGAGCGGCTCAAAGTCTCCGGCGAAGGGCTGGAGGTCCGTGCCCACGGGGAGATCGTCGACGCCCGCTGGACCGTCCTCGCCGCCGGATCCTGGACGGCGGCGCTGGTCCGGGGCCTGGGCGTGCGTCTCCCGGTGCGGATGGAGGGGCTGCAGATGCTGGTCAGCGATCCCGATCCCCGAGCCCTCGGGCCGACGGTCGGGGCCGAGGGCCGGGCGATCTCCTTCAAGCAGCTCGCCGACGGCCGCTTCCTGGTCGGCGGCGGCTGGCCGGCGGACGTCGACGCGGCGGCGCACACCTGCGATCTTCGAGCGGAGTCGATCGAGGGGAGCTGGCGCGCCGCCCGCGGGCTCTTCCCGAGCCTCGCCGGCCGGCAGATCGCGGACCTCTGGTGCGGGCTGGAGTCGATCTCGATCGACGGCGTCCCCCCCGTCGGACCACTCCCCGGGGTCGAGGGGGCGTACCTGGCCACCGGCTTCTGCGGCCACGGCTTCCAGCTGTCCCCGGCTCTGGGCGAGGCCGTCGCTCGGGCCCTCGGCGGTGCCGAGAGCCCGAGCCTGGCCCCGCTCTCCCCGGACCGGCAGGCCGGCGTCGACCCCGAACGGGTCGACGCCTTCCTCGCCGGCGAGGCCTGAGGCGCGATCAGGTCAGCGGCAGCTCGATGGTCGCGCCGTCGCGCTCGGAGCTGAGATCGGCGGCGAAGCAGGCCTCGTGGGTGTTGACGGCGTCGTCCAGGTTGACGTGCGACTCCTTTCCCGAGATGACGCAGTCGACGAAGTGGGCGATCTCGCCGGCGAAGGGGTGATGGGCGACGTCGCCGTTGTCGGGCAGCACCGTCTCCATCTCGGCGAAGCCGGTGAGGCCGGGCAGGCGCTTGGTGTAGAGGCGGTTGCCGCGGACCACGCCGTCGGTGCCGAAGACGTCGATGTTGAAGTTGTAGGGCATCCACTGCGTGGTGCAGGCGGAGACCTTGCCCATCGCGCCGCTGGCGAACTTGACCACGGCGAGGGTGTTGGCGGCGTCGCCCTCCTCCCGCCCGTCCGGGCTCCAGCTCCGAGCGCTGACCGAGACCACGTCACTTCCGACCAGGTAGCGGGCCATGTCGAAGGCGTGGCAGCCGCCGCCGAGCATGGCGCCGATCCCGCGCTTCCTCGGCCGGGCCGGACGCGGCGCGCGGGCGTGAGCGTAGTTGGCCTGCGGGCCGTTGTGCCAGTAGTCGGTCTGGACCATGAAGATCTCGCCCAGCGCGCCGTCCGCGCTCAGCGCCTTGATGTTGGCAACGGCCGGGTTCCAGCGGAGGACGAAGCTGACCACGGTCCGCACCCCGGCCCTGCGCACCGCGTCGCGCATCCGCCGCAGGTCCTCGGGGTTCAGGGCCGCCGGCTTCTCGATGAGCGCGTGTTTGCCCGCCTCGGCGGCCAGCACCGTCTCCTCGCAGTGGCGGTCGGGGGGGGTGCAGATGGAGACGGCGTCGACGTCCGGCCGCGCCAGCATCTCCTCCATCGAGTCGTATACGGGCACGTCGAGTCCGAACTCGCGAGCCTTGGCGGCGGCACCGTCCTTGGTCCGGCTGCCGATCGCGACGATCCGCGAATCCGGGTTCCGCAGGTAGGCGCGTATGTGCTCGCTGGAGACCCATCCCGCGCCCTGGATCGCGACACCTATCTCGGCCATAGTCACCCTCCAAGCCCGTGGCGTTCCCGATCGGCGGCCGACCCGCGCTGCCGCCCGTCCTCGATTGTCCGCCGGACCGCGCCGCCAGCGCCACCGCGGCGACGGTTAGCCACCGGCGATCAGGCGCCGAACGGCGTCCACGGCGACCCCGAACCGCTCCTCCGGAGTGCCGCCGAGATAGGTGGCGAGATGCGGCTCGATGGTGAGCAGGCCGTCGTAGCCCTGGCCCTCGAGCCGTTCCAGCACCTCGGCCAGGCGCGCCCGCCCCTCGCCGGCGGGGCGGATCCGGCCCATGATCACCTCGGTCGCCACCGGGCGCGGGTAGACGGCGGCGTCACCCGGCTCGTGGGGCAGGGCGTCCTTGATGTGGACATGCCGCACATGGGGGGCGAGCAGGGGCCAGGCCCGGTCCACCGGGTCGACGTTGGCGAGGACGTAGTTGGCCGGATCGAAGGCGACGCCGAGCGACGGCGAGGCGACCGTCTCGACGATCTCCCGGCACCGCTCGGGGACGTCGCCGTAGAGGTAGGCCTCGTTCTCGAGGACCAGGACCACACCCCTGCGCCGCGCCTCCTCGGCCATCCGCGCCAGGCGCTCCAGTACCTCCGGGCGGCTGCCCTCGTAGTCGCCCTGGACGTAGAAGGAGAAGATGCGGACCATTCCCGCGCCGAGCTCCCCGGCGGCGTCCAGCGCCCGGCCGAGGCGCTCCATCTCGGCATCGGCGGGATCGGCGATGTCGGCCTTGCCGACCGGGGACCCGACCACGGGGACGTCGATGCCCGCCTCGCCGAGCAGCGTCCGGGCACGGCGCAGCTGGCCCGCATCGAGGTCGATCACGTTGGTGCCCCAGGCGTTGCGCAGCTCCAGGTGCCCGATCCCCTGCCGGCCGAGCACGGCGAGCTGATCCTCCAGATCGGCCGCCGCCTCGTCGGCGAACGCGCACAGCTTCCAGTCAGCCACGGGACGCTCCGGCGACATCGTTTCCAGCTCGCATCCGAACCTCCTTCCATCCTGTTCCCGGCCCCCGACGTCGATCCGCCCGGCGGCGCCGGGGCCGTCGGGGGTGAAATAACAAGATGCCACTGATCGACAGGAGGACATTGGGCGGGCTGCGGGTCGAGGTCTACTCGACCCGGGCGGAGATGGGCGCGGCGGCGGGTGCGGCGGCCGCGGCCGCCATCACCGCCGTGCAGGACCGGCGGACCGGGCCGGTTCGGATCGTCTTCGCGGCGGCGCCTTCCCAGAACGAGACCCTGGCCACCCTCGCCGCCGGCCCCGACGTCGACTGGTCGCGCGTCGTCGCCTTCCAGATGGACGACTACGTCGGGCTCCCGGCGACCGCTCCCGAGCGCTTCAGCGCGTACCTGCAGGAGCATCTCTTCGACCTCGTCCGGCTGGGATCGATCCACCGGCTGGAGGGGACCGGCGACGTCGACGCCGAGACCGAGCGCTACGCCGCGCTGCTCATGGAGGATCCGATCGACCTCTGCCTGTTCGGCATCGGCGAGAACGGACACCTCGCCTTCAACGACCCGCCCACCGCCGACTTCGCCGACCCGCAGGTGGTGAAGCGCGTCGAGCTCGACTACGCCTGCCGCGTCCAGCAGGTCAACGACGGCTGCTTCCCCACGTTCGAGGACGTGCCTCCGGAGGCGCTGACCCTGACCATCCCGACCCTTCTCTCGGCCCGGGCCATGATCGGCAGCGTGCCCGGGCCGGCCAAGCGAGACGCGGTGAGCGACACGCTCTGGGGTCCGGTGACCACCGACTGCCCGGCCAGCGCCGTCCGCGGCCACGACCACGCCACCCTCTACCTGGACGCCGACTCCTGGCCGGGCGACACGGCATGACCTTCGCGATCGAGGCGGAGGGCCTGCTCGAGGAGAGGCGCCTCCGCGTCCTGATCGACGGCGATCGAATCGCCGCCGTCGAGGATCTCGGCGCCGGCGGTGGACCCGGACCCCGGGTGGCGCCCGGGCTGGTCGATCTCCAGGTCAACGGCTGCGCCGGTCTCGACTTCAACGCGCCCGGCGTCGACGGCGAGGCGGTGGTGGCCGCGACCCGGCACCTCTGGGCCAACGCCACCACCTCGTTCCTGCCCACCGTGATCACCGGCCGCTCGGACCGCATCGCCGCCTCGATGGCCGCGATCGCCGGCGCCGCGGCCTCCGATCCCCTGATCGGCGCGAGCATCCCCGGCATTCACCTCGAGGGGCCCTTCATCTCCCCCGAGAACGGTCCGCGAGGTGCGCACCCGGCCGAGCACGTCCGGGCCCCCGACTGGGGTTCGCTGCAGCGATGGCAGGAGTCGGCGCGGGGCATGATCCGGCTGATCACACTGTCCCCGGAGTGGCCGGACGCGGCCCGCTTCATCGAGCGCTGCGTCGAGAGCGGGCTGATCGTCGCCATCGGCCACACGGCGGCGACAGGGGAGGAGATTCTGGAGGCGGTCAGGGCCGGGGCGCGCCTCTCCACCCACCTCGGCAACGGCGCCCATCCGATGATCCCCCGCCACACCGGCTACCTCTGGGAGCAGCTCGCCTGCGACGACCTCACCGCCAGCCTGATCGCGGACGGAGCCCACCTCCCCACCCCCGTCCTCCGCGTCATGCTCCGCGCCAAGGGCGAGCGCTGCCTGCTCGTCAGCGACGCCGTCGCGGCCACGTCGCTGCCACCCGGGGAGTACGTCCAGAACGTCGGCGGCCGCGTCCTCCTGACGCCCGACCGTCGCCTGGTCCTGGCCGACGACCCCCGCCTGCTGGCGGGGTCGGTCCGCCTCCTCCCCGAGGCCGTCTCGCATCTCGTCGCGGAGGGTCTGACCACCCGCGCCCGGGCCTGGGAGATGGCCTCCGTCAGGCCCGCCTCGCTGCTCGGCGGAGAGGCCGCGTTGCGTGCCGGGGCTGCCGCCGACTTGGTCCTCCTCGACTGGGACGGGGCAGCGGTCCGACCCCGGCGGGTCCTCAAGTCGGGCGTCGACGTCCTCCCGGCGGAGGCGGCCGGTGCCGCAGGATGAGTCGGCGATGAGGGCTGACGAGACGAGAGGGCCGGTGGTGCTGGTGGGCGGGAACATGGGCCGCAACGACGGCGTCGACTACACCGCCAGGTTCGCGGCCGACTTTCCCGAGGTGTGCTTCATCTCCCACGAGGGCGATCCCGACGCGCTGAAACGCCACATCGGCGAGGCCGACGCCGTCTTCGGGCACGTGCCCGACCGCCTCCTCCCCGCCGCCCGCCGGCTGCGCTGGGTCTCCTCCACCGGCGCCGGCGGCGATGGTTTCGCCACCGACGCCTACCGGGCGCGCCCCGAGGTCGCCGTGACCACCGCGTCCGGCGTGCACGTGGCCGCCGTCCCCGAGCAGGTGCTGGCGATGATGCTGGCCTTCGCCCGGCGACTGCCCGAGCAGATCCTCAACCAGCGCGGTCCGCATCGGTGGTACTGGCCGACGGGGATGTTCGAGCTGGAGGGTCAGACCCTGGCCATCCTCGGGCTCGGCCACATCGGCGCCGCCCTGGCCCGCAAGGCGAGGGGCCTGGGTATGCGGGTGACCGGCATGCGCCGGTCCGACCGGGCGGTCGAGGAGGGACTGCTCGACCGCCGCTTCTCGCCGTCCGAGCTCTTCGAGCTGCTGGCCGACGCCGACCACGTCGCCATCACCCTCCCCGGCACCGTCGAGACCGAGCACCTGATCGGCGAGCGGGAACTGCGAGCGATGAAGACCACCGCGTACCTGTACAACGTCGGGCGGGGGCGCGTGATCGAGACGACGGCGCTGCTCGAGGCGCTCCGCACGAGCGTCATCGCCGGGGCCGGCCTCGATGTCACCGACCCCGAGCCGCTGCCGCCCGAGCACCCGCTGTGGGACGTGCCCAACCTGATCCTGCTCGACCACTACGGCGGGCTCACGCCGCGGTACGGGGAGCGCTGCTACCGGATTCTGAGCGAGAACCTCCGACGCTTCCTGCGCGGCAAGGATCTGCTCAACCAGGTCGACCGGCGGCTGGGCTACTGACAGGAGCTACCGCCCGCGGTAGAAATAGGGGTCGAGCACCGAGACCTGCGTGATCGAGTCGACGGGGAGGCCGTTCTTCTCGGCGGCCGCGCGGATCGCCTCCGGGGTGGGGGCGTCGTAGATGCAGAACGTCTTGCGGTGGTCCTCGGTGACGTAGGAGTGGACCCAGGTGACGTCGTGAGCGAGGTTCCCGTCGACGACCCGAAGGCAGGTCTCCGCCCCACCCTCGCTGCCCGGGATCTCGAGGCCGTCGGGGAAGGTTCTCTCAACCAGGTAACGCGCCATCGTCTCTCTCCAGAGGAATCCAGCCGTGCGCAGCGGCGGGCGGAGGGAGCGGTTTGCCCGCCCGCTCTGCGATGTCCCGACCAGCATCCGGGCCATGCTCCCAAGCGTCAATGGGCGGCATCCTGACGTCACTGGTACCTCTGTCCCGAGCCCGTCCGCGCCTCTGGAGATCCGCTGACGGGGAGGTTCGCCTCCTCGGGGCGCGGTCGCGCACGCCGGGCGCGCAGGTGGTCGCCGAATTCGGTTGGTGCCATACCCGGCGACGGTGGGTCGTGCCCGCGCCATGATCGTGGTGCGCTACTCCCAGGAGAACCGCGTCCGGTCGATGTCGATGTGAACGAGATCGTCGTACGCCCGGCCCGGCAGCGTTGACGACCCCGACGCGTCAGGCCGACGGGCAGAGGTTGTCCACGATCAGCGCCAGGGTGAAGGCGAAGCGGTCGGGCCCAGTGCCGGAGGTGAGCTCGGCGGCATGGAGCCGGGTCTGCGGAAATGTGTCGGCGGGGAGCGCGGTGAGCCGGCGCACCAGCTCGTCGCGGCTGACGACCCACTCCTGATCCGGGTGTTTCCGCCGCTGCTGGACCAGCGACTGCTCCAGGGCATAGGCGCTGACGTAGAGGGACATCGCGTCCAACACCCACGCGGCGGTCCGGGGTTCGATCCCGCCCGCGAGCAGGATCGCAAACAATCCCTCCCGGACCCGCAGCGCCTCGAGATTGGTGGGGACCGTGGCCAGTGCGGCGCGCGAGACCCCGGGGTATTGCAGGTATCGGTCGCGGATCTGGGTGAACACGTCGAGGAGCTGACCGCGCCACGTCGCCGGGTCCGGTTCGGGCAGCACGATCTGGGCGCTGAGCCTGCCGACCAGTAGATCGTCGATGTCGTCCTTGCTGACGATGTGCGCGTACAGCGATGAAGGCCCGGTGCCGAGCACCGCGGCGACCCGGCGGATGGTCAGCGCATCGTACCCGTCGGTGGCGACGACCTCCAGGGCGGCGTCGGTGATCCGAGTGACGGTGATGGGGTCCCTGCGGGGCGAGGATGCCACGGTGTCGTCGGTGGATCGGGCGTGACGAGCCGCTCGACGTTGTCGGGGAGCTGCGGGCATGTCGGCCATCACAGCTTGACACGAACTTAGTTCCTTTAGTAGAACTATGTTCGTGAATCACGAACTTAGTTCGCTTGGAGGTGCCTGATGCGAGTTTCCGTTATCGGAGCCGGTCTCGGTGGCCTGTGCCTGGCGCAGGGCCTGCGCGGGGCCGGGATCGAGGCCCAGGTGTTCGAACGGGACCCGGCGATCACCGCCCGGTTCCAGGGCTACCGGCTGGTGCTGAACCCGGTGGGCTTCGACGCGCTGCGCGGCTGCCTGCCGCAGCGCTGGCACCCTCTGCTGGACGCCGTCGTCGGCGACGCCTACGGCGAGCGGCTGATCCTGGACCCGCAGCTCAACCAGATCGGTGAGCTCGGCCCCGGTCGGACCGGGATCGTGGTCGACCGCGACGTCCTCCGCCGCCTGCTGCTCACCGGCCTGACCGTGCACACCGGCGCCGCGCTGACCGGCTACGACCTGCTGGCGAACGGCCAGGTCGAAGCCCGGTTCGCCGACCGCGACCCGGCAACGGCCGACCTGCTCGTCGGCGCCGACGGCGTCAACTCCGCCGTCCGATCGGTACTGTCCCCGCAGATCACCCCGACCGACACCGGCGTCCGGTTCGTCATCGGCCGCACTCCGCTGACCGAGCAGTTCACCAGCCTGTCCCGAGCCTTCGGTTCGAAGATCGCCGGAGACGGAGTGAGCCTCCTGCTCGGCGCGATGCGCTTCCGCACCCCGCCGACGGAGGCCGCCGAAGCGCTGGCCCCCGAGGTGACCCTGCCCGACATCCACGACTACGTGCGCTGGGCCATGATCCTGCCCCCGAACGGCTCACTCGGCACCGAAACCCCGCAGGAGGCCGTCCTGTCCAGAATGCCGGGCTGGCACCCCGCCCTGCACGCTCTGATCGAACAGTCGGACCCCGACAACAGCACCCTCCTCTCCATCCGAGTGGTCGAACCCGGCCAGCGCTGGACCCTCGGTCCGGTCACCCTGCTCGGCGACGCCATCCACGCCACCTCCCCGACCGGCGGCAACGGCGCCAACACCGCCCTCCGCGACGCCGACCTCCTCCGCCGCACCCTCACCCAAGCCCCCACCCTGCTCGACGCAGTCGACAACTACGAACGTCAGATGCTCGACTACGGCGCCGAAGCCGTCCGCTCCAGCCTCGAGGCCCTCCCCACCTACACCCCTCAGACGAAACAACCCTGACCCCTGAAGGAGTAGAGACCGCTATGCAGTACACGCGCCTCGGGATCTCAGGGCTCCGGGTCAGCCGGATCGCACTCGGCTGCATGAGCTTCGGTGACACCACCCGCGGGTTCAACGAGTGGGCGGTCGACGATGAGGCTGCGGAGCCGATCTTCCGGCAGGCGGTCGAGGCCGGCATCACGTTCTGGGACACCGCAAACGTCTACGGGTACGGCAGCTCAGAGGAGATCGTCGGACGCGCGATCAGGAGGTACACACGCCGCGAGGATGTCGTGCTCGCGACCAAGGTGCACTTTCGGATGCACGACGGGCCGGGCGGATCCGGCCTCTCGCGCAAGGCGATCATGGAGAACATCAACGCGTCGCTGGCCCGGCTCAACACCGATTACGTCGATCTCTATCAGATTCATCGGTTCGACCCGCAGACGGCCGTCGAGGAGACGATGGAGGCGCTTCACGACGTCGTCAAGGCAGGGAAGGCGCGCTACATCGGCGCTTCGTCGATGTGGGCCTGGCAGTTCTCCAAGATGCAGTACACGGCCGACCTGCATGGCTGGACGCGCTTCGTCTCGATGCAGAACCAGTACAGCCTGATGATGCGAGAGGAGGAGCGCGAGATGTTCCCGCTCCTGCGCGATCAGGGCGTGGGAAGCATTCCCTGGAGCCCGCTCGCCAAGGGCCGGCTCGCGCATCCCTGGGGGGAGCGCACGCAGCGATCCGAGAACGACCCCGTCCAGCAGCGCAACTTCAGCGACGACGATGGACCGATCGCCGATGCGGTCCAGCGGGTCGCCGCCGCGCGCGGGATCCCGATGGCACGGGTCGCGCTGGCCTGGGTGCTTCAGAACCCGGCCGTCGCCGCCCCCATCGTCGGCCCGACCAAGCCCCAACATCTCGCCGATGCCATCTCCGCCCTCTCCGTGGAGCTGGACGGCAACGAGGTCCGGCAGCTGGAGGAGCCGTACACGCTTCGGTTGCCCACGGCGTTCTGAATCAGCGGGACCCGGCCCGCCATGGCGATTTGCGACCCGAGCCGCTGCCTACCAGTTCGCCTCCCGCGGCTGCCGCCTGTCCTCGGTGGCGACGAGCACGTCGAGCAGGAGCTCGGTCAGCCGCAGCCGCGTCCGCGCCTGGCCGGGATCGGCCCAGAGGTTGACCAGCTCGGAGGGATCCGCCTCCAGGTCGTAGAGCTCGCCCTCAGGCTCCCGCCCTCCGCGCCCGTGCCAGCGGACCAGCTTGTGGCGGCCCTGGCGGAGCATGGTCGTGTGGACCGGCGGGTCGTAGGGATGGCCGCTGTTGCGGTATTCGCAGAGCGCCCAGTCCCGAGTCCAGGGGCCGGATTTGGCGGCCAGCGGGAGCAGGTCCGATCCCTGCAGCTGCCCCGGAGCGGGAACGCCGGCGGCCGCCATCAGGGTGCTGGGCAGGTCGATCCACTGCACCAGCTCATCTCGCCTGACCCCGGCAGGCACCACCCCGGGCCAGCGCAGCATGAGCGGGACCCGGACCGCGGGGTCGTACATCACCGGGCCCTTGAGCAGCAGCTCGTGGTCGCCCAGCATCTCCCCGTGGTCGCTGGTGAAGACCACCAGCGTGTCGTCGCGGAGGCCGAGCTCGTCGAGGCAGCCCAGGATCCGGCGCACCTCGTCGTCGACCAGGCTGACCATGGCGTAGTAGGCGCGCCGGATCTCGGCGATCTCGCCCGCCTCGTAGCTCTGGAACCCGGGGGCGAAACCGGCATAGGACTCCCGCGATGCCTCCCGCTGCATCGCCGGCTTGCCGTCCAGCTCGGCGGGGCCTGTCACCGGCGGAGGGATCTCGACGCCGCGGTATCGCGCCAGATACTCCTCGGGGGCGCCGAAGGCGTGGTGGGGATCGAAGAAGTTCGCCATCAGGAAGAAGGGCTGATCGGGCGTCCGTTCCCGTCGCATGAACGCGATCGCGCGCTCCGCCACCCAGTGGCTGTAGTGGCCCTCGGCGGGGAGCGTCTTGAAGGGCGCCTCGCCCCGGGAGCGGTGCTCAGAGGCGCTGAAGGCAAGGCGGTGAAGGTCTGGATGGCGCACCTTCAACCACCGGTGGTAGGCGTTCTCCGGTGAGCCCGGGTCGGGATCGTGCGCCCACTCGAAGGTGGCGAGGCCGTCGTCCTGCCGCGGCTCGGTCCGCCCCTGCTCGCAGGCGGCCAGGTGCAGCTTCCCCATCAGGCCGCAGTCGTAGCCGGCGTCGGCCAGCAGGCGGGTGAAGAAGGTCCGGCCAGGGGGCAGGGCCACCCCGTTCGCCCAGAGCCCGTGGTTGTGCGGGTAGAGGCCGGTGAAGAAGGTCGCCCGGGAGGGGGCGCAGACCGGGCTCTGCACGTAGCACCGCTCGAAGAGGGCGCCCTCGCCGGCGAACGCATCCAGGGCCGGGGTCTGGATGGCGTCGTTGCCGTAGCAGCCGAGCGCGTCGAAGCGCTGCTGGTCGGTGCAGAGAAGGAGAACATTGGGCCGCCTCCGGCCCGCGTCAGCGCCCTCGGGCGCGCCGATCCGATCTGACGACATCGTCACCTCCCTCCGATTCACGGGCCGTCCCGGAGGCCGCGCTCAGTTCACCTCGGTGAAGAAGCAGGACCGCTCGCCGGTGTGGCAGGCGGGGCCATGCGGGTGCACCCGGAGCAGGACCGCGTCCCTGTCGCAGTCGAGCCGGATCTCGACGACGTCAAGGTAGTTGCTCGACGTCGACCCCTTCTCCCAGAGGCCGCGGCGGCGGGAGTGGAACCAGGCCCGGCCGGTGCGCCGGGTCTGGGTCCAGGCCTCCTCGTCCATGTGCGCCACCATCAGCACCTCGCCGGTCTCGGCATCCTGGGCGATGGCGGTGACGAGGCCCCCGGAGAAGTCCGGCGCCAGATCCTCGGTCATCGCCGGACCTCCACCCCGTGGTCGGCGAGGAAGGTCTTGGCCTGAGCGATCGAGAACTCGCCGAAGTGGAAGATCGAAGCGGCCAGCGCCGCCTCCGCACCACCCTCGGTGACCGCCTCCAACAGGTGCTCGAGGCGGCCGGCGCCGCCGGAGGCGATGACGGGCTGGCGGACGGCGGCCGAGACCGCCCGGAGCAGGTCCAGGTCATAGCCGTCCTGGGTCCCGTCGCGGTCCATCGAGGTCAGCAGGATCTCCCCGGCGCCCCGCTCCGCCCCTTCTCGGGCCCACTCCAGCGCGTCGCGGCCGGTGGGCCTGCGGCCGCCGTGTGAGTAGACCTCCCAGCCCCCGCCGTCGTGCCGGCGGACGTCCATGGCCAGAACCATGCACTGGGCGCCGAAGATCTCCGCCCCGCGGGTGAGCAGGGTCGGGTCGGCCAGGGCGGCGGAGTTGACCGAGACCTTGTCGGCGCCGTGGCTGAGCAGCTCCTGGACGTCGTCAACGGTCCTGACGCCGCCACCCACGGTCAGCGGGATGAAGACCTGGTCGGCGGTGCGGGCGACGACGTCGAGCAGGATCCCCCGCTCCTCGTTGGAGGCGGTGATGTCGAGGAAGACGAGCTCGTCGGCGCCGGCCGCGTCGTAGGCGGCGGCGAGCTCGACCGGATCGCCGGCGTCGCGCAGCTCGACGAAGCGGACGCCCTTGACGACGCGGCCGCGGTCGACGTCGAGGCAGGGGATGACGCGTTTGGCGGGCATCTACATGGCCCCGCAGACGTCGAGGAAGTTGGCGTAGACGCGGAGGCCGTCCCGGCCCGACTTCTCGGGGTGGAACTGCGTCCCCATCACCCGCACGCGCCCGGCGGCGGCGGCGCTGATGTGC
>DATAXV010000025.1:0-2499 GCA_036272915.1 Candidatus Dormiibacterota bacterium
CATCGTGCTCGTGATCGACGAGGTCCGCGCCCTGGCGGGCAAGCCGCCGAACCTCCACCTCGACGAAGATCTACACGAGATCTGGCAGCGGGGGCGCTCCCGCA
Source organism: Candidatus Dormiibacterota bacterium (assembly GCA_036272915.1). Classification (GTDB taxonomy): domain Bacteria; phylum Chloroflexota; class Dormibacteria; order Dormibacterales; family Dormibacteraceae; genus DATAXV01. The sequence goes on from DATAXV010000025.1 coordinate 105, forward strand.
GAGTGACGCTTATCGCCGGCGCGCAGAGCCCCGTCTACCTGCCGAGCGGCTTCTACGACGAGGCGAGGCGGCTGTACGTGGGCTATGTCGCCGATGCGCGCAGGATCAAGCGCGTGCAGGAGATCGGCGCCGACGCCGAGGAGCTGCTCAACGCCCTCGACGCCTCGGAGGAGTTCGAGTTCGCCTTTACCGAGCGCAAGCGGAACGCCGAGGTCGAGCTCGTGAAGGCACCGAAGGCCCTCCCCAAGCTGGATCGGTGAGGCCCAGGCGGCGATTCGTCTACCCCGACTGCGGCGAGGACTTCGGCTTCGCGGAGGGCGTCTACGCCGCCCATATGGAGAGCCGGCACGACCGTCAGGTGACGGGCTATAGGTGTGGGATCTGCGGGGCGGACTTCACGTCGCAAGAGGGCCTCGCCATGCATCAGCTCTACCACACTGACGCCGAGGTCGAGGCTTCGCGGCGTCCGCCGGACGAGCCGTACTAGACGGCGCGGCGCTCCGACCAGCCGGGCACGACCTCGAGCTGGGGAACCTCCTCCTCACGCCGCCAGCGGCTGAGGAAGCGTCCCTGCCAGGTCTCGCGCGACACCCCGCGGACGATGTCGGCCACCAGGCTCGCCTCGCTGCCGACGAAGGTCAGGGGAGCAACGACGCGCATCGCCGGGCGGACCAGGGGCAGCCACTTGGAGATATCGGCCAGGGCGTCGCCGGCTGTCTCGATGCGTGGGTCCTTCTCCTCGACCTCGTACTCGGACCCGGCCAGCCCGGCCAGCGAGGTGTTGATGGCGAAGAGCGCCCGCCGGCACTCTCCGGGGGAGAGGGGCTCGGCTATGCGCCCACCGCCGAGCACCGGCTTGGAGCGGTCACCCTGAACGGCGGTGGAGCCCTTCGGCGAGCTGGCGCGCTGTCGGCCCGGCTTGACCTTCGCCGCCCGGTCAGCGGCGGCGTCGCCGGGATCGGTGGAGGTGGGCTCGTCTCCAGGGTCCGAGTTGGTCGGCATGGGGCAAGCCTACCGCCTGCTGCAGGGCTTCGCCCGCGACCTGGACGTTGTCGAGGAAGGCCCTCAACCGGATCACCGTTTCCACCAGCGTCAGCCCCGAAGCGGGAGCCACCACCGCCGGGGCGTCGTGGAGACCGTGCAGACCGCGCAGCGCCCGCTCCAGCCGTCGGCGCCCGTCGTCGCCGAGTTGCCAGGGGGCGGTGGTGCGGAAGACCCCGAGCAAGCCCTCGCTCTCCCTCTCATCGGGCTCCCGGACGCCGGCGGCCCGGAACCTCGCCACCGCGATCTCCAGGAAGGTCGTCTCCGCATCGAGCAGCTCCCCGATGACCGCGGCCAGGTACTCGGCGGACAGAAATGCGTTGCTGTGGGCGACGGCGCCGAGGTAGTCCCGCATGCTGGCCAGCTGCTCGTCGGTCAGCCGGTCCGGGCTCGTCGACTCCGGTGCCTGCCCCCTCACGACCGGTTCTCCGGGGGTGCCAGACGTGCCATCCGGTCCAGTTGCTCGAGGACCTGGTTGCGGTCGAGGATGCCGAGGTCGATGGCCAACATGGTCAGCAGCTCCGCTCCCATGGTCGCCGCCGGCAGGTGCTCCTCCAGCTGGTCGAGCACGCGGTCGATGCGATGAGGGCGGCGGCGCTTCATGATCTCCATCATGGATGCGTCCCAGCGGTCCCGCCAGGTCGGTCGCGAGCACGACGACCAGGTCGCCGATCTGCTCCGCCGCGCCGGGGCCGCGGGCATGACCGCAGCCGAGGTCGGCTCGCGGGCGGGCCTCCCGAGGTCCACTGTCAGCCGCGTCTTGGTCCGCCTGGTCATGCAGGACAGAGCGGTCCGCGCCAGCCCCAAGGGCCGAGTGTGGGCTCCCGGCTGGGGGCCGGATGTAACGGGATCGCGAGCCGCTTCGAACTCGAATCGGCCGGTCGCGCGCCGGCCACAGGGACGCACAAGCGCGTCGAGGCGCCCGAATCCGGCGCGAGCGCCCGTAGAAGCCCCAGGATGGCCGGCCATGTCACCGACGGCTGCGACTCCGGCCGCCCTGGCCCGGAGGCGGGAGCGCCCGGCGTCGGCCCTGGAGCGGCTGTTGGTGACGGCTGACGAGCATCCGGAGGGTGTCAAGGCCCTGGGCGAGCTTGCTGTCGTCATGGTCCCGATCGGGCTCATGGTCCTGGTCGAAGTCGTCCAGCTCATTGCCCGGATCGCCCCCAACCTGCTGCCGGACCGGCTGCGAGGCGGGCTCCAGCACACCGAGGGGGTGATGCTCGCCTGGTCGAGGCGAGGCCAGCCGGCCCCAACCCGCGGGATCGTGGACGCACCGGTAAGGGACGCTGGACCTGCGCCGTCGGCGCCCACGCCGGAGCCGGTGCGCATCCCCTGCGACCGTCTGGAGGGCGCC
>DATAXV010000026.1:0-33068 GCA_036272915.1 Candidatus Dormiibacterota bacterium
CGTGATCTCCACCACCTACCTCCTGTCTCCGACGAAACGCATACCCGCGACGCTTGACAGGCTAAGCCGTCGGCGGGGTCGATCTACCCGACCTCCCTCCCGAGGACACGAGCCATGGCGTGCGCCAGCATCGTCGCCCCGGACCCGTCCTGGGCACGCCAGGCCACGTAGCCGTCCGGGCGCACGAGCAGGGCGCCCTCGGGACCGACCCCGGATCGCGCCGGCCAGGCACCATCCACATCCAGCAGCTCGGCCGGCGCCGCCCGGCCCACCCGGTACGCCTCCAGCGGGATTCCCGTCCGGCCGCGGAGAGCGTTGACGGCGTCGCGCCAGGGCTCTCCTCCCGGACCGGTGAGGAGGACGAAGCCTTTCCCGAAGAGGTCGTGAGTGGCGATCCGCCGCCCACCGCGCTCGAGCCACAGGTGCGGCGCGCGCCGCCCGGGCCGACCGTCCTGCTCCATCGCCGATCCGATCACCGGCTCCGGCGCGGCGTCGAGCACGGCCGATGAGTCGTAATGCTGGCCGAGGATGCAGGAGAGGTCGTCGACATCCTCCAGGTCCGTCCCCTGTTCGAACCGGGCCTGCTGCCGGCGGACCGTGAGGTTGGCGAGCCGTAGCGCCACCGGCCGCCGTTCGTCCTCATAGGTGTCGAGCAGGCTGGCACCGGCCCACCCCTTCAGGACCGCGGCCAGCTTCCAGGCCAGGTTGTGCGCGTCGTGGACGGCGGAGTTGGCGCCCATCGCGCCGGCTGGCGGCCACACGTGCGCGCTGTCGCCGACCAGGAACACCCGCTCGCGGCGGAACGCGTCGGCGACGCCGACAGCTTCTTCCCAACTCGCCACGTCCACGACGTCGACCTCCAGGTCGGGCCGTCCCACCATTGCCCGGACCACCTCGACGCAGCGCTGAGGCGGATAGGCGCTCGGCGAGGCGTCGCCGGGATCGCTCGTGTTCGGGTCGTGGGATACCGCCGCGGCCCACCTGCCGGGGGTGGCCGTGGTCGCGAAGCCGCCGCCTCCGCTGCCGATCTCGGGATTTGCCACGATCCAGAACAGAGCCCGCCTCCGAACGACGTCGGACAGGTCGGCGTCGAAGACGATGCTCGTGAACCGCCGGACCACGCCGGGGCCGGGGCGTCCGATGCCGATCCTCTCCCGGATCGGGCTGCGGTTGCCGTCAGCGGCGATGAGGTAGTCGGCCCGAACCGCGCGCCGCTCACCCGTCGCCCGATCCTCGATCTCGGCCGTGATCGGGTCGGCGTCGGGGTCGAACGAGATCAGCTCGGTGTTGAAGCGCAGGTCCGCGCCGCGCCTCCGGGCCGCGCCGACGAGGATCGGCTCGACCGAGCTCTGATCCGCAAGGACGAACTCGCCGGCGGTGCTCCCGGGGAATGACGTTGGCGCATCCTCGTCGACGATCCAGTTCCAATCGCCGGCCAGTGTGTGGCACCAGGCGACCCCGCGGTCCTCCGCGAACGGCTTGCCGGCGCCGCTGACGGCGGCCTCGAGCCCGAGCGGCCGGTAGATCTCCATCGTCCGCGGGTTGATGCCCCGCGCACGGCCCTGGATCGACACGCCAGGGTGGCGGTCGACCATGAGCGCGGGCACGCCCAGGTCGGCGAGGAACAGGGCGAGGGTGAGGCCGGCGTAGCCGCCGCCCGCGATCAGGATGGGCACACGTTCAGCAGGTGTCGTCATCAGCTCTTCTCCGGGCGGGGTCAGACCGCCTCAACAGGTGGGTGGATCCGATTGGGGCCCGGCCGGCCGGCCATTGCAGGGCCGCCGGCTGGACCCGGATCGAAGGGGGGCAGGCCGGGCCCGGACTCAGGCGCCCCGCGTCGGATCGTCGATGGTCGGGTACCGGCCCTCGCGGTGGGCCTGCCGCAGGTCCTGGACGTACTCGCGGGTGAGCATGGCCGAGAGCATCGCCACCCCGCCTCGCTGCACCCTGACCTCGGCGTTGCGCATCTCACCGTGGAGGTGGATGCGACGGCCCGAAGAAGTCACGCCCCCGTCCTTGACCCTGCCCGCCCCGACTCGGCGGACCTCCTCGTGCTCGACGGTGGCATCCTCGGGAACGAGCAGCCGCAACAGCGCGTGGTCGATGTCGAGCCGGATCTCGATGTCTCCCTCCTCGATCCGGGGTGAGCGGAGGTCGAGCAGGACGTTGCCACGCGTCGCGCGAACGTCGAAGCGCAGCGCGCTCGTCCAATTTCCCAGCTTCCTGACCATGCCGTAGTGGGCGCGGATGCGCTCCTCCTGCGGACTCGTCGCGGACGGGCCGGTGGTGAGGTCGGTGTCGAGTGCCATCGGGTGACTCCTCCTTGACGGGTTGGCGTGAATGTCCATGCCATAGTACATATGAAACTAGTCGTTGTGCAACTAGTATCCTGGAGTCTAGTCTCGGGGTATGCTGAGCTCCTGATGGCAAGTCCGAAACCGCGGCCCTCGCCCCTCTCCCTTGCCGTGCTGAGCCTGCTCGGGATGGAGCCACTCCACCCCTACGGCATCCAGCGGCTGCTCAAGCTCTGGGGGAAGGAGGAGGTGGTGAACGTCGGCCAGCGCGCCAACCTCTACAGGACGATCGACCGGCTCCAGGAGGCGGGGCTGATCACCGTGCGTCTCACGGAGCGGGAGGAACAGTACCCGGAGCGGACCGTGTACGAGCTGACCGAGGAGGGCCGGCGGGAAGCGCGGAGCTGGCTGCTGGAGATGCTGTCCACTCCGCGCAACGAGTTCCCGGTGTTCCCTGCCGCCCTGTCCTTCGTGCCCGGGTTGACCCCCCAGGAACTCCTCGCGGCGCTCGAGTCTCGGGCCGGCCTGCTCCGCGCCACCCTGGACCGGATCGAGGGCGAGGAGTCGGGAGAGTCCGCCCCGTTGCCCCGGGTGACCTTGCTGGACGACGAGTACCGGCGCGAGGTCACCGCCGCCGAGCTGCGGTGGGTGACCGGGCTGATCGGCGAGCTCCGGGCCGGCACCCTGACCTGGGACGAGAAGCAGCTTCGGGGCCTGGCGACCTCCTACGCCGCCGATCCCTCCGGGGACGCCGGCGCCTCAGGCTGACCGGCTTCGGGCACGGGCCAGCGGGTGTCGATCCCGAGGTGAGGAGAGAACCTCAGGAAGTTCGTTCGGGGAGCAGGGGCAGGGCGATGGCGACGCTGTCGGGGCAGACCGGGCGGCCCTCCAGCCACCGGGGTATCCGCGCCGCCGGCACCCAATCCGTCGCCACCACCTCGCCGTCGGGGAAGGTGAACGGCCCCTCGTGCCGGACCAGGTAGACGTCGCCCCTGACCCGGACCTCGCCGTCCTCGTAGCTCCCGTGGCCGAGGCGCTGCAGGGGCGCCTGGATCCCCGCCTCCTCGGCCAGCTCCCGGCGGGCGTTCTCGACCGGCGCCTCGCCGACGCCGGCGACCCCCCCGAAGGCGACGTCCCAGCGGCTCGGCCAGACGTCCTTCCAGTCCGCCCGCTGATGCACGAGCAGTCTCCCCGCCTCGTCGATGACGAGCACGTAGACGGCCCGGTGAGGGAGGTTGCGCCGGCGCATCTCGGCCCTGGTGACGACCCCGACCACCCTGCCCTCGGGGTCGAGCTGCTCGACCAGCTCGGAGGCGGGCGTGGGCTCGGGATGCACAACGCCAGCCTACCTCCCGCGGCGCCGCCGGTCAGTACCGGGCCAGCTCCCGCATCGCCGCTGCGATCCGCTCCGGGCTGGGCAGGAAGGCCTCTTCCTGCGGCTTGTTGAAGGGCATCGCCGGCACGTCCGGCCCTGCCACCCGCGTGATCGGGGCGTCCAGGTCCTCGAAGCCCTTCTCCGCCATGATCGCCGCGATCTCGGCGCCGAAGCCCCCGGTCAGGTTGTCCTCGTGGACGATCAGCGCCCTGCCCGTCTTGCGCAGCGACTCGAGGATCGTCTCCTCGTCGAGCGGTCGCAGCGTGCGGACGTCGATGACCTCGGCGTCGATGCCCTCCGCCTCGACCTCGGCCGCCGCGGCCATGCAGTAGTGGACCATCAGGCCCCAGGCGACACAGGTCAGACCCCGGCCGGGGCGGCGGACGGCGGCCCTCCCGATCGGCACCAGGTGATCGCCCTCGGGGATCTCCTCCCGCATCAGCCGGTAGGTCCGCTTGTGCTCGAAGAACATGACCGGGTTGGGGTCGCGGATGGCCGACTTGAGCAGGCCCTTGGCGTCCGCCGGGGAGCTGGGTATGACCACCTCCAGTCCGGGCACGTGGGCGTAGAAGGCCTCCACCGACTGGGAGTGGTAGAGCCCGCCGTGGACGCCGCCGCCGAAGGGCGAGCGGATCACCATGGGACAGGTGAAGTCGCCGTTGGAGCGGTAGCGGATGCGTGCCGCCTCGCTCACGATCTGGTCGAAGGCGGGGTGGATGAAGTCGGCGAACTGGATCTCGGCGACCGGCCGCAGACCGTTCAGGGCGGAGCCGATGGCGACGCCGACGATGCCCGACTCGGCCAGTGGCGAGTCCAGGACGCGTGCTTCGCCGAAGCGCTCCTGCAGGCCCTCGGTGGCGAGGAAGACGCCACCCTTGCGGCCGACGTCCTCGCCGAGCAGCCAGACCCGCTCGTCCCGCTCCATCTCCTCCGCCAGCGCCTGGCGGATGGCGTCGACCAGCGTCGCCGCCGCCATCTCAGTCCTCCTCGGCGAGAACGTGCCGGCCGATGTCGGCGGGATCCGGCGAGGGGGACGCCTCGGCCTCTCGAACCGCCTCCTCGACCTCGCGCTCGCAGTCGCGGCGGAGCTCCCGGTCGCGCGCCTCGGTCAGCGTCCGCTCCTCGAGCAGCTCGGAGCGCAGCCGGAGCAGGGGATCGTGGCGGGGGAGGTCGGAGAGCTCGGTCGCGGGGCGGTAGCGCCGCTGGTCGTCGTCCGATGAGTGGGAGGAGAAGCGGGTGACCTTGGCGTCGATCAGGGTCGGACCGCCACCGGAGCGGGCGCGTCTCACCGCCTCCACCATCACCTCGTAGACGCCGAGTACGTCCGTGCCGTCGACGGTGGCCCCGGCCCAGCCGTAGCTGGCGGCGCGGTCTGCGACCGAGTCCACCGTCATCTGCAGGCGGTGGGGGACGGAGATCGCGTACTCGTTGTCCTGGACCAGGCAGATCACGGCCAGCCGGTGGATGCCGGCGAAGTTCAGTCCCTCATGGAAGTCGCCCTCCGAGGTCGACCCGTCCCCGGCGCAGACGACCGTGACGTCGTCCTCGCCCCTGACCCTGCTGGCGTAGGCGATGCCGGCCGCGTGGACGACCTGTGTGGCGACGACGCTGGAGCCGCTGACGATCCGGAGCCGGCGCAGGCCGTAGTGGGCGGGCATCTGGCGTCCACCCGAGGTGGGGTCGGCGGCGCGGGAGAAGACGCCCAGCATCACCTCCAGCGGGGTCATGCCCATGGCCAGGCAGAAGGCGAGGTCGCGGTAGTAGGGGCAGAGCCAGTCCCGGCCCGGTCGAAGGGCGGCGGCGGCCGCCACCTGGGTGCCCTCCTGACCCTGCCCGGAGATCATGAACGGGGCCCTTCCCTGGCGGTTGAGGACCGACATCCGCTCGTCGAGGAGGCGGGCCAGCATGATCTGCCGGTACATCGTCAGGACCCGGTCGGCGTCCAGCCCGAGCCGCTCTCGGCGGGGGGCCGCCACGGCCGCCTGACGGTGCCGGTGTGGCGCGCTCATTGCCAACTTCGATTATCCGCCCGCCCGGCGGATTCGGCGAGATCATGGCGGGCGTCGATGTCGCCGGCCACGGGAATCGTGGGGATTGGATCAGGGCGGGGAGGGGGAGGGGCTCCAGTCCGGCCATCGCGGGTCCAGGTTCAGGGGATTACTCATGCCCATTCGGAGGGCCCTGGATCGCAAGGGGGTCACGCCCTCCGCCGTAGCCCACCAGGAACGAGATGCCGACGGCCGCCATCCAGGCTCCGACAGAGCCCAGCGCAAGACGCTCATCCCCACCAGCACCAAGCGGTCCGTAGTGCACGCTTTCCAGCAGGACGAACGCGACCAGGCCAGAGACGCCGAGTGCAACCGAGACTGCGGCGAGCAGGCGGCGAGCCGGCCAGACGGCGAGGCCGAGAAGCAGCATTCCGAGGACACCGCAGAGGATGCTGCTGAGCGAGCCCAGGGCGTGTAGCGCGATTCTGACGTTCTCCGGGTTCAAACCGTCAAGCACCCTCCCACTCCCAGCACGCAGAGGAAGACCAGACCCCAGGTGGCCAGCCGCCGGCGGGGCCACGCCGGCCAGGTGAGGATCGCACCGGCCAGGGCCAGCAATCCGAACAGGACGCACGAGGCGGCATACACCCAGTGGAGCGGAGAGCAGATGTAGCCGCGCGACGACCCGAGGATTGTCAGTTGCCCACAGGTGGTGACGCCCAGGTCGCTGACCACGTTCGTCGTCAGGCTGTAGGGCGTCTTCCATGCGGCCTGGGCGATGGCCTGCCCGGCGAAGTACTCCAGCGCCAGGATCCAGCAGATCGCGCCGGCCACCAGGCGGCTCGGCCGAGGTTCGGTGCCCGGTCGGCGAGAGCTGCGTTCCCCTCCTCCTCGCGATTCCGAGCTCAACCCTTCGCCCTCCACGTTCACTCCGAACATCTCAGCCTCTTCGAGTCGAGGACACGGTCCCACCGCGCCTCCCCCTCATCTCGAGTGTCCCGAGCCGGATAAGTGATATCACTAAGATATCATGGAGATAGCGCCCTGGAGACTCGGGCCGCAGGCAGCGGAGGTCGTGGAACTGGGGCCGGATGGGTCGCTGGAAGAAGGGTCGCCGGGTCTGATCTGGTTTCGTGCATGGCTCGTTGCCGGCGTGCGCAAGGACACGCCTCGGTCGCTCGCTTGTCCTGTCGAATCCAGAGCGGGAAGCGGGTTTGTGGAGGGTCCAGATCCTGGAGGATGGAGCCGGATTCAGTCCTCGGGCTCGACCGTGGCCGCCGCGTCCAGCAGCCTCCGCAGGCGGTGGTTGATCCCCGACTTGGAGAGGTCGAGGAGCCGCGCGATCTCGGTCAGGTTGAGCTCGGGCTGGCGCAGCCGCAGCTGGGCGATCTCGCGCAGCGCCGGGGGCAGGCGGTCCAGCCCGCCCCTCTCCTCGAGGTGTTTGATCGCGGCCAGCTGGCGGGTGTTGGAGGTCGCCGTCTTGTCCAGGTTGGCGGTCTCGAAGTTGAGCTGGCGGTTGACCTGGGCGTTGAGCTCGCGCACCACGCGCGCGTTCTCGAAGGCCATGACCGCCCGCGAGGCGCCGACCAAGGAGAGGACGCGAGCCACGCCGTCGCCGTCCTTCACGTAGCAGAGGGGATGCCCGGAGCGCTCGGTGAGGCCGGCCCTGATGCTCTCCGAGCGGAGCAGCAGGGCGAGCACGTCCGCCCAGGCCTGGTCGGGGGCGACCAGCTCGAGGTGATACCGGGCGCTGGGCGCGTTGACCGATCCGCAGCCGAGGAACATGCCCCGCATCGCGGCCCGGCGGTCGCAGCGCCGCTCGGGCGCGGCCGGCGGCCGCAGGAACGCGGTCAGCGCCGGGGCGGGCGGCCGGGCGACGACCTCGAAGGTGAGCTGCTTGGGGTGGCGGACCACCTCGTAGCCCGCCTCCCAGCCGAGGAGGTGGGCGAGGCCAACCACCTTCCGGGCGAGCTCGCTGCGCAGCAGCGGGAATCGGACCGCGTCGCCCTCGACACCGCCGTGGCAGGCGGCGTGCAGCGCCCAAAGCTCATGCTCCTGACAGCAGGGCCGGGCGGGCAGCAGGCCGCAGAGCTCGCTCTTGACGTCGGCGGCGAAGGAGATGGGGAGAGCCTACCGCCGTCCCCCCAGGTCGCGCGCCTCGGGCGCCGGGCGCCGCGATCTACCATGGAGCCGATTTTGAGCAACTTGCGAAACCGACCTGGAGAAGAGGTATGACCATCAGAGTTGGCATCAACGGTTTCGGTCGCATCGGCCGGAACATCTACCGGGCCGCCCGGCAGCTGAACCCCGAGATCGAGATCGTGGCGGTCAACGATTTGGGCAACGCGGCGACCTTCGCCCACCTCCTGAAGTACGACACCGGGCTGGGCGTCCTGCCCGCAGAGGTCAGCGGCAAGGACGGCGAGATCTGCGTCGACGGCCGGCCGACGAAGTTCCTCTCCACCCCCGACCCCAGGCAGCTGCCCTGGCGCGACCTCGGCGTCGACATCGTGATCGAGTCGACCGGGCTCTTCACCGACGCCAAGAAGGCGAGGGCGCACATCGACGACGGCGGCGCCAAGAAGGTGCTCATCTCCGCCCCGGCGACCAACCAGGACTACACCGTGGTCATGGGCGTCAACGACGAGGGCTACGATGCGGCCAACCACAACGTGATCTCCAACGGCAGCTGCACGACCAACTGCCTGGTGCCGCTGGTCAAGGTCCTGAACGAGAACTTCGGCGTCGAGCACGGCCTGATGACCACGATCCACGCCTACACCGCCGACCAGCGGCTGCAGGACCTGCCCCACAAGGACCTGCGCCGGGCCCGGGCCGCGGCCGACAACATCATCCCCACCTCGACCGGCGCCAACCGGGCCGTCGCCGAGGTTCTGCCCGAGCTGGCCGGCAAGTTCATCGGCATGTCCTTCCGGGTGCCCGTCCTCTGCGTCTCCGTGGTCGACCTCAGCGTCGAGCTGCGGAAGTCGGTGACGGTCGACGCCATCAACGAGGCCATGGAGCAGGCGGCCGACGGCGAGCTCAAGGGGATCCTGGGCGTCAGCCACGGCGAGCTGGTCTCCTCCGACTTCAAGAACGACCCGCGCTCCTCGATCCTGGACGCCCCCTCGACCCTGGCCCTGGGCGAGCACACGGCCAAGGTCGTCGCCTGGTACGACAACGAGTGGGGCTTCAGCTGCCGCATGGTCGACCTGGTCGGCCACGTCGCCGAGCGCCTGTGACGGTGGAGGCCTGCTTCGACGCGGTCGAGGTCCAGGGCCGGCGGGTGCTGGTCCGGGAGGACCTCAACGTTCCCCTTCGCGAGGGCCGGATCTCCGACGAGACCCGGCTCCGGGCGGCCGTGCCCACGCTCAGGGAGCTGGCCGACCGCGGCGCCCGCGTGATCGTCACCTCTCACCTCGGCCGGCCCAAGGGCAAGGTCGATCCGACCTACTCGCTGCGGCCCGTCGCGACCCGGCTGGGCGAGCTGCTCGGCTGCGAGGTCCTCTTCGCCGAGGACTGCGTCGGATCCTCCGCCCAGGAGATCGTCTCCGCCCTCCGGGACGGGCAGGTGGCGCTGCTCGAGAACGTGCGCTTCCACCCCGAGGAGGAGGCCAACGACCCCGACTTCTCAGCCCGGCTGGCGGCCCACGCCGAGCTCTACGTCAACGACGCCTTCGCCGCCTCCCACCGGGCGCACGCCTCGGTGGTCGGGGTGGCGACGACGCTGCCCGCCTACTCGGGCCGGCTGATGCAGGCGGAGCTGGAGGCGCTGCACCGGGCGCTGGACGAGCCGCGGCGACCGCTGGTGGCGATCATCGGCGGGGCCAAGATCTCGACCAAGGCCGGGGTGCTCAGCTACCTTCTGCCCAAGGTCGATCGCATGCTCATCGGCGGCGCCATGGCCAACACCTTCTTCAAGGCGAAGGGCATGGAGATCGGCTCCAGCTTCGTCGAGGACGAGGCCCTCGACGCGGCTCGCGAGGTGGCCGCCGGCGCCGGCGACAAGCTGGTGCTGCCGGTCGACGCGGTCGTCGCCCAGTCGATGGAGAGCGGCGTCCCGACCCGCGTCGTCGGTGTCGACGAGGTCGAGCCCGGCTGGTCGATGCTGGACGTCGGGCCCGAGACCCGGCGCCGCTTCGCCGCCGAGGTCGCGGCCGCCGGCACCGTCGTCTGGAACGGGCCGGTCGGCGTCTTCGAGATCCCCGAGTTCGCGGGGGGGACGAGGGCGCTGGGCGAGGCGGTCGCCGCCGCCGAGGCCTTCTCCCTGGTCGGCGGCGGGGACACCGCCGCCGCCGTCGAGCAGCTCGGCCTGGCCGGCCGGTTCTCCCACGTCTCCACCGGCGGCGGCGCGACCCTCGAGTACCTCGAGGGCAGGCAGCTCCCCGGCGTGGCCGTGCTTCGTGAGGCGGACTGAGGTGGCGCGCCTGCCCCTGCTCGCCGGGAACTGGAAGATGAACCCGGCCAGCCTGGACCAGGCGCTGACCCTGGCCGGGGCCGTCGAGGCGGCCGCGGCAGGCTGGCGGGAGGGGGTCGAGGTGGCCGTCTTCCCGCCCTTCCCCTGGCTCCTGCCGGTGCACGAGCAGCGGCGGCCGGAGTCGCTCCGGCTGGGCGCCCAGAACTGCCACTGGGCGGATGCCGGCGCCTTCACCGGCGAGGTGGCTCCGTCCATGCTCCGCGGCTGGTGCGACTGGGTCATCCTCGGCCACTCCGAGCGGCGCACGCTGTTCGGCGAGACCGACGAGGCGGTGGCCCGCAAGGCCCGGTCGGTGATCGACGCCGGCCTGGGCGCCCTGATCTGCGTCGGTGAGCGCGAGGACGAGCACGTGGCCGGGCGGACCGACGAGATCGTCGGCGGTCAGCTGGCCCGGGACCTCGCCAAGCTCACGCCGGCGGACGCCGCCCGTCTGGTCATCGCCTACGAGCCGGTCTGGGCGATCGGGACCGGTCGCAGCGCCGACGCCGCCCACGCCGGGCCGGTCATGGACCGCTGCCGCGCGGGGGTCGCCGCGGCGCTGGGGGAGGCGGCCGCGGCCGGGGTCCGCATCCTCTACGGCGGCAGCGTCAAGGCCGCCAACGTCGCTGAGTACGTGAGCCTGGAGAGCTGCGACGGCTGCCTCGTCGGCGGTGCCAGCCTCCTCGCCGAGGAGTTCGCAACCATGATCGAGGTGGTGGCCGCGCGCGGCCTGGAGGCGAAGCGATGAGCCGTCTCATCCTGCTCCGCCACGGTGAGAGCGAGTGGAACGCGCTCGACCTCTTCTGTGGCTGGGTCGACGTCGGCCTCAGCCCCAAGGGCCAGGAGGAGGCGCGGCGGGGCGGCGAGCTGCTGGCCGAGCGGGGGCTGTACCCCGACCTGGTCCACACCTCGCTGCTGCGCCGGGCCATCCAGACCGCCGACATCGCCCTCGAGGCGTGCGAGCGGCTCTGGCTGCCGGTCCGCCGCTCCTGGCGGCTGAACGAGCGCCACTACGGCGCCCTCCAGGGCAAGAACAAGGCGGAGACGCTGCAGCAGTTCGGCGAGGAGCAGTTCATGCGCTGGCGCCGCTCCTACGACGAGCCGCCGCCGCCGATCCCGGACGACGACCCCTACTCGCAGAGCCGGGATCCCCGGTACGCGACGCTGCCGGAGGAGCTCAGGCCGCGCAGCGAGTGCCTGAAGGACGTGGTCGCCCGGATGCTCCCCTACTGGTACGACAGCATCGTCCCCGACCTGGTGTCGGACCGGACGGTGCTGATCTCAGCTCACGGCAACTCCCTCCGGGCGCTGGTCAAGCATCTGGACGGGATGTCCGACAAGGACGTGGTCGGGCTCAACCTCCCCACCGGCATCCCGCTCCTGTACGAGCTGGACGCGTCCCTGCGCCCGCTGCGCCGCGGGGGAGAGTATCTGGACCCGGAGGCCGCCGCCAGGTCGATCGAGGCGGTCAAGAACCAGGGTCGCGGCAAGGTGGCGGAACGCACGCCCGCCACCGGTGGACAGGCGTAGGTTGGAACCCCGGTCAATTCCACAAGCTGGAGAGGTTTAGCACATGGCGTTCGAACTGCCCGCGCTTCCCTACGCGTATGACGCTCTGGAGCCCCACATCGACGCGCAGACGATGCAGCTCCACCATGACAAGCATCACCAGACCTACGTCACCAACCTGAATGCGGCGATCGAGAAGCACCCCGAGCTGGCCTCCAAGAGCGTGGAGGAGCTGGTCGGCGACCTGGCCTCGATCCCGGAGGACATCCGCACCGCCGTCAAGAACAACGGCGGCCAGCACCTCAACCACTCGATCTTCTGGCAGTCCCTGAGCGGGACCGGCGGCGGCGAGCCGACCGGCCCGGTGGCCGACGCCATCGCCGCGGCGTTCGGCGACTTCGCCAGCTTCAAGGACACCTTCACCAAGGCCGCCACGACCCAGTTCGGAAGCGGCTGGGCCTGGCTCTACGTCAACGGCGGCAAGCTCGCGGTGAAGGGCTTCGCCAACGGCGACAACCCGGCCATGGACGGCGGCGTCCCGGTGCTCGGCATCGACGTCTGGGAGCACGCCTACTACCTGCGCTACCAGAACCGGCGCCCCGACTACATCGCCGCGTTCTTCAACGTCATCAACTGGCAGTCGGTCGCCGAGAGGCTGGCCGCGGCCAAGTAGCAGCGCGCATCCGGCGCGGAGGGGCACGCTCGGCGGGCCCCTCCGGCCGCACGCGTTGTTAGAATCGGCTCCGAACTCATGGAAGGTCTCAAGAACGCGTTCGTCATCCTCGAGGTGATCGTGGCCGTGCTGCTCATGGCGGGCGTGCTGCTGCAGACCCCCAAGGCGACGAGCGGGCTCGGCGGGACCCTCGGTGGCGGTGACGGCGGGATCGGGGGTGGCTACCGGACCCGGCGAGGCCTTGAGCGGCAGCTCTATTTCACGACCTGGGTGCTGGCCGCGGCTTTCCTCGTCATCTCCATCGCCAACATCTGGGTCGCCTCCCACCCCGGTTCCTGAGCGCGCGCCGTGCCGCGGCGTGTCCTCCTCTGCGCTCTCGCCTGCGTCATGATGCTGTCCGCCTGCCGCCTGCAGGTGCCGTCGGTGCCGGTGCCCACCGTTCACCTCTCGGCCCAGTCCGGCGGCTCGGTGACGGAGGCGGTCGCCGGGCAGATCGGCCCGCTCAACCCCCTCTTCGAGACCGGGCAGAACGACCAGGACGTGGACAGCCTGATCTATCAGGGGCTGACCACCGTCAACTCCAGCCAGGACGTGGTGCCGCTGCTGGCCTCGGGCTGGAAGGTCTCCGGCAACGGGCTCACCTACACCGTCCAGCTGCGCCAGGACGTCCGCTGGGCGGACGGGGCGCCCTTCACCGCCGGCGACGTCGTCTTCACCTACCACCTGCTCCAGAACCCGGCGTATGCCGGCTCCGGCAGCGACGTCTGGAGGGACGTGCAGGTCCAGCAGCTGAACCACCACGCGGTCCAGTTCACGCTGGTCGCGCCCAACGCCGCCTTCCCGGAGACGCTGCGCCAGGGGATCATCCCCGAGCACATCTTCTCCGACATCGCCGCCAGCCGGATCGAGGGCGACGCCCACAGCGAGGCGGAGGCCTTCGGGACCGGGCCCTTCCGGGTGCGATCGATCAGCCAGAACGGCGAGCGGGTGACCCTGGTCCGCAACACCAGGGCGAGGCCGCGGCCGCTGCTCGGCGGCTTCGTCTTCCAGTCCTACCAGACGCTGGGGGCGGCCTTCAACGCCGTCGCCGACGGCCAGGCCGACACCGTCGGGTCCCTGCAGCCGCCCTCGCTGGCCTCGCTCGGGGCGCACCCCAACCTGGTCGTCCGGCAGCTCCAGACCTACAGCTACGTGGCCCTGCTCTTCAACCTCCAGAAGCCCTCGCTCAACGCCTTCTTCGGCCAGACCTCGGTGCGGCAGGCGCTGGACGAGGCGATCGACCGCAACGCCATCGTCAACGGCGTGCTCGGCGGCAGGGCGGAGGTGGACCCGGGGCCGATCCCGCCCACCAGCTGGGCCTACGCGCCCGGGCAGGCGAGCCCGGGTGGCACCTACAACCCGGTCGGGGCCAGGGCGGCGCTGCAGCAGGCGGGCTGGGTTCTGGAGCCGGGATCGCGCTACCGGACCAGGAACGGCAACACCTTCGCCCTCAGCCTGTCCACGCCCGACGGCTATCCCTATCCCCAGGTGGCGCACGCGATCGCCGGTCAGCTGGCCGCCGTCGGGGTTCACGTCACCGTGCATGCCATGACGGCGGGGCAGCTGGTCGGCACCAAGCTCGCCCGGCACGAATACCAGCTGGCGCTGGTCGCCTTCGACATGGGCCCCGACCCCGACCAGTACACGCTCTGGCATTCGGACCCGTCGCCCGGCCAGCTCAACTTCTCCAGCCCCGAGCTCCCGCGGCAGGACCTGATCGACAAGGACCTTCAGGACGGACGCGACCTGACCGACCGGGGCGAGCGGGCCGCCGCCTACGCCGACTTCCAGTCGCTGATCGTCCAGGCCGCGCCCGCCGCGTTCCTCTTCTCGCCGACCTACGACTACGTGCTCAGCAAGCGCATCCGGGGCGTGCAGATCAATCCGGTGATCGATCCGAGCGACCGCCTCGAGTACGTCTCCAGCTGGTATGTGAACGTCCGGCAGGGCTGACGTCCCGAGTCGGGCATGCGGAGTGTGGTCGAAACGGAACCGCCGCCCGCCCCCGTACGATGGGTCCCGCCATGAGCCGATCGCGTCGCCGGACCGCCTACCTCGGCATCACCGGCGCACCCTCCGAGAAGCGCGACAAGCGCGAGTGGCATCGGCGGATGCGGGCCGGCGAGCGTGGGGCGCTCCGCCACGGCCGGCTCCTTCCCCTGCCCAGAGAGGTCAGCGACCCCTGGGCGATGGCCAAGGACGGGAAGGTCTTCGGTCAAAGGTGGCGCGACATCGATCGGCTGATGCGGAAGTAGGCACCGGCCCGGCGCTCGACGAACCATGGTCCGAGCCTCGGGTCTCGCTGCCCGCCATGGCGAGATGTAGGGGCTGGCCGACCGCCGTTCGTAGGGATTCGATCTGCCCGTCGTCACCGGGCTCGACCCTGCTTCCAGCGAGAACGCGACCGCTTCCGCGGCGGCCCCGCGGGCATCGTCGAGGGTTGACCGTCCTCCTCTGATGACGACCGCATCGGCGACGCGGAGATGTCACGGTCCCGTGTCCGGGTCTTGCTGAAATCGCACCGGTATGCGCGCCTCCGCCACGGTTCATTCCACCGCAGCCGCAGCCCTTCCGCTCGCCAGGGTGATGCCGAACTGCTCGGCGACGTTCTCCCGCTGCGAAACCGAGCGGTCGAAGCACCTTCACCTGCCCAGAGGCGACGATTCGGTCCCCGCCGCCGGAGATGCACCTCTCGCCGCGTGGAGCGTTCTGGCGAGCCGCCGTTGACCTCCGCCATTGGTCTGCGTAAGCTGACGGTCAGCATTGACTGACATAGATCATGTGGTCGAGGCCGTGGCCGATCCGGTGCGCCGGCAGATTCTCGACCGGCTCGCCACCGGACCGCAGCCGGTCTCGCACATCGCCCGCGGCCTGCCCGTCGGCCGTCCCGCCGTCTCAATGCATCTCCGAGTGCTCCGCGATGCGGGTGTCGTCACCGTCCGCCCGGCCGGCAACCGGCGTCTCTACCAGCTCAACGCCGAGGCGATGCGACGGCTGCGGGAGCACTTCGACTGGTACTGGGCACAGGCACTGGGCGCGTTTCAGGAAGCCGCCGAGGAGGAGGCGCGCAAGGAGGCACCGATGATGGAAGAGGAAGAGGTCCTGATCACGATCGAGGTCACTGTGAGGGCGCCGCTCGCGGTCGCCTTCCGCGTCTTCACCGGGCTGAGGTGGTGGCCGGTCGCCACCCATCACCTGGCCGATCCGCCTGGCGAGGAGGCCATCCTGGAGCCGTTCGTCGGCGGGCGCTGGTACGAGCGCGGTCCCGGGGATCGCGAGCGGGACTGGGGGAGGGTCCTGGTCTGGGAGCCGCCCCACCGCGTTCTCCTCACCTGGCTGGTCGGACCTGACTGGACGTTCGAGCCGGACCCCGCCCGTGCCTCGGAGATCGAGGTCATGTTCGCACCGATGGGCGACGAGGAGACGCGCGTCGAGTACTCGCACCGCCACCTCGAGCGCTACGGCCGTGAGGCGGACCGGATGCTGCGCGCGCTCAGCGGGCCGTCGGCCGCCGCCCATGTGGTCGAGACCTTCGCCAGCGTGCTCCCTCTCGCCGCCGCCCAGGGGTCCTGACGTGCCCGCCACCCAACGCTTCTCCAACTGGATGCCGAACGTCTTCACCGACGACGTGGCCCGCGCGCTCGACTTCTACCGAGACGTCCTCGGCTTCCAGGAGACCTTCCGCTTCCCGGAGGAGGGCCGGCCGCTGCACGTGGAGCTGCGCCTCGGCGGATCGGTGCTCGCCATCAGCCACGGTGGGGAGGTGGTCGAGATGGGCCTGCCCGCCCCGATCTGGGGAAGCCACCACGAGCTCGTCCTCTGGTGCCGCGACGTCGACGGCACCGTCGGGGAGCTCCGCGATGCGGGCGTCCCCATCCTGGTCGAGCCCTTTCAGCACGTCGCCGGCCACCGGCGCGCCTACGCCGCCGACCCCGACGGCAACTGGCTGGCCCTGGTCGGAGGGTAGAGGGGGGCCGCCGTCAGGAGGGCCCGGCCCGGCCCGGTCGGCGAGGGCCCGGCTCGCGGTCTCTGAGCAGCAGGAACAGCACCGGGAGCGCGAGCGGGGCGGTCAGCGCCGCGCAGGGCGGTAGCCACCGGCGAGAGGCGGGGACACCTCGAGGAACAGCGTCGCGATCAGGTGAGACCCCGCCGAACAGCGCCGTCGCGATGTTGTCGCCGATCGCCGTCCCGCTGAACCGCCCGGAACGGCCAGGACCCGAAGCTGGCGGGAGGGCGGGGTCCCTCCTCGCGACACTGGAAGCCGCCGGAGCCATGGTCGACGATCCCCGCGGCTTCGGAATGCCGCGAGGCTACGCCGGCGCTGAAGCGGCGGCCGTGCGCCGGGCTTCCGGGGCGCGGTGGCTTGACCCCGAACAAAGGAAGCTCACAGCAAACTATTGGCCAGCCCACAGTTTTCGCGCCGAGCATCGCTACGGGGGGACGAGACGATCCGCGGAGCCCGCCGGCCCGCGGCGCCGAGTCCATAGCAGCCCAAGGAGGGCGTCACGTGCTGTTCATCTACCTGACCCGGGAGCTCCGTCGCCGCTACCGCCAGGCTCTGGTCGTCTCCCTCGGTCTCGCCGTGGGCATCGGCCTGGTGCTGACCGTGACGGCGGCGATCTCGGGCGTCGGCCAGGCTCAGACCCAGGTGCTGCATGCGCTCTACGGGGTCGGCACCGATCTCACCGTCAGCAAGACGGCGACGGCCGGCTCGGGCGGTCCGACCCACTTCGGCTTCGCACCGCCGTCGGGTTCGCAGGCGGGGAAGGCCTTCAGCCGGGACGTGCTCTCCGCCGCCGGGCAGGGCACGCTGAGTCAGAAGACGGCGAACTCGATCCGAAAGCTCTCGGGCGTCGCCCAGGTGGCGAGCGCGCTTGAGCTCACCGATGTCAACATCCAGGGCCACTTCTCCTCCAACCCGAGCGGGCGCGGGGGTTTCGTCAAGGGCGGTGGCTCGGGAGGCGCGTCGCCGGTCAGCATCAACACCACCTCCGTCACCGGCATCGACGTGAGCAACTCCAACCTGGGTCCGATCACCGCCTCTGATATCACCTCCGGGCACTTCCTGACCTCGGCCACCGCCGCCGACGCCGTCGTCAGCACCTCCTATGCCAAGCAGCAGAGCCTTAAGGCGGGGTCGACCGTCACCGTTGCCGGCACCTCCTTCACGGTGGTTGGCCTGGTCGACGAGCCGTCGGGTAGCAGCGTCGACCTCTTCATCCCCCTGGGCGTGGCGCAGAAGCTGTCCAGCCTCACCGGGGACGTCACCCAGATCTACGTCAGAGCGGCCGACGCGACCGAGATCTCGAAGGTCCAGTCGGAGATCGCCAAGCTGGATTCGAGCGCGACCATCACCACCTCGGCCGATCTCGCCAACGAGGTCACGGGGTCACTCTCCAACGCGTCGACCCTGGCCACTAAGCTCGGCCTCTGGCTGTCGGTGGCGGTGCTGATCGCCGCATTCGGCATCGCCAGCCTGCTCAGCATCGCCGCCGTCTCCAGACGTGTCCGTGAGTTCGGGACCCTGAAGGCGCTGGGCTGGACGACGCGCCGGATCGTCGCCCAGGTCATGAGCGAGTCCATCGTCCAGGGTATCGCCGGGGGCATCGTCGGCATCGCGATCGGTTTCGGCGGCGCCGCGCTCGTGACCCGGCTGGCGCCGACGCTGACGGCCATCACCGGGGCCTCCAACGCGCCGACGGCGGGCACGCCGAGCCGCGGCGGCTTCCCGGGACGGGGTGGAGGGTTCCCCGGACGCGGCGGTCCCGCCGACCCCGGCACCCACACGCTCTACCTGCACCTGATCGCACACGTCCAGACCGAGGCTCTCATCCTCGCCGTCGTCCTGGCCATCGCGGGCGGATTGATCGCCGGCATGTTCGGCGGCTGGCGCGCGGCCAGCCTGCGCCCGGCGGCGGCGCTGAGGAGGGTGGAGTGAGCCAGGAGGGCAGCGTCGCTGCAACCAGGAGTGGGACGCCGATGTACGAGCTCAGCAAGGTCGGCAAGCGGTTCAGCAGCAAGGTGATCGCGCTCCGGGACGTCGACCTCAGCATCGGCGCGGGTGAGTTCCTCGCCGTCCAGGGCTCCACCGGGGGAGGCAAGACGACCCTCCTCCAGCTTCTCGGCGCTCTCGACCGCCCCACGTCGGGCACGCTCACGTTCGACGGCAGGGACCTGGGCAGGCTCCGCGAGGGGCAGCTGACCCGGCTCCGCGGAAGCTCCTTCGGCTTCATCTTCCAGACCTTCAACCTGCTGCCCACGCTGACTGCGTTGGAGAACGTCGAGACGGCCCTGGTGCCGCTCCGCGTGCGCGGCTCGGAGCGCCGGGAACGCTCCCTCCAGGCGCTTGTCGAGGTCGGCCTGGAGGAGAGGATCAACCACCTCCCCTCCGAGCTTTCGGGGGGCCAGCAGCAGCGCGTGGCGATCGCACGCGCGCTGGTCAAGTACCCCCGTGTCATCCTCGCCGACGAGCCCACCGGCAACCTCGACGAGGACACGAGGGACGAGATCATCGATCTGCTGGAGACGCTGTGGCGCGACCGCGGGCTCACCTGCATCCTGGTCACCCACGACAGCGCCATCGCCCGCCGGGCGCAGCGGACGGTGTGGATCAGCCACGGCCGGCTGAGCGCCCGGCGGGAGCGGCGCCGGAGGGGATCGAAGCCGGCGCCCACCGATGATGCCGAGGTCCCCCGGGAGCAGGAGCTGGAGCAGGAACTGGAGCAGGAACGGACCTCCGGCGACTGAGCTCAAGGGCGAGGCCGGCGTCCGCCCGCTCCGGACCGACCGGCGCCGTGCGGCCGCACGGCGCCGGTCGGCGCATCGCACGGTCTGATGTCGGATGCCGCGTCGGACTAATCTGAGACCGATGAAGCCACGGATCGCTGAGCGTATGCAACGTCTGGGTACTGAAAGCGCGTTCGAGGTTCTGGCCCGGGCCACGCAGCTCGCGGCCGAGGGGCGCGACATCATCCACCTGGAGATCGGCGAGCCTGACTTCGCCACCCCGCCCAACATCATCGAGGCGGCGGTCGCCGCGCTGCACGAGGGCTACACGCACTACACGCCGGCGGTCGGGATCAGGGAGGTCAGGGAGTCCCTGGCCCGGCACCTGCAGCATCGGACCGGCGTCGAGGTGGACCCCGGCTGCATCGTCCTCATCCCCGGCACCAAGAACGTGGTGCACTTCACGCTGCTCACCTGCATCGAGCCCGGGGACGAGGTCCTCTGCCCCGATCCCGGCTATCCCGCCTACGCCTCGCTGATCGAGTTCGTCGGCGCCAAGGTCGTCCCCGTCCCCCTGCGCGAGCAGCGGAACTTCCGCCTCGACGTGGAGGAGCTGGCCGGGCTGATCACGCCGCGCACGCGGCTTCTGATCGTCAACTCGCCGCAGAACCCGACCGGTGGCGTGCTCGAGGCGGAGGACGTCGCCGCCATCGCCGCGCTGGCCGAGAAGCACGACCTGCTGGTCATCTCCGACGAGATCTATTCGCGGCTGGTCTACGACCGCCCCCATGTCTCGCTCTGGGCGCAGCCGGGCATGGCCGAGCGCACGGTGCTGCTGGACGGCATGTCGAAGACCTACGCCATGTGCGGGTGGCGCCTCGGCTACGCGGTCGTCCCCCGGCCGCTGGTCGGGTACTTCGAGCGTCTCATGATCAACACCTCCTCCTGCGCCGCCGCCTTCACCCAGGTGGCCGCGATCGAGGCCTGGGAGTCGCCCGACTCGGAGGCGGCCGTCGAGCGGATGGTGGCCCAGTTCAAGGGCCGGCGCGACCTCCTCGTCGACGGCATGAACCGGCTCCCCGGCGTCCGGTGCGCCCGTCCTCAGGGAGCCTTCTACGTCTTCCCCAACATCGAGGGCACGGGCATGGACGACGCCGAGCTCGCCCGCCGGCTCCTCGACGAGGCGGGCGTGGCGGTTCTCAGCGGAAGCGGATTCGGAGCGCAGGGGCGGGGCTATATCCGGCTCGCCTACACGCGTGGGGAGGAGGACATCGAGCAGGCTGTGGAGCGGATGCAGGCATTTCTCGAGGCGACAAGGAAGGTGATGGTATGAGCACGCAGGGGACGGAACGGAACATCGATGCACTGTTCTCCGAGGACAGGCGGTATCCGCCCGATCCGGCCTTCGCGGCCCAGGCCAACGCCCAGCCCGACATCTACGACCGGGACTTCGAGGACTTCTGGCGGGAGCAGGGAGAGAAGCGGCTGAGCTGGTTCGAGCCCTTCCACACGCTCTACGAGTGGAACGCGCCCTTCGCCAAGTGGTACATCGGCGGCAGGCTCAACGCCTGCTACAACGCCGTCGACCGGCACGTCGAGCAGGGCAACGGCGCCAGGGTCGCGTACTACTGGGAGGGCGAGCCCGAGAACGAGCGGCGCGAGGTCACGTACGCCGACCTCCAGCGGGAGATCACGGCCTTCGCCAACGGCCTCAAGAAGCTGGGCGTGGGCAAGGGCACGGCGGTCGCGATCTACATGGGGATGGTTCCCCAGCTGCCGATCGCCATGCTCGCCTGCGCCCGCCTCGGCGCTCCGCACACCGTCGTCTTCGGCGGCTTCAGCGCCGACTCCCTGGGCAGCCGGATGGTCGACATGGGCTGCGAGGTTCTGATCACGCAGGACCAGGGCTGGCGCCGCGGCAACGTGGTGCCGCTCAAGCTCACCTCCGACGAGGCCCTCTCTCAGTCGCCCGACGTCAAGCGCTGCGTCGTCCTCCGCCGCACCGGCGCCGAGGTGCCCTTCACCGAGGGCAGGGACGTCTGGTGGCACGACCTGACCTCGGACGTGAGCGACGACCCCAGGAGCTGTCCCTGCGAGCCCATGGACTCCGAGGACCTGCTCTTCCTCATGTACACCTCGGGCACGACGGCCAAGCCCAAGGGCATCGTCCACACCACCGCCGGCTACCTCGCCGGCGTGTCGACGACCCACCACTACATCTTCGACATCAAGCCGGACTCGATCTACTGGTGCGCCGCCGACGTCGGCTGGATCACCGGCCACAGCTACATCGTCTACGGACCGCTCACCAACGGCGTCACCAGCGTCCTCTACGAGGGCGCGCCCGACTTCCCCGACCGGGAGCGGTGGTGGGACATCGTCGAGCGCTACAAGGCCACCATCCTCTACACCGCGCCGACCTCGATCCGGACGCATATGAAGTGGGGCACCGAGCACGCCGAGAGGCACGATCTCTCCTCGCTGCGGCTGCTCGGCACGGTCGGCGAGCCGATCAACCCCGAGGCCTGGATCTGGTACCGCGACAACATCGGCGGCGGCCGCTGCCCGGTCGTCGACACCTGGTGGCAGACGGAGACCGGGATGATCCTGATCACGCCGCTGCCGGGCGTGACCACCCTCAAGCCGGGCTCGGCGACCAAGCCCTTCCCGGGCGTGGACGCGGCGGTGTTCGACAGCGCCGGCAACGAGGTGCCGCCGGGGAGCGGCGGCTATCTGGTCCTGCGCCGGCCCTGGCCCGCGATGCTGCGCGGCATCTTCGGCGACGACGAGCGCTACAAGGAGACCTACTGGTCGACCTACCCCGGCCTCTACTACGTGGGCGACGGCGCCCGCGTCGACGAGGACGGCGACTTTTGGCTGCTGGGCCGCGTCGACGACGTCATGAACGTCTCCGGCCACCGGATCTCCACGATCGAGGTCGAGTCCGCGCTGGTCGACCATCCCAAGGTCGCCGAGGCGGCCGTCTGCGGGCGCGCCGACGAGCGCACGGGGCAGGCGATCGTCGCCTTCGTCACCCTGAAGGGCGGCGATCCCGGCTCGCCGGAGATGCTCCGCGAGCTGCGCGACCACGTCGGCCACAAGATCGGCCGGTTCGCGGCACCCGCCAACATCCTCTTCGCGCCGGACCTGCCCAAGACCCGCTCGGGCAAGATCATGCGCCGCCTTCTCCGCGACGTCGCCGAGAAGCGGGAGCTGGGTGACACGACCACGCTGGCCGACCCCGGCGTCGTGCACGAGATCGCGGCCCGGGCCCAGACGGAGCGCGCGTCCGAGGAGTCGTAGACCACCGGGTGGGAGCGCCCCAAAGCGCTCCCCCCCAACCTTCTCCGCCGGTCTGGCGTCTCCTCTGACGGATGCGCGCGGCGATGGCGGCGAATGATGTGGCGGGTGCCGGCCACCTCGATGACGACGGCGGCCGGCTGCTGCGGACCCTGATCGCCCGCCACAGCGACGAGGTGCGGGGTCTGTGCCGGCTCTACGTCGGCGCCCAGGACGCCGACGACGCCGCGCAGGAGGTGTGGCTGGCGGTGGTCCGCAAGCTCTGGCAGCTGGACGACGAGGACCGCGCCCTCGGCTGGCTCCGGGTGCTGACCTTCCACCGCTGTCTCGACTTCCGCCGCCGGCGCGCGCGGCGCCACCGGGTCGAGGTCGCGCTCGGCGACGACGACTGGCGGGGGCTTGCCGGCTACGTCGCCGGCGACGAGGTCGACCTCGCCGATCTGCTCGAGGGCCGCCGGCTCCGGGAGCTGATCGACGCGCACCTCGACCGGATGCCGCAGGCCTTCGGCTCCATGCTCCGCCTCCGCTACCTGGACGGCCTCTCCCAGTCCGAGATCGCGGCGACGACGGGGGTGGCGGTGGGCACGGTCAAATGGCGGCTGCACCACGCCAGGCACATGCTCCTGGCCGACCTCGCCGCCACCGTCAGAGAGCCGCTCGCCGGGGACCGGCGGCGGCGCAGGAGGACAGATCGATGAACCTCAACATGAACCAGGTCCGCTCCCTGCTCAAGGGGATCAAGGAGGAGGCGACCACGGCCTCCCTGACCGGCGCCCTCGAGGGTGGGCACGCGGTCATGGCCCAGGTCTTCAACCGATGCCGGCAGGCCTTGGTCGACGCCGGGGACGGGGGTGTCACCGCGCTCTTCCCCGAGTTCTCCGACAAGGCCGCGGTGGACGAGATCGGTGTCGCCGCGGCGCTGCTGCTCCGCTACGTCGCCGCCCCGGCCGAGGAGGTGGGCCCGGCGGCGGAGGAGGCGCGCCCGCCCGCTGAGGGGACGGGACCGGGCAGGGCCTGATCGGCGAAGGCCGTCAGCCGGCGACGATGTCGGCCGGGCGGGGCAGGGCCATCCCTGCTCCCGGCCGGCGCGGGGTTCACCGTCGAGGTTGCGCCTCGGGACCGGAGGCGAAGGCGTCGGCCGCGCTCTGAACCCGGGCGAGGTACTCCCGCCACCCCGATTCGTCGAGGTCATCCCGATCCGGACCACCCCTCCCGTCGATGAGCTCCCTGATGATGTCCGCGTGGCCGGCGTGCTGGGCCGTCTCGGCGACCATCCGGATGAGCAGAACGCCCAGCGTCGTCTCCCGTCGGCCCTCGGGCCAGTGCGCCACCCGCCCCGGTGCCTCCAGGTCGAGCGCCGCCACGACACCGTCGGCATGAGCGCAGGCGCGCCGGTAGAGACCGGTGATGTACTCGCTGGACTCGTCGGGCCTGGCCCACATATCGGCGCCCTGCCAGATCGATCCGTCCTCGATCCACGACATGGTCTCCGGGGCCGGGTGCCCGAACGACGCGCCGAGGTATTCGTACTCGAGTCCGGCCAGGTGCTTCACCAGGCCGAGGAGATTCGTGCCGGTCGGCGTCATCGGGCGGCGGCGATCGTAGTCGCTGAGATCGTCGAGCTTGGACAGCAGCGCGGCTCGGCCCGCCTGGAGCTTCCGGTGAAGCTCCTCCTTCAGGTCAGGCACGGTGACGACGCCGTCAGCCGACGATGATGTTGGCCGAGCGGAGCAGGGCCATCCCCTGTTCCAGGTCGACGCGCACGCCGGCGAGGTCCTGCAGACGGACCCGCAGCCCGTCGATGGGACAGCCGCGCAGGTCGCAGTCGGTCCAGGAGCCACCCTCGATGACGGACTCGTTGAGCCGCGATCCGCGCAGCTCGGCGCCGTCGAGGGCGCAGTTGATGAAGCTGGACTCGCTGAGCTCGCAGTCCTCGAAGATCGCGCCCCGGAAGGACACGCCGTCGAAGGAGACGTACTGACCCACGCACTGCTTGAGCCTGGTCCCGGAGGCCTGGCAGCGGTGCAGCTGGGCTCCGGTCAGCCGGCAGCCGGTCAGGGAGATCCGCTCTAGGCCGCACTGCTCCAGCCGGCAGCCGGAGAGGTCGCAGTCGCGGAGCTCGACGTCCCTCATGTGCGCCATGCGCAGGTGGGCGCCGGCCAGGGAGACGCCCCGCAGCCGGGATGAGGTGATGGAGACACCGGTCCCCACCTCCAGCGTGCCGCCCTCCAGGCGCAGGTCCTCGTAGGTTCCGCCGTCCTCCAGGTCCACGGCCGTCAATCGTAGCCGGGAGGACGCTGGAAGCCGAAGCCCTGGGCCACTTCCAGCTGGGCGGCGACGTCGAGCAGCAGCCACTCGCGGCGGTAGGCGGCGACCAGCTGCACGCCGACGGGAAGCCCGTCGTCGAGGCCGGCGGGCACCGAGATCGCGGGCAGCCCGGCGAAGCTCACCGGCAGCACGAACTGGGTGTACTCGGTCCAGTCGTCGCCGAGGAAGGCGGGGACCTGATCGATCGGGCGGGGCGGGCTGGGCAGGGTCGGGGTGAGCATCAGGTCGTGGCCGTGCAGGCGATCGTGCACGAAGCCGGCCCCGTTGATGCCGCTCTCCAGCGCCGCCACGAAGTCGGTGCCGCTGATCCTCCGGCCCTCCTCGATCAGGGGGGCGACGTCGGGTCCGTACTCGGAGGGTTCGCCGGGATACGCGCCCAGGGTCACCGGCCGGACCGTCTTGTAGGCGCGGGCGACGACCTCGGGCGTCCAGCCCCGGCCCCTGACCACGTGATGACCGGCCGCCTCCAGGGCCGCGGCGGCGCGGTCGACGGCCGCCTTCGCCGCCGGTCCCACCGACATCGAGGTCTCGTCGATGGCGATGATGCTGAGCGGCCGGTCCTGCGGCTCGGGCGCGATCTCGCCGATCAGGAACTCGAAGGCGATGCGGAGATCCAGCGCCGATCGGGCGAGCGGGCCGTGCACGGAGAGCCGGATCGGGTCCGGCTGCTCGGTCGGGACCCGCATCGGCGAGGGGCGAAGGCCGAGGACGCCGCAGCTGGCGGCCGGGACCCGGATCGAGCCTCCCATGTCGCTGCCGAACGCCATCGAGCAGAGGCCGGCGGCAACGGCGGCGCCGCTGCCCCCGCTCGAGCCGCCCGGGCTGAGCCCGGGCCGCCACGGGTTCTCGGTGGCGGGGAAGAGGGGATTGGTGGTGCCCACGGCGGCGGCCAGCTCGGGGGTGTTGACCTTGCCGAGGATGGCGGCCCCGCGCTCCCGGGCGGTCCGCACCTGGAGCGAGTCCTGCTCGGCGACGCGGTTCCTGAACTTGGGCGAACCCGCCGTCCAGGGCATGCCGATGACCGGTTCGGTGTCCTTGACGGCGATGGTGATGCCGGCCAGCGGGCCCTGTCCGACGCTGGCTCGGTCGTCGACGTGGCAGTAGGCGTGGACGCGACCGTCGTACCGGCGGATGCGGCGCAGCTGGTCGTCGACCATGTCCTGAGCCGCGACCTCACCCGCACGCACCAGGCGCTGGACCTCCTTGGCCGTCAGCCAGCCCTCCTCGTCGTTCCTCATCCCCACCAGTATCCTCGGCCGTCTCCGGCGAGGCCAGATGGCGGCAGCGCCTATCCTGGAGCTCAGGCGGTTCAGCGATGTGCTCCAACGACGACTTCCACCCCCGGCTCCACCATGTGCGCGGCGACGCCCTCACCGAG
The DNA here is from genome assembly GCA_036272915.1 of Candidatus Dormiibacterota bacterium. Taxonomy (GTDB): domain Bacteria; phylum Chloroflexota; class Dormibacteria; order Dormibacterales; family Dormibacteraceae; genus DATAXV01. Next base: position 26,067 of record DATAXV010000026.1, read on the forward strand.
GACACCGCCCAGACCTCGGGGATGCGGCGCCGGGAGGCGATCAGCGGCAGCAGCGTGGGCTCGGAGCGGATCTGGATGGGGCAGACCCACGTCGCCCCGTCGACGCGATCCGGCGACCACCACCACGGCGAGTCGGAGACCGCCATCTACGTCGTCTCCGGCCACCCCGAGTTCGTCTTCCTGGAGGGGGAGGGCGGGGAGGCCCACGAGGTCCGGATCCGGGCCAAGCCCGGGGACTACGTCTTCGTGCCGCCCTTCGCACCTCACCGGGAGGAGAATCCGGACCCCGCCGAGGAGGCGGTGGTGGTCATCGCCCGCACCACGCAGGAGGCGATCGTGGTGAACCTCCCCGACCTCAGGGGTCAGGGCCGGCCGCCCGCCGGGCGGCCCTGAGCGACGGCGGCCCCCTCACCGGATGAGGAGCAGGCCGGCGACGACGACGAGGAACACCGCGGTGGCTCCGTGGACACCGAACGCGGTCGCCCTCGGTCCGTGGTGGCGGAGCACGATGATCGCGTCGGCGACGGGGATGACGGCCGCCGCGATCAGGAACCGGCGGATGACCTGCGGCGCGCCGGTGAGGAGCAGGGCGGCGGCGATCAGTCGGGAGGCGGAATACCAGTAGCGCCAGAATTTCGGCGCTAGAATTGCTGCTGGCGATATAGTCGGGCCGATGCCAGCCGGAGAGCGGAAGACAAGGGAGCGCGAGCGGCGCCGGCGCCTGATCCTGACCACCGCCCGCGAGATCGCCGAGGCCGAGGGCTGGGAGGCGGTCACGACACGCCGTCTCGCCGACGCCATCGAGTACAGCCAGCCGGTCCTCTACAGCCACTTCCCGAACCGCGCCGCGATCGTCCGTGAGGTGGCGGTGGAGGGGTTCGCCGAGCTGGCCGCGGTGCTGCGCGGCGCCGACTCGGCGGCGGAGCCGGCGGACCTGGCCCTGCTCGCGGTCGCCCGCGCCTATCTCGAGTTCGGGCGCTTGAGGCCGGGCCTCTACGAAGCCATGTTCTCGCTGGCCGACCCGTCCTTCGCCCGCACCGACGCGCCGGAGGCCCTGCGCCGGGCGTTCGCCGGGCTACGGGAGCCGGTGGCGCGCCTCCAGCCGGCCGACGCCGACACCGCCGCCGAGGTGGTCTGGTCCAGCCTTCACGGCATGGTCACGCTGGCCAGGGGCGCACGGCTCCGGCCGGACCGGGCCCGGGAGAGGCTCGAGCTGCTGGTGCGATCCCTAGCCCGCTGATCAGGGGAGGGTGGAGGCGATGCCGGCGATGATCAACGCCAGCCCCTCCTCGAAGACCCGATCCCGGCGTTCCCTCGGCCAGATCGGTGAGCCCGCCTTGCGCGCCTGCTCCTCGATCGTCACGCCGTTGACGTAGGCGAAGACGGTGTCGACCGCCACCGCCGCGGCGTTCTCGTCGATGCCGGCCGCGATGAGGGATCCGATGAGCGCGTGGAAGCTGGCCAGGGCCTCGGTGCCGGGTTTGTGGAAGGTGGACAGCAGGCGGGCACCGTCGCGGTGGGCCAGCATCACCTCGCGGGCGCCCGTCGCCGCCGCCGGCAGTAGCTGATCCCAGGGGGGAAGGGGATCGGGAGGAAGCTCGGCGCCCTCAGGTGGCGAGACGAGGTGGGCGACCATCGCGTCGAGCAGGTCCTGCTTGCTGGCGTAGTGGCGGTACAGCGCGCTCGCCCGCACGCCCAGGCGCCCGGCCAGCACCCTCATCGTGAGCCCATCCAGGCCGACCTCGTCGAGCAGGCCGATCGCCGCCTCCAGCACGTCGTCGCGCCGCGCCATCCACGTCCTCCATTCGGGGGTTGACATGCTCGGTCGAGCTGTGTGAACATCGTACACGTGAACACTGTTCACGTAGCAAAGGAGGTTTTGTGATGGCGGAAGAAGGCGTGGGGCGCGCCCTCGTGATCGGCGGCGGACTGGGCGGCCTGACGCTCGCCCATGCGCTGGCCGGCGCCGGCATCGACGTGCGCGTCCACGAGGCGGACGACGGTGGCGGCGACCGCTCCCAGGGATTCCGGATCGGGCTGGGCTCTCCGGCCCTGGAGGTGCTTCGGGCGGTGCTGCCGTCGCGCCTGCACCGGCTGGTCGAGCTCACCAGCGGGAGCCTGACCGGGCCGGGCCTGGTCTTCGACGAGCAGCTGAACGTGATGAGCGGCGACCTCGAGGGGCCGCCCGCCGACAGCCGGGCGATGGACCGCCAGGTGCTGCGCCGGATCCTTCTCGGCGGGCTCGGCGACCGCGTCGCCCAGGGCCGGAAGCTGGTCGACCTGACCGAGACGGCGGACGGCGTGACCGCGCGCTTCGGCGACGGCAGCGAGGCCTCGGGAAGTGTGTTGATCGGTGCCGACGGGAGCCACTCGGCGGTCAGGCGTCACCTCTTGCCGGAGATGCGGCTGGTGGAGTCGGACCTCTGCGGGGCAATGGGGCGGACGCCGACGACCGAGCGGTTCCTGCGCCTCGTGCCCGGTCGAGGGACCATGGTCCGCGGCCCCGGTATGACGCTGATGCTGGGCCGCATGCAGTTCGACCGGGAGCCCTCCGAGGCGGCCGCCGAGCTCGCTCCCGAGCTGGACATGCCGCGGCGCGAGAGCTACGTGCGCTGGGTACTGATGGTGCCGCCTGGACATCCCGCCGCCGCCGGTCCGGGCCGCGCGGACGCCCGGCAGCTGGTCCTCGACCTGATCGAGGGATGGCATCCCGACCTGCGCGACCTGATCGCCGCCTCCGACCTGAGCGGGGTGGGCCGGGCCCGCGTCCTCGACCGTCCGCTGCCACCCTTCCCGGTGGGGCGGGTCACACTGCTCGGGGACGCCGCGCATCTGACCCTGGCCAGCGGCGGCAACGGCGCCACCACCGCCATGCAGGACGCCTTCCGGCTCTGCGCCCGGCTGGTCGAGGTCGACGGCGGGCGGGACCTCCGATCGGCGCTCGGCGACTATCAGCGGGATCTGCTCGACCGGGGCAACGCCGCGGTCGAGCACAGCAAGGTGGCGCTGCGCAGGTTCGCGCCGGCCGGCGCCGGGGAGACGGACCGATGACGGGCAGGGGCGAGGTCCGCTCCACCGACGGGACCGTGATCGGCTACCGCCGCAGCGGGCAGGGCCCCGGGGTGATCCTGCTCCATGGCGGGATGAAGGCATCCCAGCACTTCTCCGGGCTCGCCGCGGCCCTGGCCGACCGCTTCACCGCGATCGTGCCCGACCGGCGCGGTCGCGGCCTCAGCGGACCCCACGGCGAGAACTTCTCGGTCATGCGCGAGGTCGAGGACGTGCAGGCGCTGGTCGCCGCGACCGGCGCCTCGCGGATCTTCGGGCTGAGCTCGGGCGGGCTGGTCGCCCTGCGCAGCGCCCTCGAGACCCCGGAGCTGGAGCGCGTCGCCCTGTACGAGCCGCCGCTCTCGGTCAGGGGCTCGGTGCCGACCGGCTGGGTGCCTCGCTACGACCGCGAGATCGCGGCCGGCCGGCCCGCGGCGGCGCTGGCCACGGCGCTGAAGGGGACCGGGGTGGAGCCGGTGCTGGGCCGGCTGCCCCGCTTCCTCCTGGTGCCGATGTTCGCGCTGGGGGCTCGCGTCGAGCGTGAGCCCGCGGAGGGTGAGGTCCCGATCTCCGCGCTGATCCCGACGCAGCACTTCGACATGCGGATCGTCGAGGAGATGGCGGACACGGCCGGCCGGTACGCGGCGCTGCGGACACCCGTGCTCCTCCTCGGTGGGGGCCGGAGCCCGGCCTCTCTCGGCGTCGCCCTGCAGACGCTCGAGGAGACGCTGCCCAACGCGCGGAGGGTGACCCTTCCCGGTCTCGGCCACACCGGACCCGAGGATGAGGGCGACCCGCTCGCGGTCGCCGCCGAGCTGCGCGACTTCCTCGCCGCCTGATGTTGCCCGGGCCGGCCATGTACGCTCGGAGACCATGTCCCAGGCGGTGAGATGACGCGACCGACCTCGGGGCTCGGCGTGGCCGTCGTCGGGCTCCAGTTCGGCGCCGAGTTCGTCCCCATCTACCGGAGCCATCCCGACGTCGGCCGCGTCGTCGTCTGCGACACCGACGAGGTGCGACTGGCCGAGATCGTCGCCCGCAATCCCGGCATCGAGCGCGCGGGGTCCCTGGAGGAGGTTCTCGCCGATCCCGGGATCGACGCCGTCCACCTACTGACCCCGGTGCCGCTCCACGTCCCCCAGACCCTGGCCGTGCTCGAAGCCGGCAAGCACTGCGCCTGCGCCGTGCCCATGGGGCTGACCCTGGATGAGCTGACCGCGGTCGTCGACGCCACCCGGCGGGCGGGGCGGAACTACATGATGATGGAGACGGCCGTCTACACCCGCGAGTACCTCTACGTCCAGGATCTGATCCGCGGCGGCGAGCTCGGCCGGGTCTCCTTCGCCCGAGGCGCGCACCTCCAGGACACCGTCGGCTACGCCGACTACTGGAAGGGCTTCCCCCCGCACCTCTACATGACCCACGCGGTGAGCCCGATCCTGGGGTTGCTCGACGCCACGGCCGCCCGCGTCCACTGCCTCGGCTCCGGCACCCTGCCCGCCGATTGGCAGGCGCGCTGGCACAATCCCTACCCGGTCGAGACCGCCATCTTCCGGCTCCGCCGGTCGGACGTCGCCATGGAGATCACGCGCTCCCTCTTCCAGGTCGCCCGCAGCTTCATCGAGAGCTTCGCCGTCTACGGCGACCGTCGCGGCTTCGAGTGGCAGCAGCTCGACGGCGAGGATCCCGCCCTCTTCACGCTGCTCCCGCCGAAGGCAGGTGACCGGGCCACGCCGGTGGAGGCCCAGCGGGTGCCCATTCCCGACACCGCCTCCCGGCTTCCGGCCGGGCTCGCCGATTACACCCGCTCGCGGAACGTGAGCGCCGACCCCGCCCGTCCGCGGATGGTCGGCGGCGGGCACGGTGGGTCGCATCCGCATCTGGTCAACGAGTTCGTGCGCAGCGTCGTCGAGGGGCGGCCGGCTGCGGTGAACGAGCTGGTCGCGGCCAACTGGACCGCGCCCGGCATCTGCGCCCATGCCTCGGCCCTCGCCGAGGGCGAGGCCGTCGACATCCCGCTCTTCGCGTAGGGACGGTCAGGTGCGAGCGTCCACCAGCAGGGTCGCGTGGGTGGCGACGGGGTCGATCTCGAGCAGGTGCCGCTGGCCTCGGGTTCGACGACGGCGGTGCTGATGTCGTCCCCGGCGAAGGCGCGGATGGCGTCCTCGCACTCCCAGAAGGTGAGCACGGTCGGAGACGAAGCTCGGCGAGGAGCGTTCCCTCGAAGTGGGCGTGGTACGCCGCGGCCCGCTCCGTCCTCCCCCGAGCCGACCAAGGTTCTCACGATCATGGTTCAAGTCGGTCCGGTCCGTTCGACAGGGTCGGTCGAAGGTCCGGTGACTCCCCCGACCCCGCCGGGCGCGGTGATCTGCGCGGAGTGGTGGCCGAGACGGGGTGCTGGCAGTATCGTCAGCACATGCCGATAACCTGGACCGGCCGGCCCGAGGCCGACCATCTGCTCGAGACCGACCCGCTGGCGCTGCTGATAGGCCTCCTGCTCGACCAGCAGGTGAAGATGGAGAAGGCCTTCTCCGGGCCCTACGACCTCTCCCAGCGACTTGGTCACCTGGACGCACGCCTCATCGCCGGCATGGACGCCGACGTCCTCGACGAGACCTTCCGCCGGCGGCCCGCCCTGCACCGGTTCCCGGGCAGCATGGCCAAGCGGGTGCAGGCCTTCTGCTCGACCGTGGTCAACGAGTACGACGGCGACGCCGCCGCCATCTGGCGGGACGTGAAGGACGGCCAGGAGCTCTGGCGCCGCATCACCGGGCTCCCCGGTTTCGGCGAGGAGAAGAGCCGCATCACCATCGCCGTTCTCGCCAAGAAGCTGGGCGTCCGCCCCAAGGGTTGGGAGGAGTACGCCGCCTCCTGGCACAGCGTCGCCGACGTCGACTCCCCGGAGTCGATGGAGAGGGCGCGAGAGGTCAAGCGTCAGATCAAGGCGGAGCGCGCCCAGAGCTGACGGCAGCGCCGGCGATCGCGGCTCAGGAGCCCTCTTCGGTCGGAGAGGGCTCCTCAGCCCCATCCAGGCCCTCGGTGTGGAACCCGAGCTGTCGCGAGACCGCGGCGGCGGCGTCCCGGACCACCTCGCCCAGGCCGTCGACGCTCCGGGCGACGAGATCGCGCTTGATGCCGACCACGCCGATCGAGCCGACGACGCGGGCGGATCCGTCGCGAACCGGTGCGGCGACGCAGCAGATCCCCGGGACGTCCTCCTCGTCCTCGACCGCGTAGCCCCTCTGGCGGAACTCGTCCAGCTGGTTCTTGAACTCGAAGGGAAGCCGCGGGGCATCGTTGATCCCGGGGCGGAAGGTCTCCTGGAGGATGCCGTCCAGCCTCGGTTCGGGAAGGTGGAGCGCGAGCGCCTTGCCGACCGCCGTCAGGTTCAGCGTCGCCCGCTTGCCCACGTGGGTGTCGAACTTGACGAACCCCTTGCCCTCCACCGAGTCGATGTAGACGACGTCGTTTCCATCCAGCACGGCGAGGTTCGAGGTCAAGCCGGTGCGCCCGGTCAGCTCCTCCAGGTGGGGTCTGGCCACCTGCCGGAGGTCGAGACCCTGCATGAACCGGTTGGTGATCTCGAAGACCTTGAGGCCGAGGCGGTAGAGCCCCCCGTCGTCACGCTCCAGATAGCCGCGGCCGCGCAGCGCCTCCAGCGTCACGTGGGTGCTGCTGCGGGGAAGGCGGAGGGCTCGCGCGACGTCGATCATCCGCTGCCCCCTCGGGTGCTCGCTGATGAACTCGAGCACGGCCAGGGCCCGGTCGATGGCGGGCGAGAGGGATCTCGGCGGTGCGTTGGCTTTGGGCGGCATCTCTGCGTCTCGCTCCATGGGCTATCGAATCGGACGCGGCCCCGTGCTGCCGCCACATTCAAGATATGGATTCAGAATCGTGAACCACGTGCTGACTACCTGGGAGCGCATTCCGGGGTCCTCGTGTGGATCAGAAAGG
>DATAXV010000027.1:0-55780 GCA_036272915.1 Candidatus Dormiibacterota bacterium
GACGCATCTCGCGCCAGTCGACGTCGACGCGGACGCCGGCCGCCCTGGCCTGATCGACCCAGCCGCCGATGAAGCGGGAGACGTTCTCGCGGCCTTCCTCATTGCGGAAGATGGGCACGACCACGACCTGAACCGGCGCCACGCGGGGCGGCAGGATCAGGCCGGCGTCGTCGCCGTGGGCCATGATCAGAGCGCCGATGAGACGGGTGGAGATGCCCCACGAGGTCGTGTAGCAGAACTCGCGCTCGTTGCGCTGGTTGGTGAAGCTGACGTCGTAGGCCTGGGAGAAGTTCTGGCCGAAGTAGTGCGAGGTGCCCGCCTGCAGGGCCAGGCCGTCGCGCATCAGGCCCTCGATCGACTTGCTGCTCTTGGCCCCGGCGAAGGTCTCGCTCCGGCTCTTCTGCCCGACCAGGACCGGCATCGCCAGCCAGTCCTCGGCGATCCGCCGATAGTACTCGAGGATCCGGTCCTGCTCCTCCCTGGCCTCGGCGTCGGTGGCGTGGAAGGTGTGGCCCTCCTGCCAGAGGAACTCCGACGTGCGCAGGAAGAGACGGGTCCGCATCTCCCAGCGCATGACGTTGCACCACTGGTTGGTGAGCTGGGGCAGGTCGCGGTGCGACTGGATGTAGCGCCGCATCACCGTGCCGATGATGGTCTCGCTGGTCGGCCGGATCACGAGCGGCTGATCGAGGTCGCTGGAGCCACCCTTCGTTACCCACCAGAGCTCGGGGGTGAAGCCCTCGACGTGCTCCAGCTCCTTGTCCATGAGATCCTTGGGGATGAGCAGGGGGAAGTACCAGTTCTGGTGGCCGCTGGACTTGATCATGTCGTCGAAGGCGCGCTGGATGTGCTCCCAGATGGCGAAGCCGTAGGGACGGATGACCATGCAGCCGCGGACGGGCGCGTAGTCGGCCAGCTCGGCCTTGCGGACGACGTCGGTGTACCAGCGGTCGAAGTCCTCGGACATGCGCGTGATGTCCTTGACGTAGTCCAGCTGATCGGTCATTTGGAAGCTCCCGGCATGAGGTTGGGGTGATGGGCAGCCGCTCCGGTGGGGAGCGGGCGACGACAGGGAAGGATGAAGCCGCGCCTCAGCGCGGCCTGGTAGGGGCCGGGACCTCCCGTGCTCCGCGCGGGAGCACCAACCATCGCCCTACTGCCGTCGTCACGCGCTCATTATGGCCCGGCCGCAGCCCCCACCGGGCCGGTCATGCGACTGCCGGCGACCGGCGCCAGGCAACCGATCGGAAGTGATGTCGCCCTCGCCGCCGAGGAGCCGCCACTGCGCGCTCGCCGGGGGAACTCCGTGTGAGCACACCCCGTCGTCAAGCGCAACCCGTGACAGCGGTCCGGGGCGGCCCCCCGTGGCTCATGCCATCCGGTAGGGCTCGAAGTGTCGGACCCCCTCCTCGATCGACACCGGACGTCCGACGTGGGGGAAGGCGCGCTGAGCGCAGGCGGGGCGATCGCAGACACGGCAGCCCAGACCGATCGGCGTGGCCGCGGCGGCGTCGGTGAGGTCGAGCCCGCTCGAGTAGATGAGACGCGGCGCATGACGGACGTCGCAGCCCAGCGCCACGGCGAAGGTCTTGGCCGGCATCCCGTACCCGCCCGAGCCATGGGAGACGGTCCGCGCCACCCACATGTAGACCCTCCCGTCCGGCATGCGCGCCAACTGCGCCAGGATCCGACCCGGAAAGCTGAATGCCTCGTAGACGTTCCAGAGCGGACAGGTGCCTCCGATCCGCGAGAAGTGGAAGCTCGTCGCCGACTGGCGCTTGGAGACGTTGCCGGCCCTGTCCACCCGCACGAAGAAGAAGGGCACCCCGCTCGCGCCCGGCCGCTGCAGAGTGCTGAGCCGGTGGCAGACGGTCTCGAAGCCGACACCGAACAGAAGGCAGAGCCGCTCCACGTCGTAGCGGAAGCCCTCGGCCGCGCCGAGGAACGCGCCGTAGGGCAGGACCAGCGCACCGGCGAAGTAGTTGGCCAGCCCGATCCGCGCCAGCCGCCTCGATTCGCGACCGGTCAGGGTCTCGTCGTCGACCAGCCGGTCGAGCAGCTCGTCGTACTCGAGGAACGCCAGCTGCGTCGCCGCCTGGAACGCACGCTGACCAGGCTCGAGAAGGGGCGAGAGGCGCAGGACCCTTTGGCGCGGGTCGTAGGAGCGAAGGGGCGCGCTCGCGAGATCGACGCCCTCGACCACGCTGCGGACGCCGTGGCGCTCGCGGAGCAGCGTCTCGAGCCCCTCGGACATGGTCCCGATCGGCAGCGCGTCCGATGTCGCCACCCGCTCCGCCGCCTGGTCGAGCTCGGCGATGTGGTTGTGGCGCGCGTAGAAGAACTCCCGCACCTCCTCGTAGGGCTCCGGGACACGGGTTCGTACGGCATCGTCACCGAGACGCGCGGCGAGAGCCTCCGACCGCGCGACCGCCTCTCGATACCGCCGGTGCAGGGTGACGATCGCGGACGCGACCGCGGGCAGGTTCATGGCCACCTCCCTGGCCTCGGCCAGCGGGACCTCCTGCCCACCCTCGGCGAGCACGTCGGAGACCGCGGAGAGGCGCCTGACCCCCTCGTCCTCGGAGAAGACCTGGAGGTCGATCCCGAGGACCTCGCCGATACGGAGGAGCACCGGCACCGTCATCGGCCTCCGGTCGTTCTCGAGCTGGTTAAGGTAGCTCGGCGAGATGCCGAGCAGGCGCGCCAGCGCCAGCTGGGTCAGGCTCCGCTGCTCGCGCAGGCGGCGCAACCGGACGCCCATGAAGAGCTTCCGCATCGCTCGCTGATCGCTGATCGCGCGCGGTGGATTCGCAAGATTCGCAGAAGAGCCACCCGTTGCTTCGCGAGCATTCGCTCTTTCAAGCGTCATTCAACCCGAGCCTTGCATATATTGCGAAGTGATGCGTGAAGACGCCCTCGAGAACCGTCGATGATCATTCACACCGTCTGCGTGCACGCCTCGGAGGAGCGGCTGCCGGCGCCGGAACAGCTGGCCTGGAAGCTGGCCGAGGCAGCCCTCGATCCGGCGCCGGTCGAACCCGCCGTCGCCGAGATGGTCGGCAACCGGCTGATCGACGACGTCGCCGTCGCCGCGGCCGCGTTGGACCGGCGCCCCGTGGTCGCCGCACGGACCCAGGCACGGCCGCACGGGGCGGCGCCGGGCGCGGCCGTGCTCGGGCTTCCCGCCGGCCGCGTCTCGCCGGAGTGGGCGGCATGGGCCAACGGCACGGCCGTACGCGAGCTCGACTTCCACGACACCTTCCTCGGCGTCGAGTACGCCCATCCCGGCGACAACATCCCCGCCCTCCTCGCCGTGGCCCAGCATCGTCGCCGGTCGGGCGCCGATGTGGTGCGGGCGGTCGCGGCGGCGTACGAGATCCAGATCGACCTGGCCAGGGGCATCAGCCTGCACGAGCACGGGATCGACCACGTGGCCCACCTCGGGCCCGCCGCCGCGGCGGGGCTCGGGGCACTGCTCGACCTCCCCGTCGAGGTCGTGTACCAGGCCGTGCAGCAGGCGCTGCACGTCACCACCGCCACCCGCCAGTCGCGCCGGGGCGAGATCTCCAGCTGGAAGGCCTTCGCCCCCGCCTTCGCCGGCAAGATGGCCGTCGAGGCGGTCGATCGGGCCATGCTCGGGGAGACGTCGCCCTCACCCATCTACGAGGGCGACGGCGGCGTCATCGCGACGCTGCTGGGCGGACGGCAGGCGGTCTACGAGGTCCCCCTCCCGGCTCGGGGCGAGGCGAAGCGGGCCATCCTCGACAGCTGGACCAAGGAGTACTCGGCCGAGTACCAGGCGCAGGCGCTGATCGATCTGGCCAGGCGGCTGGGGCCGCGGATCGGGGACTTCGAGAGGGTCCGGGAGATCGTGATCCACACCAGCCACCACACGCATCAGGTCATCGGCACCGGCTCCGGTGACCCCCAGAAGTTCGATCCCGGCGCCTCGCGCGAGACACTGGACCACTCGGCCATGTACGTCCTGGCGGTCGCCCTCCAGGACGGCCGCTGGCACCACGAGAGGTCCTACACGCCGGAACGCGCCGGACGTCCCGATACCGTCGCGCTCTGGAGGCGCATCCGCACCGTCGAGGACCCGGAGTGGACGCGCCGGTATCAGGCCACCGATCCACGCGATCGCGCGTTCGGCGCCAGGGTCGTCGTCGACCTCGCCGACGGCACGCGGATCGAGGACGAGCTGAACGTCGCCGACGCCCACCCCCTCGGCTCCCGGCCATTCGGCCGGGATCAGTACGTGGACAAGTTCCGCACTCTCGCCGAGGGCGTCGTGGAAGAGGAGGAGCAGGAGCGGTTCCTCGACGCCGTGGGCCGCCTGTCCGAGCTCTCCGCGGGCGAGGTGGCGGGCCTGCTGCCCGAGGTCACCGGAGCCGGATCGGACGGGCGGGGGATCTTCTGATGGCGCCCATCATCACGACCGCCCAGGACAGGCGCCGGACGTTGCGCGAGGGGCTCTCCTCGCACCGCCTGCTCCGCTTCCCCGGCGCCTTCTCGCCGCTCGTCGCGGCCCTGGTCGAGGACCTCGAGTTCGATGGGATCTACATCTCCGGCGCAGCGCTCTCGGCGGACCTGGCCCTGCCCGACATCGGGCTGACCACGCTGACCGAGGTCTCGCAGCGCGGGCACCAGATCGCTCGGGTCACCAACCTCCCCGCCCTGATCGACGCCGACACCGGGTTCGGGGAGCCCCTGAACGTCGCCCGCACGATCCACGTCCTCGAGGAGCTGGGGCTGGCCGCCTGCCACCTGGAGGACCAGGTCAACCCCAAGCGATGCGGCCATCTCGACGGCAAGCAGCTGGTCTCACAGGAGGAGATGGTTCGCCGCGTGCGCGCCGCGGTCGGTGCCCGGCGGGATCCCGACTTCGTGATCTGCGCCCGGACCGACGCCGCCGCCGTGGAGGGACTCGACGGAGCGATCCGGCGCGCCCAGGCCTACGTCGACGCCGGCGCCGATCTCATCTTCCCCGAGGCGCTTCACGACGAGCGCGAGTTCGAGCAGTTCCGGCGGGCGATCGAGGCGCCGCTGCTGGCCAACATGACCGAGTTCGGCCAGACCCCGCTGCTCGACGAGAGGACGCTCCAGGGGCTGGGCATCGACATGGTCATCTATCCGGTGACCACCCTTCGCCTGGCCATGGGGGCGGTCGAGTCCGGGCTCCGGACCATCCGCGAGGAGGGGACGCAGAAGGGCCTGATCGACCGGATGCAGCACCGCAGGCGCCTCTACGAGCTCGTCGACTACGAGCGGTGGGGGGAGCTCGACCGCGACGTCTACAACTTCCGCCTACCCGATTGAGGAGGGTTCCGTGGCAACCGATATCCATCGCGGACTGGCCGGCGTCGTCGTCGATACCACGGCGATCTCGCGGGTGGTCGAGGAGACGAACTCGCTCACCTATCGCGGCTACGCGGTCCAGGAGCTGGCGGCGACCCGCAGCTTCGAGGAGGTCGCATACCTGATCTGGCATGGCGAGCTTCCCACCGCGGCGCAGCTCGCGACCTTCGAGGCGACGGAGCGGGCGCAGCGGGAGCTCGACCTCGCAACGATCGCCGAGCTCGCACGGCTGCCCGAGCTCTGCCACCCCATGGACGTGGTCCGGACCGGCGTCAGCGTCCTCGGCGCCAATGACCCCGAGGAGGCGGACAACCGGCCCGAGGACAACCTGCGCAAGTCGATCTCCCTGATGGCGAAGCTGCCCACCGTCGTCAGCTTCGACCACCGGCGCCGGCACCAGCTCGAGCGGATCGCCCCGGACCCCTCGCTCGGCTTCGCCGAGAACTTCTTCCACATGTGCTTCGGGAGCGTTCCGGCGCCTGAGGTGGTCCGCTGCTTCGAGATCTCGCTGATCCTCTACGCCGAGCACAGCTTCAACGCCTCGACCTTCACCGCCCGGGTCATTGCCTCGACGCTGGCCGACCTCTACAGCGCCGTCACCGGTGCCATCGGCGCGCTCCGCGGGCCGCTGCACGGCGGCGCCAACGAGGCGGTGATGCAGATGATGCTCGAGATCGACGATCCGGCGAAGGTCGGCGCCTGGCTCCGCGGCGCGCTCGCCTCCGGGCAGAAGATCATGGGCTTCGGGCACCGCGTCTACAAGCACGGCGACTCGCGGGTGCCGACCATGAAGGAGGCGCTGCTCCGCCTCGTCGAGCGGTCGGGTGGCGAGCGCTGGATCGCCATGTACGACGAGCTCGAGCGGGCGATGGCCGAGGAGAAGGGCATCCACCCCAACCTGGACTTCGCGAGCGCTCCCGCCTACCACCTGATGGGCTTCGATACGCCCATGTTCACGCCGATCTTCGTGATGGCGCGGATCACCGGCTGGACCGCGCACATCATGGAGCAACTGGCGGCGAACGCCCTGATCCGGCCGCTCGCCGCCTACAGCGGCGTGGAACAGCGCCCCGTCCCCGCCGGCTGACACCGGCGAGGCACCGCCGGCGGACGGGAGTCCTCGACCGCCCCTCGCGTTCCCGCGTCCGAGGACCGGGGCACGGCCCGGATCGTACCCACGAACATGTACGCGACCCCGCCGCTCAGCGATCAAGGAGACCGCCCGTGCAGATCATCCGACCCCGTCCCGACAGCCGGCCCGGCCCCGCCGATTGGTTCACCGGCAGCGTCTGGCTCGACGAGCTGATCTCGCTGCCCGCCCCCTCCCACCTGCGTCTGCTCAGCGTCCACTTCAGCCCCGGTGCGCGCACCGCCTGGCATCGCCACCCGGTGGGGCAGGCGATCCACGTCACCGAGGGCGTCGGCCGCTGCCAGCGGCGGGGCGGTCCCGTCGAGGAGATCCGCGGCGGCGACACCGTCTGGTTCGAGCCGGGCGAGTGGCACTGGCACGGTGCCGGGCCGGCCACCTTCATGACCCACACCGCGGTCCAGGTCACCGCCGAGGACGGGACCCAGGCGGACTGGGCCGACCACGTCACCGACGCCGAGTACGGGGCCTGATCCGGCATGTACGCGATGCAGTACGAGATCACGCTGCCCGCCGACTACGACATGGGCATCATCCGCCAGCGGGTGGCGACCAGGGGGCCGCTGCTCGACCACTTCCCCGGGCCCGGCCTCAAGGCCTACGGCATCCGCGAGCGGGGGCGGAACGGCTCGCCCGTCAACCAGTACGCGCCCTTCTATGTCTGGGTGTCGACCGACGGCATGAACCGCTTCCTCTGGGAGGGCCGTGGCTTCCAGGGCATCGTCGCCGACTTTGGGAGGCCGCAGGTCCGGCACTGGACCGGCGTGGACGTGCTGGCCGGGCCCGCCCGCGGCTCGGTGCCTCGCGCCGCCAGCCGCCTCTCCCGTCCGGTGCCGCCCGGCGAGGACCCGCAGGAGGCGGTGGCGCGGGCCGCGGACGAGGTGGTCGCCATCGCCGCCCTGCCCTCCGTGCACACGGTGGCGCTGGCCGTCGACCCGAGGGACTGGGAGCTGATCATCTTCACCCTCTGGGAGGAGCGGGTGGAGGCTGGCGCCGGAACCCGCTACGAGGTGCTCCACCCCTGCCGCCCTGAGCTGGACGCGCTGGGTCCGCGACCCGTCCGCTGAGCGGCGGCAACGCGGCTATTGCTAACCGGTCCCGATCGTCGCACCATCAGGCCGAGGGTCTGTGGCGGTCCCAGGGTCACCAGAGACCCAGGAGGGAGGTTCCGGTATGGCAGCTGTGGAGCGGCTGAGCGGCCGCTGGTGCGGTGAGGGGCGCGCGGACGGTGCCGCGTGCCTCATGCCTCAACCCGGCCCCGCGGCCTCGGATGTCAGGATGGTGGGCGTGAAGCGGAGCCAGCGGACCGCCCGCCACGGCGGACCCGCCTGATGGCGGAGAACGAGTTCATCGACCTGCACCACCTCGGCCGCAAGCGCGTCAACAGCGTCTGGGTGGTGGAGGGCGACTACCTGGTCGACTGCGGTCCCTCGGTGACCGTCGACGCCCTCCTGGCCGCGCTCGGCGACCGCCGGCCACGGGCCATCGTGCTCACCCACGTCCACCTCGACCACGGCGGCGCCGCCGGCGAGCTGGTCCGGCGCTGGCCGGAGCTGGAGGTCTGGGCCCCGGAGGGGGTCATCCCCCACCTCATCGACCCGGAGCGGCTGATCGCCTCCTCCCGGCGCGTCTACGGCGACCGGCTGGAGACCTTCTGCGGCATCCCCCTGCCCGTCCCCCAGGACCGCCTTCGCACGATCCGCGACGGCGAGACGGCGGGGCCCTTCCAGGTCGTCGACACCCCCGGCCACGCCTCCAGCCACGTCGCCCTGCTCCACCGGGCCAGCGGCGACGCCTTCTGCGGCGACGCCGCCGGCGTCCGCATCCCGCCGTCCACCTACGTGAACGCGCCGACGGTCCCGCCCGAGTTCGACCCCGACGCCTGGCACCGGTCGGTGGCCCGCATCCGCGAGCTCCGGCCGGACCGCGTCATCGTCACCCACGGCGGCGCCTTCACCGACGTCGAGGTACACCTCGACCGCCTCGACCAGGAGCTCGACGACGTCGTCCGGGTGTCCGCCGGGGGCGGCCGCGAGGGCTTCGACGCCTGGCTCGACCGCCGCTTCGCCGAGGCGGGGCCGCCCGCGGTCGGGGAGACCTACGAGCAGGCCTGCCAGCGGCAGATCGCCTGGGCGGGGATGGAGCGGATGCTGCGCAAGCGGGCGGGCTGAGCGCTCACAACCGGCGGGCGAGGATCGTGAACGTGCCGCAGCGGACGTGGACGGTGCCGCCGAGGCCCCCGATGGCGGCCGCGAGCGCCTCCCGCAGGGCGCGCGAGGCGCTCCGGCTCCAGGCGCTGGTGGTCGCTGAAGGTGCTCACCATGTTCACCCACTCGTCGGTGCTCAGGCTCCTGGCCCACTCGTAGATCCGCGTCTCCGGGGCCGAGAAGGCGCCGCTCTCGGCGACCGGGTCGAGCCAGTCCCGGTCGGGAGGGAACACGAACCTCGTCGCTCGCGGCGCCAGACGGAGGTAGACCTCCTCCAGCGCCGAGGCCGCCGGCTCGTCGGGAACCTCGTAGTTCCAGAAGCGGGCCAGCGTCCCCCCTTGGCGGAGCAGCCGGGCCGCCCTGGTCACACCCAGCTCGGGATCGATCCAGTGCCAGGACGCCCCCGAGGTGAGGAGATCGAACCGCGTCCACCGTCCTCCCAGGTCTCGAAGGTCGCCACCTCGACCGGCACGCCGCGATCCCGGGCGACGCCCGCCATCTGCGCGTCCGGCTCGACACCGAGCACGGACAGGCCCCGATCGGAGAGCGCGGCCGCCACCAGACCGGTTCCACAGCCGACGTCGAGAACCGCCTGGGGCCGCAGCCCGGTCAGGTCATCGATCAGGGCGTCGGGATAGCTCGGACGGTAGCGGTCGTACTGGACGGCCACCTGGCCGAAGGATTCGGCGCGTTCGCGGTCGAGGTGGGGCTGCATGGCGGACCGAATGATAGGGGCCGGGATCGGTCAGCCGACCCGGCGCGACACCATGCGATCGAAGGCCCAGACGGCCATGGCGAGCACGCCGACCAGGGCGCCCAGAGCACAGACGGCCGGCCAGGCCGCGGCGGCGTAGGCGGCGCCGGCCAGCGCCGAGCCGAGGGCGCCGCCGACGAAGTAGGCGACCATGTAGCAGGCGTTGACCCGGCTGCGGGCGGCGGGGACGATGGCGAAGACGATGTTCTGGTTCGTCACCTGCAGCCCCTGGACGCCGATGTCGAGCACGACGATGCCGGCGATGAGGGCCGCCAGCGAGGCGCTCCCGGCCAGAAGCAGGGCGAAGGAGCCGGCGATGCAGGCCGTGAAGAGGATGGTGGACCGGCTGCCGTGGCCGCGGTCGACCTCGCGACCGGCGACGTTGGCGATCAGTGCCCCGGCCGCGCCGACCAGACCGAAGAGCCCGATCACGGCCTCCCCGTAGTGATAGGGCGGGCGGGCGAGGAGGAAGGCCATCGTCGTCCAGAAGACACTGAAGGCGCAGAAGCCGAGACCGCCGAGGAGCATGCGCCGGCGGAGGACCGGCTGCGAGGCGACCAGACCGGCCATCGAACCGAGCAGCTTGCCCAGGTGGAGCCGCTCCCGCTCGCCCTCGCCGGGCAGCACCCGCCACAGGGTGACGGCGACGGCCAGGACCAGCACCGTGGCGACGGCGTACATGACCCGCCAGCCGGCGACGCCGGCGACCAGGCCGGACACGGTGCGGGCGAGCAGGATGCCGAGCAGGACGCCGGTCATGATCGTGCCGATGACCCGGCCCCGGCGGCTGTCCGAGGCGAGGCCGGCGGCCATCGGCAGCAGGATCTGGACCGCGACCGAGCCCAGGCCGATGACGAGGGCGAGGGCGATCAGGACGGCGATGCCGGGGGCGAGCGCGGAGGCGGCGAGGGCGACCGCGGTCGCGACCAGCAACAGCGGGACGAAGCGACGCCGGTCGACGCTGTCGCCGAGCGGGACGAGGAGGGCGAGCCCGATCGCGTATCCGACCTGAGAGAACGTCGTCACCAGCCCGGCCTGGGCCGACCCGACGCGGAAGACCCGGGCCAGGGTGTCCAGCATCGGCTGGGCGTAGTAGAGATTGGCGACGACGATGCCGCAGGACGCGGCCAGGATCAGGACCAGTCCCGAGGAGATCCCCGATCTCTCGGTCGCGGGCGCTTCGGCGAGCATGGGACTCCTTTCGCTGACGGTGGAGAAGGTCCTGACCTGGATCGGACGATACGGAGGCGAGGCAGTCCAACCGGATGGTTAGACCGCACGGTTGGTATAACAGCCGGTGGAGGTGATCCATTTCGATGCCGTTTGATCCAGAGGCGACCCGATCCCGGATCTTCGAGGCGGCGGTCGAGGAGTTCGCCGGCCACGGGGTGGCTGGAGCCCGCGTCGAGCGCATCGCCCACGAGGCCCACGCCAACAAGGAGTCGATCTACCGCTACTACGGATCCAAGGAGGAGCTGCTCCGCCGGGTGATGGATCGCTACCTGGACGAGCGGGGCGAGGCGCTGGCCCCCCAGGATCGGGACCTCGACGCCTACGTGCGCGAGACCTTCCGCTTCTTCCGCAACAACCCCGACTTCCTGCGACTGACGGTGTGGGAGGGTATGGAGCCGGGCACCGGCATCGACGAGACCTCGCTCGCCCACCGCCAGGCCCACTACGACGGCAAGGTCGCCAGCATCGTCGAGCAGCAGCGGGCGGGCACGGTCGACCCCGACCTCGATCCCCGCCACCTGCTGCTGATCCTGCTCGGCATGACCAACTACTGGTTCATCGTCCCCCAGATCGTGCGCCTGGTCCTGGGCCGCGAGCCGACCGAGGAGGACCTCCTGGCGCAGGAGGAGTTGCTGGCCGAATGCTGCCGCCGGATCCTGCGCCGGCCGGAGCCGGAGGAGTCTGTGGATGAGTGAAGCGACGGCGGTGTTGGAGAGGGCCCTGGAGGCCGGCGTTTTTCCGGGCGCGGTGGCCAGGTGCGTCTGGCGCGGCGACACCGTCGTCGCCTTCGCCGGCGGCCGCCTCGACGTGGCCGACCTCGCGCCCGCGGTGGCCGAGGAGACGCTCTTCGATCTCGCCTCGGTGACCAAGATCTTCACCTCGGTGGCCGTCCTCTCCCTCATCGACCGCGGCCTGGTCGGCATCGACTCCGAGCTCGGCGAGCACCTGCCCGAGATGCCGGAGGACAAGCGGCGGCTGACCGTGCGTCAGCTCCTGACCCATGTCGGAGGCCTGGCCCGCGGCCAGGAGCTGCAGGGGCTCCACCCCGAACGCGGGCCGCTCCGCCGTGGCATCGAGTCGATCCCCCTGATCTCGGAGCCGGGCACCGCGGTCGCCTATTCGAGCATCGGCTACATGTACCTGGGCTGGATGATCGAGGCCGTCACCGGCCAGGGACTGGACCGCTTCTTCGAGGAGACGATCATCGGCCCCTGCGGTCTGGCCCATACGCGGTTCCGGCCGCCCATCGAGCTTCGCGATTCGATCGCGGCCGCCGAGTACCGTGCCGAGCTGGGCCGCTGCGTCCAGGGCGTGGTCCACGACGAGAAGTCCCGGATCCTGGGCGGCGTCACCGGCCACGCCGGCCTCTTCGCGCCGGCCGAGGACGTGGTCGCCCTCGGCCGGGCCCTGATCGACCCCGCTGGCCGGCTGCTCGGAGAGTCGAGGCGGCTGCTCTACGAGGACCTGACCGGCCCGCTCAGCCCGCGCCGCTCGGCGGCCTTCATCATCGATGACCCGGTCTTCTCCGACTGGCCGCACCCGAGCTTCAGCCACACCGGCTTCACCGGCACCAGCCTCTGCCTCGTGCCCGAGCTCGACCTGGTCGCGGTGCTGCTCACCAACCGGGTATGCCCGAGCCGGGACGAAGACCGCATCGCCGGCGTCCGCACCGCCTTCCACGGCGCCGTGCGAGACCTGATCGGCGCGAGCCGGGCCGGCGGCGGCAGCACCACGCCGATGGGCCGGATCGGAGGCGGAGGGTGAGCGGCGGCGGTCACCTTCGTGGTCGCCATGCCTCGCTCCCTCAGGACCGAAGCGGCAGGGGCAACCGTTGATCGCGATAGGTGCGAGTCGGACGCGCTCTTCGTTGATCAGAGCCTGACGAAGCGCTCGTACGGCTTCATCGAGGATTCGAGGTCGGGCGGATCGTCAGGGCCTGGCAACGGCCCGCGCGGCGATCCGCCCGACGCTCCGGCTCGGCTCAGGCCGGGGCCGGCTCTGCCTCCTGCGCCTCGGCGGCGCGGATCTCGGCCAGCTCGTCGATCTCCTGGAGCAGCACCGGGAGCAGGTCCTCCTGCGGCACCGTCTTGTAGAGCTTGCCCCTCTTGAAGATCACGCCCTTGCCCCGGCCGCCGCTGACGCCGATGTCGGCGTGCCGGGCCTCCGCCGGGCCGTTGACGACGCAGCCCATCACGGCCACCGTGATCGGCACCTTGAGCTTGGCCAGGTGCGCCTCGACCGCGGTCACGGTCGGGACCATGTCGTACTCGAGGCGGCCGCAGGTCGGGCAGGCGATCAGGGTCGCCCCCGCCTGGCGGTAGTCGAGGGTCTTGAGGATCTCGTAGGCGACCCGGATCTCCTCGCTTGGATCGTCGGTGGCGAGCGACACCCGGATGGTGTCGCCGATGCCCTCGGCGAGGAGCACGCCCAGGCCGACGGCGCTGCGCACACTGCCCGCCTGGACCGGACCCGACTCGGTCACGCCGAGGTGGATCGGGTAGGGCCGCTCCTTGGCGAAGAGGCGGTTGGCGGTGACGTTGGTCCAGACGTCGGTCGCCTTCAGCGACACCTTGACGTGGCCGGGGCCGTAGTTCAGATCCTCCAGGATCTTGCAGTGGCCGATGGCGACGTCGACCATCCGCCGGGCGGTCCGCAGCTTGTCGTCGCGGTCCACCTGGTGCTGCTCGCGAAGGGACTTGTGGACCTCCTCGGGCAGGGATCCGGCGTTGACCCCGATCCGGAAGGAGATGTCGCGCTCCTTGGCGGCGTTGACGACGCGGACCACCTTCTCCCGGTCGGGCAGGTTGCCCGGGTTGAGGCGAAGGCCCTGGACGCCGGCCTCGATCGCCATCAGCGCCAGCTCATGGTTGTAGTGGATGTCGGCGATGATCGGCAGCGGCGACTTGGCCACGATCTCGCGCAGCGCGATCGCCGCCTCGCGGTCGGGGACGGCCGGGCGGACGATCTCACAGCCCGCTTCCTTGAGCTTGAAGATCTGCTCCAGCGTGGCCTTCGCGTCCCGGGTGTCGGTCTTGGTCATGGTCTGGACCGCGATCGGCGCCGCACCTCCGACCACGACCTCGCCGACCCTGACCGGGATCGCCTTGCGGCGCTGAGGCTTCACAGATCCGGTTGCTGCATCGCTCATGTCACTTCAACCCCGAGAATTCGCCTGTTGCTATGCGTTGCACGTCCAGTGCGGCTATGAACACCATCAGCGCGAGCAGAGCCATCAGGCCCGCCCGCTGGATCGCCATCTCACGCTCACGATCGAAGGGTCTCCCCCGCAGCACCTCGGCCAGGACGACCACGATGCGGCCGCCGTCGAGCGCGGGGAGCGGGAGCAGATTGCCAATGGCGAGCGCCACCGAGAGCAGGGCGGCGAGCTGCAGCCACTGGAAGAAGCCCTCGTTGGCGGTCGTGTAGGTCAGGTAGCCGATGCCGACCGCGCCGGTCACGCCCCCGGGGCCGAGGATGCCGCCCTTGATCTGCCCGGTCACGAGCTCGCCGATGCCCTGGAAGATGGCGCCCGTCGCCACCACCGGGAACCTGACGCCGGCGGACACCGCCTGCACCGGCGTCATCACGCCGAGGGGGACGACGCCGATCAGATAGGCCTTGTCCTGCTTGTCCCACTGCGGGGTCAGCGAGGTCTGGTAGGTGCTGCCGTTGGAACGCCTGATCGTGAGCACCAGCGGCTTGGTCGGATCCTTCTGCTCGATCTGCCGGATCTGGTCGGGATAGGTGATGCGCTGGCCGTCGACGGTCTGGATGCTGTCTCCGGGCCGGATCCCGGCCTGATAGGCGGGCTCTCCCTTGTAGACGATCTGGACCTTGCCCGGATCGGTGTTGACGAGGGAGAGCGAGTAGCAGGTGAAGAGCAGCGCGGCGATCACGAAGTTCACCGCCGGTCCGGCGAGGAGGATCGAGAGCCTGGCCAGCGCCGGCTTGGTGTGGAACCCGTCGGGGGCGTCGAAGTCGCCCTCGTCCATCCCCGCCAGCCGCACGTAGCCGCCGAAGGGGATCAGCCGGAGCGCGTACATGGTGGTGTTGCGGGTGAACGACCAGAGCTTGGTGCCCATCCCCACCGCGTACTCGTAGACCCTCACCCCGACCGCCTTGGCCACCACCATGTGACCGGCCTCGTGGGGGGCGACCAGCAGCATGAACATGCCGATGATCGCGACCGCGCCGATCAGCCAGTGGAGCAGCGTCGGGCCTAGATCCACCGAGACACCTCCGGCAGGGCCCCGCGCCGAAGCCGCGAGGGTGGTTCCGAGGCGGGTGACCGATGGAACGGGTGGGCCACCGCACGCTCGCCGGCGCGTGGCACGGGGAGCCGGGACGTCACCACGGCAACCACCTTACCGCTCCGGACCGAGCTTCGCGTGGACGTGGGAGCGGGCGAACGCGTCGGCGGCCAGGATGTCGTCCAGGCCGACCCGGTCGGGCGAGCGCCAGCCGGCGTCGAACGCCTCCAGCGCCGACTCGACCGCCGGGACGATCCCGGAGAAGCGGAGCCGCCCGTCGCGGAACGCCTCCACCGCCTCCTCGTCGGCGGCGTTGAACACGGCCGGGAAGGGCGCACCCCGCCGGCCCGCCTCGCGGGCGAGGCCGACGCTGGGGAACCGGACGCCGTCCAGCTCCTCCATGTCCAGCCGGCCGACCTCGGTGTAGGACATCGACGCGACCGCCCCGGGCAGACGCCGGGGGTAGGCGAGGGCGACGGCGATCGGCAGCCGCATGTCGGGATTGCCGAGCTGGGCCTTGGTCGACCCGTCGCAGAACTCGACCATGGAATGGATCACGCTCTGGCGGTGGACGACGACCTGGATCCGGTCGACGTCGACGCCGAACAGGTAGTGAGCCTCGATCAGTTCGAGGCCCTTGTTGATCAGGGTGGCGGAGTCGATCGTGACCTTCGGCCCCATCGACCATCGCGGATGGTTGAGCGCCTGCTCCACGGTCACCTCGTCCCAGTCGAGCTCGGGCCGGGACCAGAAGGGACCGCCGGAGGCGGTGAGGACGATGCGGGAGACGCTCTCCCGGCTCTCCCCCCAGAGGCACTGCCAGATCGCCGAGTGCTCGGAGTCGACGGGCCTGATCTGTCCCTCGCCGGCGAGGTCCATGACCAGGTCGCCGGCCATGACCAGGACCTCCTTGGTGGCGAAGGCGACCACCTTTCCCGCCTCCAGCGCGCGCAGCGTCGGCCGCAGCGAGCGGACGCCGGGGATGGCGACCAGCACCAGGTCGCAGTCGGGATGGGTGACCAGCTCGGTCACGCGCTCCTCGAAGTCGGGGTCCTCGGCGCCGACCTTGAAGCGCGGCTCGCGGTCGAGCGGCCGCCGGCCGGAGGTCAGGCCAAGGACCTCGAACTGCTCGGGATAGCGATCGATCACGTCGAGCGCCTGGGTCCCGATCGAGCCGGTGGCGCCGAGCAGAGCCACGCGCACGGGCCCCTGACCCGTCAGCTCACCTCGAGGCGCGGTGGATGCCGTCGTCATCGCCAGAGATGGAACGCCTGGGCGTAGAGAAAGACCACGATCGGCGCGAAGAGCAGCGAATCGATCCGGTCCAGCACCCCGCCATGTCCGGGGATCAGGTTAGACGAATCCTTGACCCCGGCCAGACGCTTCATCTGAGATTCGACGAGATCGCCGATCAGGCCGGCGATACCGACGAGCAGGCCCAGGACCACCGCGTGCCACCACGGGAAGTGGAGCAGGAGGCGGGCGGAGAGCAGAAAGACGGGCACGCAGACGGCGAGGCCGGCGATCGCCCCCTCCCAGGTCTTCTTGGGACTGATCCGGGGCAGGAAGGGATGGCGGCCGACGGCGGAGCCGACCAGCAGCGCCACGACATCGGCGATCACCACCGTGGCGACCACGGTCACGAGCCAGATCAGCCCCTGGTCGTGGGTGTAGAGCAGCAGGTAGTAGTTGAAGGGCATGCCCAGGTAGATGCCCCCGGCCAGGCTCATCGCCCAGGGCCCGAGGCCCTGCCGGCGCCCGGGCACGAAGAGGAACACGCTGAGGCCCCCGATCAGGGCGACGGCCAGCACCAGCTCGACCGGGACGCGGACGAAGAGGGTGCCGCTGAAGGTGAAGAAGAAGCCGATCGGGAAGAGCAGCCAGAGCGGCGCCCGGAAGCCCATCAGACCGCTCAGACGCTGGAACTCCCAGAGCGCGAGCGCGGTGACGATCGCGACCAGGGCGAGCAGCCCGGCCCAGCCGATCGCGAGCAGGCCGACGAAGACCGCGATCAGGACCACCGCGCTGAGGGCCCTGATCAGGAGTGGGGGCAGGTTGAGCCGCCGTGGCTCGCTCACCTCGTCGCGCACCTCGGCGGGGTCGAGATTGGCATCGTCGCGGCCCTCTACCACGGAGCCGGGCCCACGCTCATCCCGCCTCTCCATCGGGCCGGCCGCCGAAGCGGCGGACGCGCTGCCCGAAGTCGTCGATGGCCCGGCGCAGCTCGTCCTCGTCGAAGTCGGGCCAGAGCGTGTCGGTGACGTGCAGCTCGGCGTACGCGGTCTGCCAGAGCATGAAGTTGCTCAGGCGGTGCTCGCCGGCGGTCCGGATCAGGAGATCCGGGTCGGGCAGCTCGGGGTGATACAGGTGGCGGGCAAGGGCGGCCTCGTCGATGGCGTCCGCTGACACCCCCTCCGCGACCAGGGACCGGCACGCATCCACCAGCTCCGCCCGTCCGCCGTAGTTCAGACACACGTTCAGCACCCCATTGGGATTGTGCAGCGTCTGGCTCTCGGCTTCGGCGATCCGTTCCTGCATCCTCGCCGAGAGGCCCTGCCTGCGTCCACTGACGACGATACGGATGCCGCGCTCGTTGAGCTCGTCGAACTCCCGCTGGAGGCTCTCGTGGAAGAGGCGCATCAGCGCCCTGACCTCGGGCCGGGGGCGAGTCCAGTTCTCAGTGGAGAACGCGTAGACGCTGAGGATCTTCACCCCCAGCGGCTCGCACGCGTACATCACCCGCTTCACCGCCCGGACACCGGCACGGTGCCCGAACGAGTGGGGACGGCCCTGGCGCCGGGCCCAGCGCCCGTTGCCGTCCATGATTATCCCGATGTGGTGGGGGACGCCCTCCGGCATTCTCTGCCCGCGGTGCTGAGGCCCGGGCCTCAGACCTCCATCACCTCGGACTCTTTGCGGGTCGCGATCTGGTCGATGCGGCCGACGTGCTCGTCGGTCAGCTTCTGCAGCTGATCGCCGATGCGCCGGGCCTCGTCCTCGGCGAGATCGCCGCCCTTCTGCTGCTGGCCGACATGGTGCAGCTCGTCGCGCCGCGCGTTGCGGACCGCCACCCGGGCGTCCTCCGCCCGCTGCTTGACGAGGCGGACGAACTCCTTGCGCCGCTCCTCGGTGAGGGCCGGGATGGGGACGCGGATGACCTGCCCGTCGTTGGCCGGGTTGAAGCCCATGCTCGATTCGCGGATGGCGCGGTCGACGGCCGCGATCTGGCTGCGGTCGTAGGGCTGGACCAGGAGCATGCGCGCCTCGGGGGCGCTGATCTGGGCGATCTGGTTGAGTGGCGTCGGCGACCCGTAGTAGTCGACCTGGATGTGCTCGACTAGGGCCGGGTTGGCGCGGCCGGTCCGGATCGAGGCCAGCTCGTGCTCGAGGTGCTCGACCGACTTGTCCATCTTGCCGCGGGCGTCGCGGAGGATGCTCTGGGCGGAGACCTCGCTCATCGTCCCGACCCCACCAGGGTGCCGATGTGCTCTCCCTTCACGACCTTCAGCATGTTCCCCTCCTTGAGTAGGTCGAACACGATGATGGGAACCCCATTGTCCATACAGAGCGTCAGGGCCGTCGAGTCCATCACCTCGATGCCTCGGTTCAGTACCTCCAGATAGTCGAGGCGGTCGAAGCGGGAGGCGTTGGGGTCCTGGTTGGGGTCGGCGGTGTAGACGCCGTCCACCTTGGTCGCCTTCAGCACCACCTCGCACTCCAGCTCCACCGCGCGCAGAGCGGCGGTGGTGTCGGTGGAGAAGTAGGGGTTGCCGTTGCCGCCCGCCAGGATCACCACCCGGCCCTTCTCCATGTGGCGGATCGCCCGCCGCCGGATGTAGGGCTCGGCCACCTGGTTCATCTGGATCGCGGTCATGGTCCGCGCCTGCATGCCGATCTGCTCCAGCGCCTCCTGGAGGGCCAGGGCGTTGATCACCGTCGCCAGCATGCCCATGTAATCGCCGGTGGCGCGGTCGAAGCCGCGCCGGGCGGCGGCGAGCCCGCGGAAGATGTTGCCTCCGCCGACCACCACCGCCGGCTGGATGCCCAGCGCCACCACCGCCTCGATCTGGTGGGCGATGGCGCGGACGACCTCGAAGTCGACGCCGTGCTCGCGGGTGCCGCCCAGCGCCTCGCCGCTGAGCTTCAGCAGCACCCGGCGGTACCGGGCCAGCTGCGGCGCCGTCGCCTCGGCCTCAGCGGTCGGCTCGGTCGAGCGGATGACTCAGCCCTCCTTGACGCTGAAACGGCTGAAGCGCCGGACGGTGATGTTCTCCTGGACCTTGGCGCCGGTGGCCTCGATCAGGTCCTTGATCGACGTCTTGGGCTCGCGGATCCAGGCCTGCTCGAGCAGGACGTTGTCCTTGTAGAAGGCGCCCAGCTGGCCCTCGACGATGCGCTCGAGGGCGGCCTCGGGCTTGCCCTCCTGCTCGGCCTTGGTCCGGTAGACCGTCTTCTCCTCGGAGACGACGTCCCCGGGCACGTCCTCGACGCGCAGCCAGCGCGGGTTGGCCGCCGTGATGTGCATCGCCAGGTCCTTGGCCAGCTGGCGGAAGTCCTCGGCCTTGGCCACGAAGTCGCTCTCGCAATCGAGCTCGACGATCGCGCCCTGCTGCGGAGGGAAGTCCCCGGTCCGGTGCAGATAGGCCTCGATCACGCCGTTGGCGGTCTCCCGCCCGGCCCGCTTGGCGACCTTGGCCTTGCCCTTCTCGCGGAGGTTGAGGACGGCCTTGTCGAGATCGCCCTCACTGGCCTCCAAGGCCGACTTGCAGTCCAACATGCCGGCCCCGGTCATGTCCCGGAGCCGCTTGATCTGCGTAACCGTGATATCCGCCACTAGCGTCGCTCCTCCCGACGTTCGTCGTCATCGCGGCCCAGGAACTCGTCCTCGGTGACCGCGGGCAGGTAGTCCTCTTCGTCCTCGAGGTATTCCTCGATCAGGTCGTAGCGCGGGGTCTCCAGGAACTCGCGCTCCTCCATGGCCGGCAGCTGCTCGCCGCGCTCCAGGGCCTGCTGACGGCCCTCGAGGCAGGCCTCGGCGATCTTGGTCGTCAACAGCTTGACGGCGCGGATCGCGTCGTCGTTGCCGGGGATCACGTACTGGACCATGTCGGGGTCGCAGTTGGAGTCCGTGATCGCCACCACCGGGATCTTGAGCCGGTTGGCCTCGGTCACGGCGATGTGTTCCTTGCGCGGGTCGACCACGTACACCGCGCCCGGCAGGCGCCGCATGTCGGCGATCCCGTCGAAGTGGTACATGAGCCGGTCCAGCTCGTCCTGGAGCTTCTTCGCCATCTTCTTGGGCAGCTGCTCGAAGTAGCCGTTCTGCTGGAGCTTGCGCAGCTCCTGGAGCCGGTCGACCCGCTTCTTCACGGTTGTGAAGTTGGTCAGCATCCCGCCCATCCAGCGCCGGTTGACGAAGAACATCCCGGAGCGCGCGGCCTCGGTCTGGATCGTCTCCTGCGCCTGCTTCTTGGTGCCCACGAAGAGCACCGGGCGGCCGCTCGCCGCGGTCTCCCGGATGAAGCCGATGGCGTCGTCGAGCAGGCGGACCGTCTTCTGCAGGTCGATGATGTGGATGCCGTTGCGGGCGGTGAAGATGTAGGGACGCATCTTCGGGTTCCACCGGCTGGTCTGGTGACCGAAGTGGACGCCCGCCTCGAGCAGCTGCTTCAGTGTCGTCTGTGGCACGTATGTCTCTCCTTGCCTGAATCCTCCGCCCGGTTGAAACCCAGATCGTCCCTGGGGGCAGGAGTGCCAGTTCCGGGCGTGCGTACTCAGCCGGAATCCCGGCTGGCGTCCGCCATTGTAGCAGCGGGCCGAGGCACCTCAGCGGCTTCGCTGCGCGGCCGCCACGCAGACGATGACGCCGAGGCCCGCCGCCACCGTGAGCGGACCGACCCCGTCGCCCAAGAGCAGGGCCGACCAGACCAGGGTCAGGGGCGGCTGCAGGAGCTGCAGCTGCGAGATCCTGGCCACACCGGCCATGGCCATGGCCCGGTACCAGGCGAAGAAGCCAAGGAACATGCTACCCAGCGAGACGTAGGCGAAACCCAGCCAGGCGGGGGCGTCGACCCCGTGCTGCGGGGCGGCCAGCGCCACCGGTACTAAAAGGAAGGGGGCGGCCAGGACCAGCGCCCAGCAGATGACCTGCCAGCCGCCGAGCTCGCGGGCCAGCACCGCTCCCTCGGCATAGCCCAGACCGCCGAGCAGGACCGCCAGCACCAGCATCCCGTCCCAGGCCGAGTCCCCGCCCAGACCCTGGCTCAGGGCGAAGGCGACGACCAGCGCCGACCCCGCCGAGCAGGCGACCCAGAACCGGCGGGAGGGGCGCTCACCGGCCCGGAGGACGGCGAAGCAGGCGGTGGAGAGCGGGAGCAGGCCGACGACCACCGCTCCATGGGCGGAGCTGAGGTGGCCGAGGGCCAGGGCCGAGCAGAGGGGAAAGCCGACGACGACGCCGACGGCGACGACGAGCAGGCGGCGCCACTGGTCGGCGCGGGGCAGGCGCTGTCTGGTGACGGCCAGGGCGACGGCGGCCGGCGCTCCCGCCACGACCGCCCGCCCGAGGCCGATGAAGATCGGCGACATGCTGACCAGGGCGAGCTTGGTCGCGGGCAGGGTCAGGCTGAAGACGAGGACGCCGGTCAGGCCGAGCGCGACCGGCCGCCAGTCCAGCCTCGCCGCGGTGGCCGCGGGCGTGGCTTGCAGCTCCGCCATCAGAGCCTGCCCAGCGGGCCGACCCGAGGGAGGCGGAGCGGGACCAGGTCGTCGGCGTGGACCCAGCTCGGTCCCCGCAGCAGCTCGGCCGCCCAGCCGACCGACTCCGGCTCGACACCGAGCTCCTGGAGGACGTGGGCGGAGATCGCCTCGCCCAGCTCGAGCACCGGCACCGAGTAGCGCTCGCCGACCTCGGCCAGCCGGCGGCGCCGGCGCACGTGCCAGCGCCGCGTCGGGGTGAGGCGCCTGATGCCGACCAGGTCCGAGAAGAGGGCGACCACCCTCCCCCGCTCGGCCCGGAAGCCCTCGGTGCCGTGGCGGGCGACCACGCCCCAGCCCGCGATCAGGCCCAGCACCACCCGTCCCGGCCAGATCGGCTCGTCCTGGTTGCCCCGCAGCGCGGCCATGCGCACGCAGGCACGTGGGTCGCTGAGCGCCCAGAGGCCGCAGCGACAGCCGGGCCCCGGCGCCGGCTCGCGGTGCCGGTCGTGCAGGCACCGGGCGACGTTGACGCCCGGGCGCCAGGCGTGGTCCGCCACCCAGGAGCGAAGCTCCGCGTCCTGCGCCCACCACAGCCGCCACCCGATCACCGGCGCCTGCTGTCCCATCACCACCTCCAAGTAGCCGGCCCCGTTGCGGGCCCTTGGATATAAAGTGGTATTCAGCCATGAGTGAAAACAAGAGCCAATTCTTCGAATTGGAATGGTTCCAATCCGCCGCATGGCGGCACGGCGAGGGCCCCCTGCACCAGCGGCTGACCGAGGCGCTGCGCAGCGGCGTGCGCCACAGCGCTCTTCCCGGCGGCCTGCGCCTCCCGGCCGAGCGGGTGCTGGCCGACCGGCTCGGCGTCAGCCGGACCACCGTCCTCGCCGCCTACGCCCAGCTTCAGTCGGAGGGACTGCTCGAGCGGCGGCGCGGTAGCGGGACCTACGTCTCGGCGATGGCGGCGCTGCTGGAGCCCGCCAGCGGGGTCACGGCTGGCGTCTTCGCCGGGCGTCGTCCGGCCCCCATGCCCGAGGCCATCGACCTCTCCATCGCCGCCCCCGGTCCGCATCCCGAGGTCACCGCGGCGCTGATCCGGGCGGCCGAGGAGGCGGCCGGGCTGTCCGGTCACCACGGCTATCTGACGGCGGGCCTGCCCGCTCTGCGCGAGGCCATCGCCGGCCGCTATGAGGGGGAGGGCGTGCCGACGGCGGCCGACGAGATCCTGGTCACCTCGGGCGGCCAGCAGGCGATCTCGCTCCTCTGCCGCCTCCTGCTCGGACGCGGCGAGACCGCCCTCATCGAGAGCCCCAACTACCCCGGGCTGCTCGAGGCCCTCCGCGTCCGCGAGGCGCGGTGGGTGGCGGCCCGGATCCGCGGCGAGGGGCTGCGTGCCGGGGCCGTCCGCCGGCTGCTGGTCCTGGCCCAGCCGCGCCTGATCTGGGTGACGCCCAGCTTCCAGAACCCAACCGGGACGGTCCTGCCGATGGAGGAGCGGGCGGAGCTGCTCCGCCTCGCCGCCGACCGCCAGATCCCGTTGATCGAGGACCAGGTGCTGCGGGATCTCGCCTTCGAGGGGCCGCCCTCGCCGATGCTCGCCGGCCAGGGCCTGGGGACGGTGGTGAGCATCGGCTCACTGAGCAAGACCTGTTGGGGCGGCCTCCGCGTCGGCTGGGTGCGCGGCCCCCGCGCGGTGATCGCCCAGCTCACCCGGCTCCGGGCCGTGGCCGACCTCGGCGGGCCGCTCGTCGAGCAGCTCGCCGCCCTCCACCTGCTCCCCCAGCTGGACCGGATCGGAGAGGCCAGACGGGCCCAGCTGCGGCTGCGCCGGGACCACCTCGCCAGCCTGCTCCGCGAGCGGCTGCCGGAATGGGAGTGGCAGCTTCCCACCGGCGGCGTCTGCCTGTGGGTGCGGCTGCCCGGCGCCGACGCCGTGGCCTTCGCCGAGCTCGCCGATGGTCATGGCGTCCACCTGGCGCCGGGCACGGACTTCGCCGCCGGCGACGGGTGGTCGGACTACGTCCGGCTGCCGTTCATGCTCGAGGAGCCGGTCCTCGACCGTGCCGTGACGACCCTGGCCGAGGCCTGGGAGCGGTACCGCACCGACCCCCGCTCGGCACCGGGCGACCCGGTGCGGGCGGTGGTCTGAGCGATGCTCAGGCGGGCGCCTTCTGGCGCGGCCCGCCCTTGGCCTTCTGCGGCCCCTTGCAGCGCGGGTAGTCGCTGCAGGACTTGAAGGTCCCGTAGCGGCCCTGCCGCTCGACCATCTGCTTGCCGCAGAGGGGGCAGGTCTCGTCGAGCAGCTTCGGCTCCGACGCCGCCTTGCCGTCCTTCGACTTGTTGGCCCGGTACTTGCACTCCGGGTAGCGGCTACAGGAGAGGAAGGCGCCGAACCGGCCCTTCCGCTCGACCAGCTCGCCCTGGCCGCACTCCGGGCACTTCTGCCCGGTCGGCGCGGGAGCCGCCTGCTCGTCCCTGCGGACGTACTTGCACTCCGGGTAGCCCGAGCAGCCGACGAACTCGCCGTACCGGCTGCGCCGGACCTGGAGCGGCTTGCCGCACTCGGGGCAGGCCTCCTCGAGCAGCTTCGGCTCGGCCTTCTCCCCGTCCGGGAGCATGGCCTGCCGGTAGCGGCACTTGGGGTAGCGGGAGCATCCCTTGAACGGGCCGTAGCGGCTGGCCTTGAGCACCAGCGTGCCCTCGCCGCACTCCGGGCAGGGCTCGCCGGTGTCGGCGGGCATCGCCTCCTCGGCGGCGCTCAGCATCTTCTCCAGCGGCGCGTAGAAGTCGCCGACCACTGGCACCCACGGGACCTGGCCGCTCTCGACCTCGTCCAGCCGCTCCTCCATCGTCGCCGTGTACTTGTCGTCGACGATCGGCACGAAGTGGCGGACCATGATCGTGTTCACCGCCTGCCCGATCGAGGTCGGGTGCAGGCGCCGCTCGCGCTGCTCGACGTAGCCGTGGTCCTGGATCGTGGTGACGATGCTGGCGTAGGTCGACGGCCGTCCGATGCCGCGCTTCTCCAGCTCCTGGATCAGGGTCGCCTCGGTGTAACGGGGCGGCGGCTGGGTGAAGTGCTGCTCGGGCTCCAGGCCGTGGAAGCGCAGGACCTCGCCCTCGCGCAGCTGGGGCAGGCGGCCGTCCGCCTCCTCCTCGCGCTGCCAGACCCGGTAGAAGCCGTCGAAGGTCAGCACCGAGCCGGTGGCGCGGAGCACGTGCTGCCCGGCTCCGATCTCGACCTGGGTCCCGGCGTAGCGGGCGGCGGCCATGCGGCTGGCCACGAAGCGCCGCCAGATCATCTCGTAGAGGCGGTACTGCTCGGCGCTCAGGTACTGGCGGATGTCCTCCGGCCGGCGCTCGGGATCGGTCGGCCGGATCGCCTCGTGCGCCTCCTGGGCGCCGGGGCGAGCCTTCTCCTGACGGGGCTTGCCCACGTACCCCTTGCCGAACCGGCCCTCGATCCAGCCCTTGACCTTGCCGTCGGCCTCCTCGGAGATCCGGGTCGAGTCGGTGCGCATGTAGGTGATGAGGCCGGTCGAGCCCTCGGGGCCCAGCTCGATGCCCTCGTAGAGGTCCTGGGCCAGCCGCATCGTCCGCCGCGGCGAGAAGCGCAGGCGGCTGGAGGAGTCCTGCTGCAGGGTCGAGGTGATGTATGGCGGCGGCGCGTTCTTGGAGCGCTGGCGCTGCTCGACCGAGAGGACCTTGTACTCGGCGCCCTCCAGCTCGGCCATCGCCCGCCGGGCGTCGGCCTCGGTCTTCAGCTCGATCTTGCCCTTGGGGTCGTCCAGGGGCCGGAAGAGCCGGGCCTTGAACTGTTCCTGATCCTTGGCCTCGAGCTGGGAGAGCAGGGCGTCGACCGTCCAGGACTCCTCGGCGACGAATTGGGAGATCTCCTCCTCGCGGTCGCAGACCAGGCGCAGGGCCACGGACTGGACGCGTCCGGCGCCAATGCCCTTCTGGACCTTGCTCCACAGGAAGGGGCTGAGCCGGTAGCCGACCAGGCGATCGACCAGGCGCCGCACCTGGTAGGCGTTGACCAGGTTCATGTCGATCGACCTGGGCTCGGCCAGGGCGCGGCGCACGGCGCCATCGGTGATCTCGTGGAAGGCGATCCGCTTCGGGCTCCGCAGGCGCAGCACCTCGGACAGGTGCCAGGCGATCGCCTCGCCCTCACGGTCGGGGTCGGAGGCGAGGATGACCTCGGTGTCCTTGCGGACGGCCTTCTTGAGCTCGCCGATCGTCTGCTTGCGACTCTCGACGACCTCGTAGCGGGGCTGTAAATCGTGCTCGACGTCGACGGCGAGCTCCCGCTCGGGGAGGTCGCGCACGTGCCCCATGGAGGCGCGGACGTCGAAGCGGTCCCCCAGGAATCGCTTCAGCGTTCTCGCCTTTGCCGGCGACTCGACGATGATCAGACCTTCTGCCACGGAATCTGGTTGCTCCTCTTAATCGGCCGCCTATCTCGCGACCCGGCACTCTACCGTACCCATCAGATTGCTGTTTAACCCTTGACGTCCGTCGCCGCCCCGGCCAATGCGGTGGCCGGCGCTCGCGATCCTCCCGTCCCTTTCGGACCCTGCAGCCGGGGGTCGGGGACGCCCCTCTGGCGCTTCCCCGGTCTCTACCACTACCACGTCCGCAGCCCGGGCGCCAACGGGGATCGTGCACATCGCCCCCCGCCGGACCCCGTCCTTCGCCGCCCGATCGCTGGATTAGGATGAGGCCTCGATGCGGTGGGGAACGGCCAAGTTTCGCACGCAGCTGGCCTGCGTCGTGGCCCTCATCCTCGCCGCCGGCTGCGGCTCACCCGGACCGGTCCAGATCGTCGGCACCGGCGTCGGAGTGGCCCTCTACGGCACCATCGTCATCGGGGTGGCGACGATCAGGAACCCCTCGAACGACCTCACCGCCGTCTCCATCCGGCTCCGGCTCAGCGCCCTCGCCCCCGGCTCCGGTCGGTCCGTGGGCTCGGTCGGCATCACCGTGCCGGCGCTCGGCGCCGACCAGGAGACGACCGTCGCCGTCCCCGTCGCCTTCCTCGAGGGGAACCGCGCCGCCCGCGTCGTCGCCTCGGTGACCGGGGTCCGGGCGTGGGTGCGGCAGACCCGGCGCCCGCCCCGGTTGGAGGCGAGCGACATCCGCATCCAGGACCCCCACGCCGACGGCACCCTGACCGTCTCCGGCCGGCTGACCAGCACCGGGGAACGGGCGATGCCGCCGGTCCAGGTCTTCGCCGTCTGCTACGGCCGCCGCGGAACGGTCCTGGGCGGTGGCCGCGGATGGACCGAGGGCGGGATGCCGGCCGGCGGCACCGATCCGGTCAGCATCCCCTCCTACGTCGGCCGCACGCCGGCCTACTGCCGGCTCTTCGCCACACCCCCGGGAGGCTGAGCGCCCTCAGGCGGAGACGGCGACCGTGCTTCCGCGGCGGGCCGACTCGTAGATCGCCTCGGTCAGCGTGGCCACCCGCACGCCGGCCTCGGGCGGGACCGGGTTCTCGGCCCGGCCGGCGATGGCATCCAGCCAGCGGGGGGCGAAGGTCTCCTGCCCTCGGAGCTGCAGCGGGTGGGAGATCTCATTGGCGACGTACCGGGCGACGTGGCCCGTGCGCCAGGGGTGCTGAGGGTCGTTCTCGTAACGCAGCACGCACTCGGTGCCGGTCACGACCACGCTCTCGAACCAGCTGAAGGGGACGTCGCCGAGGATGGTCAGCTGGCCCCAGACGCCGTTGTCGAAGGCGACCTGGGCGACGGCATCGATGTCGACCGGCATGCCCCGGTCCGAGACCATGGCGCTGACCGAGGCCGGTCGGCCCCGGCTGAGCCAGCCGAAGACGTCGACGATGTGGCTCCCGCTGTCCATCAGCATCCCGCCCCCGGACAGCTCCGGCTTCTGGCGCCAGCCGGTGGTGGTGTTGCGACCCCAGTTCTGCCCGCAGGTGATGGTGACGGAGCGGATCTGGCCCAGCTCGCCGCGCTCGATGACCTCGCTCATGTAGCGGTAGCAGGGGTCGAGCCGACGCTGGTAGGCGGTGAGCACGGTCACGCCCGCGGCGGCGGCTGCGGAGCGGATCTCCCTGGCGTCGTTCGCGGTGCAGGCCATCGGCTTCTCGACGAGGACGTGCTGGCCGCGGCCGACGGCGGCGATGATCTGCTCGTGGTGGAGGGTGTGCGGGCTGGTGATGACGACCCCGTCCACGTCCATCGCCGCGTACAGCCGCTCTGAATCCTCGAAGGCGGGTACTTCGGCCAGGGCCGGGACCCGCTCACAGAAGCGGCGTAGGCGATCGGGGTCGGGATCCACCAGTCCGACCACACGCGCCTCGTCCAGGTTTGACAGTGCGCGGGCGTGATAGGAGCCCATGCCTCCACAGCCGAGGATCGCCACTCGCAACTCTTGCATCCGGTCTACCGCCTCCAATCACAACTCTGAGTAGCCACCCCGCGCCGGCGGGCGCAGGCTCCGATCGTAGACGTTGATCGAAGCGGCGTGACCGCCGCTCTTGACGTACCATCCAGGCATGCCCCGTTCGATGTGGAAGGGCGCCCTCGGTTTCGGCATGGTCAGCATCCCCGTGAAGCTGTACGTGGCCACCGAGTCGAGGTCGATCAGCTTCCGACAGCTGTGCGCAGAGCATCTCTCCCCCATCCGCTACAAGCGCTGGTGTCAGGAGGGGGATCACGAGGTGCAGTACGGCGAGATCCGGAAGGGGTTCGAGGTCGGCAAGGACCGCTATGTGATCATCGAGGACTCAGACCTCGAGGACCTGCCGCTGCCCACCGCGCATGCCATAGAGATCTCGGAGTTCATCCCCGCCACCGGCCTGGAGCCCGGCCTCTATCTCAAGTCTGCCTATTACGTCGAGCCGGACGATACCGGTCGCAAGCCCTACCACCTGCTGCGACGCGCGCTCGAGGAAACCAACATGCTGGCGGTCGCCAAGATCGCCCTGCGCGACCGCGAGCACCTCTGCGCGGTCCGCCCCATCGACGGCATGCTGCTGATGAACACGCTGCACTGGCCGGACGAGATCCGGTCCACCGGCGAGCTCAAGGGCCTCGAGGAGGACAACGTCAAGATCAGCGGCCGCGAGCTGCAGATGGCCAAGAGCCTGGTCGAGAGCCTGGCCGAGGATCAGTTCGAGCCCGAGCGATTCCAGGACCATTACCGCGAGGCCCTGCTCCGCGTGGTCGAGGCCAAGAGCGAGGGTGAGGAGCTGGTCGAGGTCCCGGAGCCGGAGGGCGAGGCCAAGGTGATGGACCTGATGGACGCCCTCAAGGCGTCCGTTGCCGCCGCCAAGCAGCGGCGCGCGACCATCGAGACCGGCGGCGAACGGCAGGCTCGACGCAAGGCGGGCTGACGTGGACCAGCTCGCCATCGAGCTGGACGCCTTTCCCTCCGCCCTCCGCCCCATGCAGGCGGTCGTGGCCGAGGCTCCCTTCAGCTCCGAGGAGTACGTCTTCGAGGTCAAGTGGGATGGTCTTCGCTGCCTCCTCTTCGCGCCGCAGTCGGGCGGCGTCCACCTCCAGGACCGCGCCCTGCACGAGGTCGGCACCGAGCTGATGCCGGACCTGTCCCACCTCGCCGACCAGGTCGAGCCCGGAACCGTTCTCGATGGCGAGCTGGTCGCCACCGACGGCCGCGGGAAGCCCGACCGGGATGCGCTCCGGACCCGCCTCGAGGGGGGCCGGACCTCGACCCCGCTCGCCTTCCTCGCCTCCGACCTCCTCTACAGCCGCGGTCGCTCGCTGCTGCGCCGGCCCCTCGCCCGTCGCAAGGCCCAGCTGGCGAAGGTGGTGCACGGCTCCGGCAACCTCTTCGTCCCCGACCACATCGAGGGTGACGGCGAGGACCTCTTCGACGCCTGCCTGGAGCGGGGGCTCGGCGGCATCGTCGCCAAGCACCGCGACTCCACCTACGTGCCCGGCCAGCGCAGCCCCTTCTGGCTCGAGGTGGAGGCGGTCAAGCGCGACCCCTTCGTCGTCATCGGGGCGACCCCGGGCACACCCTTCGGCGCGCTGCTGGTCGGCTATCAGGAGGACGGCCGCCTGCTGCCCTGCGGCACCGTCGGCGGCGGCTTCGACGATCACAGCTACCGGACCCTCGCCGCCGAGATGGAGCGCCTCGCGCAGGACGAGTGCCCGCTCCACCCGGCCCCCGTGGTGACGGCGCCGGTGCGGTGGTGCCGGCCGGAGCTGGTGATCAACGTCCGCTACTCGGAGTGGGCCCAGGACGGGACCCTCCGCTTCCCCATCTTCGGTGGCATGCGCGGCGACGTGCATCCGGCCGAGTGCGTGCGGCGCCGGCCGCGGGTCGTCGTCGAGGGCCGGGTCGGCCCGGGGACGCCGGCCTACGAGCTGGCCCGCTTCCCCTTCTGAGAGGCGCCGGTGAACGTCGTCCGCCTCATGGTCCTCGGGACCATCTCCCGCCGGGGGCCGATGCACGGTCACCAGATCCGCCGGGTGATCGAGACCATCGACCTCGAGGCCTGGAGCGAGGTGCGGGTGGGCTCGCTCTATCACGCCCTCCACCAGCTCGAGTCAGAGGAGCTGATCGTGGCCGTGAGCTCCGAGCAGCGGGGCCGCATGCCCCGCACGACCTACGCCATCACCGAGCAGGGCGAGGAGGAGCTGGCCATGCTCCGTGACCGAGGGCTGCGCGAGGCCCAGGTCCGCGTCACCGATCCCTTCGACGTCGCCCTCTGGGTTGCAGCCGATATGCCCACGCCGGCCCCGAAGAAGACGCGGAGGACGCCGTTCAGGAAGGCGGTCGCGTAGATCTGCTCGATGGCGAGATGCCCGATCCCGAGGGCGAGCGGGATCGAGAGCATGATCACCGCCGAGCCAGCGTGGCGGCGATGATCAGTCGCCGACGGTCCCAGCGATCGGCGAGCGCGCCGGCGACCAGTCCGAGCAGCAGGTAGGGGACCATCGAGGCGGCGGAGACAGCGCCCGCCTGCAGCGACGAATGGGTCACGGCCCAGGGGCGAGCAGTGGGTAGGCCTGGGTGGTCACACCGGTCCCCATGTCGGACAGCGTCTGGCCCAGCCAGATCAATCGGGAGTCGCGGATCCTCCAGGGCGGGCCGCCCACCTCTGGGGCGTCGTCCTCTCCGTCGCCCCGCCCGTCATCCACCGCCTCCATGCTGGGACCTCTCCCCCGGGAGGAATCAAGGAAGGCCGTGCACGCGTCCCGGCGCTGCATTCCTGCCGGGAGGTGTCCCCTCCGGCACCTCCCGCTCGTCGTCATGGTGCAAACCCGAATCAGTAAGGAGGAGACACGATGGAGTACGCGATCCTGATCTACGAGCGGCCCGGCTCCTACGACGGCCTGAGCGACCAGGAGGCTCGGGCGATCAGCGCCGAGTACTACGCGATCCGGCGCGACGCCCGCGTGGTCGGCGGCGGCCACCTGAGCCCGGTGGACACCGCGACCACGGTCCGCGTCGAGGGCGGCGAGACCATGATCACGGACGGCCCCTTCGCCGACACCAAGGAGGTGTTCGGTGGGTACTTCCTGCTCCAGGCCGACGACCTCGACGTCGCCGTAGAGCTGGCCGGCCGGATACCGGCGGCGCGCATGGGCGGATCGG
Organism: Candidatus Dormiibacterota bacterium; assembly: GCA_036272915.1. Lineage (GTDB taxonomy): Bacteria > Chloroflexota > Dormibacteria > Dormibacterales > Dormibacteraceae > DATAXV01. Next base: position 31,243 of record DATAXV010000027.1, read on the forward strand.
TCGAGATCCGCTCCCTGGTCGAGCCCCCGGTTTGATAGAGGAGACCTTCCACGAGGAGTGGGGCCGTGTCCTGGCCTCGTTGATCGCCACCTTCGGCGATCTCGACCTGGCCGAGGACGCGGCCCAGGAGGCGTTCGTCATCGCCAGCGAGCGGTGGCCGGCCAATGGTTTCCCCCGGAACCCGGGCGCGTGGCTCCTGGCCACCGCCCGGAACCAGGCCCTGGACCGGCTGCGGCGGGAGCGGACACTGGCCGTCAAGCTGCGGCTTCTGGAGGTGGCATAGGGGATGGACACAGGACGTGAGGCCGGCGAGATCCCCGACCGCCGGCTGGAGCTCATATTCACCTGCTGCCACCCCGCGCTCGCGATGGAAGCCCAGGTGGCCCTCACGCTGCGGACGCTGGGCGGGCTGGGCACAGAGGAGATCGCCCGCGCCTTCCTGGTCTCGCCGGAGACGATGAAGCGGCGCCTCACCCGCGCCAAGGGGAAGGTGCGCACAGCCGGGATCCCCTTCCGCGTTCCCGACGCGGAGCAGCTGCCGCGCCGGGTCGACGCCGTTCTGGCCGTGATCTACCTGATCTTCAACGAGGGCTATCTGGATCGCCAGGCCCTGGCCTCGGAGGCGATCTGGCTGGGCAGGGTCCTGCTGCGGCTGATGCCGGATCAGGCCGAGGTGATGGCCCTGCTCGCCCTGATGCTCTGCCACGAGGCCCGGCGCGGCGCCCGGATCTCGGGCGGGGAGCTGGTGCTGCTCGCCGACCAGGACCGCACGCTCTGGGACGGCGCCCGGATCGAGGAGGGACGCGCGCTCGCCGACCGGGCCCTGGCCCTCGGCCGAGGGCCGTACGGGCTGCAGGCGGACAAGCCGGTCGACTGGGCGCGGGTCGCCGACCTTTATGCGGAGCTGGGGCGCCTGACCGGTTCGCCGGTGGTGGAGCTGAACAGGGCCGTCGCGGTCGCCGAGGCAGGCTCGCCGGCCGAGGCCCTGCGGATCGTCGAAGGCCTCGATCTGGACGACTACCGATACCTGCACTCGACGCGGGCCGAGCTGCTCCGCAGGCTGGGGCGGGCCGAGGCCGCCGACGCCTACCGGAATGCCATCGCGCTGACACCCGAGGCCGCCGAGCGACGGTTTCTCGAGCGCCGCCTCGATGACCTCGTAAAGCCGGAGGGGAGGAAACGATGACCGCGCTCTTCGCCATATCGATACCGCAGTTCTTCGACGGCGACTTCGATCCCGCCGCCTTCCGCGCCTACCTGCGACGGGCCGAGGAGCTGGGCTTCGAGAGCGCGTGGACCGGCGAGCAGGTGCTGGGGACGATGCCCCACCTCAGCCCGATCGAGACCATGACCTTCGCCGCCGCCTGCACCGAACGAATCCGGCTCGGCTGCATGATGCTCGTCTCCCCCCTCTACAGCCCGGTGCACCTGGCCAAGAGCCTGAGCTCGCTTGACCAGCTCAGCCAGGGACGGATCGAGGTCGGCATCGGCACCGGCGGCCGGTTCCGGATGTTCTCTGCCTTCGGCGTCGAGCCCCGATCCCTGGTCGCGCGATTCACCGAGGGGCTGCGCCTGATGCGCGCGCTCTGGACCGAGGAGCGGGTCACCTTCGACGGGCGCTTCTGGAGGCTCGACGGCGCGGCCATGGAGCCGAAGCCGGTGCAGCGGCCGCACCCGCCGATCTGGTTCGGTGCCGGCCATCCCGACGCCCTTCGCCGGGCGGTGCGGCTCGGCGACGGCTTCTTCGGAGCCGGGTCGGTCACCACCGCGCAGTTCGCCGACCAGGTCCGGGTGGTACGCGGCGCCCTCACCCAACGGGATCCCGACGCCGGTCGCTTCCGCATCGCCAAGCGCGTCTACATCGGGGTCGGCGACGACGGCGAGGCGACGCGGCGACGGGTCGCCCGTGGTCTCGAGGACCTCTACGGCTACTTCCGGCTGACGGGTATCGAGGCGGGCGCCGTCGCCGGCACACCCGACGACTGCGTCAGGGGCCTGGCTGAGGTGAGGGACGCCGGCGCCGAGCTGATCCTGCTCAACCCCCTCTACCACGACGCCGAGCAGATGGAACGTCTGGCCGGCGAGGTCGTCCCCCGGCTCGCCTGACCGGCCGCGCTGCGAGCAGAGGGCGCGCCCTGGTCGCGGGGAGAGACACGAGGGGACCCCAATATCGATTGGGGGGTGCCCCACCGGACTTCGCGCCCGACCCCGGGGATCGGGGATGTTCCATCCGGCAAGGTCAACCAACTCCAGCGCCCCGTCGAAGTTCACCCCCGCGGCGCGGGCTTGCTCCGTCCGACGAGGACGCCTCCCATCCTACCGACCAGGATCTCAGCCGGGGTGCGCTGTAACTGGGCTCTCTGCCCTGGCGCGGTCAGCACGGGACAGGGCCAGTTCCGCCCTTCCTCTCAGCCCTGGATCGATCTCATCTCGAAGTACGCGGTGAAAGGCCCGGCGAGTCCTGGGCTCCATGGGTCCACGCCGCCACATCAGCGTCCCGGCCGCGGCGCGGCGAACCCGAAGGCTGCGGTCGTCCCGCATCGCCTGGATCGCGACACCCACGACGTCGATCGGAAAGCACTCGCTCCCATCGGGCTTGCAGGCTTCGCAGGCCAGGGTGTTCAGCGCCGCCGCCCGGACCTTCTTGTTGGGATCACTGAGAGCGGCGACCATTCGGTTGGCGACCTCGGCATCGAGCTCGTGGTGGTCGAGCAGGCGGCAGGCCCACAACCGAACCATGGCGTCGGGGTCGGAGACGGCGCGCAGGAGCTCCGCGCGATTGAGTCCAGCTACATCCCGGCGCCGCTGACCGCCCATCTCCGGCACCACCGGCGTCTCGGCCTCCATCGCAGTTCCTCCTCGTGCGTCCCCGGGGAGGAGGGCGGCCTCTCGGATGAGCACCAGAGGCCGCGCATCCGCCGCCCGGGTCCACGACAACCCGATTGGACACGTGACCTCGGGTGCCGCGACACCGGCTGCCCGAGACGAGAACGAGACTACCGCCCCTTGGCTCCGAGGATCAAGGCCCGCGAGGTGTGGACCGAGTACCGGGCGCGATGGCCGGAACCCACGGCGATCTCGTGAGCGGGCGATGGCGTCTTCGCTGCCGTGGATCGTGAAGCAGGTGGGCCCTCTTCAGGAGACCCGTGCAGGGCTTAGGGTGGTCACGGTGAACTGGCCCAGACTCCGAGATCAGAGCATCGTCGCCGTGGCGGCGCTGATCTTCTGCGCGGTCGGTCTCTGGCTCATCGGGCACGTCATCGGGATCGTCGCCCTGGTCGCGGTGGCGATCGTGGTGGCGCTGGTACTCGAGCCGCTGATGGTGCGGGCGGAGCGCTACATGCCCCGCCTGGCCGCCGCCGCCACCGTCTACATCGTCGTCTTCGGATCGCTGGGCATCGCCGGCTTCCTGCTCGTCCCGCCGCTCTTCCACGAGGCGACGACGCTCGGCGGCCAGCTCCCCGCCTACATCGAGCAGGCCAGCGACATCGCCAGCCGGCAGGCCGGGCACATCGGCATCCGCGTGACGCCTCACCAGGTGACGACGTCACTCAACCACTTCCTGAGCAGCGCCTCGAGCAGCTCTCCCGGAGTGGCGCTGGCGGTCGTGGACTTCGCCGGGAATCTGGCCGCCGGGATGGCCGATATCGTCTTCATCCTCTTCCTCGCCTTCTACTTCATGGTCGACGGGCGCCGGATGCGTGCTGCCATCGCCCGGCTCTTCCCGCCCGCGCAGCGGCCCAAGATCCATTTCGTCGAGGAGACGATCAGCACGGTGCTCGGCGCCTACGTGCGGAGCCAGCTGGTGATGGCCTTCCTGATGGCGGTCTCGGCGGGTATCGGCTGCATGCTCCTGGGCGTTCGCTACCCGGCCGTGATCGGGACCTTCACCTTCTTCGCCGAGCTGGTGCCGATGGTCGGGCCATTCCTGGCCGCGATCCCGGCCATGATCATCGCCATCTTCCAGTCCTTCGACCTGATGGTCGTCGTGACCTTCTTCTTCGTGATCATGCAGATTGCGGAGAACAGCATCATCCGCCCCCGGGTGACAGGCCCGATGGTCGGCCTCCATCCGGTCGAGGCGCTGCTGGCGCTGGTCGTCGGCGCCGCCACCGCCGGCTTCTGGGGGGCGCTCTTCGCCGTTCCCGCGGTCGGCATCGCCGTGGTCCTGCTGACCGTGGTCTACAAGGCCTGGCGCGGCGAGCCGCTGGAGTTCCAGCGCCGGGGCATGCGGGTCAGGCTGGTGGTGCCCGATCCCGAGGGCGGCGGTGACGAACGCCCGGAGGCGGCGTCGGCGACGGACGAACACGCGCCGCCGCAGAAGAAGGTGGAGGAGCGGCCCCGGCCGGGTGCCTGAGCCCCCGGCTCAGCCGTTGAGCACGGCCTGGACCGACGCCCAGGACAGGCGGTGGATCGGGCTCGGTCCGAGCTCGCGCAGGGCGCACCGGTGGTCGGCCGTGGCGTAGCCCTTGTGGATGGCGAAGCCGTAGCCGGGGTAGAGCTGGTCGTACTCCGTCATCAGCCGGTCGCGGTGGACCTTGGCGACCACACTGGCGGCCATGATCGAGGCGCAGACGGCATCGCCCTTGACCACGGCCAGCTGGGGGAGCGGCAGATCGGGCACGTCCCAGGCGTCGATGAGCAGGTAGTCGGCCTGCATCGCCAGACCATGGACCGCCCGCTCCATCGCCAGCTGACGGGCGCGGGTCATCCCCACCCGGTCGATCTCGGCGTGGGTGACCTCGCCCACCGCCCAGGCGGCGGCCCGACGCCGGATCAGCTCGCTGAGCCGCTCACGCTCCCCGGCGCGCAGCTTCTTGGAGTCGTCCAGCCCGGGCAGCCGGGTCCCCGGGACCAGCACCACCGCGCCGGCGCAGGCCGGCCCGGCGAGAGGGCCGAGACCGACCTCGTCGATCCCGGCCACGACCTCGAAGCCCATGGCCAGCACTCGGCGTTCCGACGCCCAGAGCAGCGGCCGGTGCGTACGGCGGCGGACGGCGGGCATCTACCGCGCCCTCCGGTCAGTCGTCCTCGGACTCGACCTCGGAGCCGGCGGCGACCTCCTCCAGCTCGGGCTCCGGCTCGGGCTCGGGGGCCGACGCGCGCAGCGCCCGCGCAGCGGCGCTCTTGCTGCCGCCGGCGAGCAGATCCTCGCGGCGCTCGCGGATGCGGGCGGCCTTGCCGATCTTGCCGCGCAGGTAGTACAGCGTGGCCTGGCGGACCTGACCGTGGCGCATGACCTCGATCTTGTCGATGCGGGGCGAGTGGAGCAGGAACGTGCGCTCCACGCCGACGCCGTGGGCGATCCGGCGGACGGTCACGGTGCGGTTGGTCGACGACCCGGCGACACGGATGACCGTGCCCTCGAAGACCTGGACGCGCTCGCGGGTGCCCTCGACGACCTTGGCGTGGACACGAACCGTGTCGCCCGGCCGGAGCTCGGGCAGCCCCTCCTTTCTTTGCTCGATCTCGAGCTGATCGATGACGTTCATCGCAACCTCTTTCCTGATTCTCAAACGGGTTACTGGACCGGCGGGCGCGCGTGGGCGCTCCGCCAGCGTGCGATCTCTGCGTGGTCGCCCGAGGTGAGCACCTCGGGAACCGGGTGGCCGCGCCACTCGGCGGGCCGTGTGAACTGAGGATACCCGCCGGGCCCCTCGCCGAAGGAGTCCTGGCTGAGCGACTCCTCCTTGCCGAGGACGCCGGGCACCAGTCGGGCGACGGCGTCGACGAGGACCATGGCCGGCAGTTCGCCACCGCTGAGCACGTAGTCCCCGATCGAGACCTCGCGCACCGGCAGCGCCTTCCGGATCCGGTCGTCGACGCCCTCGTAGCGGCCGCAGACGATGATCAGACCCGGCTCCCCGGCGAGCTCCTGGGCGAGCGCCTGCGTCAGCGGCTCGCCCCACGGCTCGGTGACCAGGACCGGTCCCGGGTTGTCCGGACGGATCTCCTCGACCGCCCGGTAGATCGGCTCCGGCATGAGGACCATGCCCGCGCCCCCGCCGAAGGGGGCGTCGTCGACCTGCCGGTGGCGACCCTCCGCGTGGGTGCGGAGGTCGTGGGCGTGCAGCTCGAGCAGGCCGCGGCGCAGGCCGCGTCCGATCACGCCCTGGGTGAAGACGGGCGCGAACACCTCGGGGAAGATGCTGATCACGTCGAAGCGCATGGCCTAGGCGTCCTCGAACTCCACCGCCCAGTCGGCGATGGTGACGACCCGGCCCTCCAGGTCGACCGAGAGGACCGCCTCCCGGATCGCCGGGAACAGCGTCTCCCCGATCTCGCCCCGCGCCACCCAGACGTCGTTGGCGGGATTCTCCAGCACGGCGGCGATGCTGCCCAGGCCGCGACCGCTCGCGGTGCGGACGTCGAGCCCGATCAGCTGGTCGTGGTACCAGGCGTCGTCGGGCAGCGTGTGTGCCGCCTCCTCCGGTACCTCCAGATACTCTCCCCGCTGCCCGTCGGCGACCGTGCGGTCGTCGATGCCGCGGAGCTTGACCACGAGCTGGGCCTTCTGACCACGGCTCCACTCCACCTCTCGGGGCGTCCCGGAAAGGTACAGGCGGGAACCGCCGGCGAAGCGGTCGTCGAAGTCCGTCAGGGACGCGACCTTGAGCGCACCCCTGACCCCGAAGACGCCGACGACCTGGCCTACCCGGATCACGTCAGGGCCTGGGCGTCGCCAGGTCGACGAAGACGCGCTTGCGCTCGCGGAGCGAGGCGACCCGGACCAGGGCGCGAAGCGCCTCGATGTTGCGGCCGGACCGCCCGATCAGGCGGCCGATGTCCTCGTCCGCCATCTTGATCTTGATGGCCAGGGTGCCGCGGCCGCGCTCGAAGGACATGATCCTGACCTCGCCGGGCTTCTCCGCCACCGACTTGGCGACGAACTCGACCAGGCCCTTGTAGTCGATCGCGGGGCCGCCGCCGCTGCCGCCGTAGGAGGGGCGCCGGAAGCCGCCGCCGCTGCGGTCACCGCTGCGGTCACCGCCCCGGAAGCCGCCGCGATCACCGCCCCGGAAGCCGCCACCACCACCACCGCTCCTGCCGTCTCGCGAACCGAAGCTACTCATCGCTGGTTGCTCCTGCTCCTGACTTACGTGCCTCCGCGTACGCCGGCAGGATGCCGACCCGGCGAAGCAGCATCCGCGCCGAGTCGGACGGCTGCGCGCCCTTGGTGAGCCAGAGGGCGACCTTCTCCTCGTCGATCTTGATCGTGGCCGGCTCGGTCAGCGGGTCGTAGTAACCCAGCTGCTCCAGGAAGCGGCCGTCGCGCGGCGTCCTGGAATCCGCGACCACGACACGGTAGAAGGGCTTTCGCTTCGCGCCCATCCGCTTGAGTCTGATCTTGACCAATCCTGTGAACCTCCAGATGGTGTGGTGGCGGTCAGGCCCCGAAGAGCCGGGAGAGGCCGCCGGGCAGGCCGCGCCGGCCCGAGCCCATGGCGCCACCGCCGAACTGCTTGACGAGCTGTTGCATCTGCTCCCGCGCCTTGAGCAGCTTGTTGACGTCGGAGACGTGGGTGCCGCTGCCGGCGGCGATGCGGCGGCGCCGGCGCCCGTTGATGATCTCGGGGCGGTTGCGCTCCTGCTTGGTCATGGAGAGGATGATCGCCTCCATCCGCCGCATCTCCTGCTCCGGGTCCCCCTGCACCTGGCCCTTGAGCCGGCCGGCGCCGGGGACCATGTCCAGGATCGAGTCGACCGACCCCAGCTTCCGCACCTGGCGCAGCTGCTCGAGGAAGTCGTCGAAGCTGAGGTGCCCCTCGCGCATGCTCCGTTCCATGCGCTGGGCGGCGTCCTGGTCGAGCTCCCGCTCGGCCTTCTCGATCAGGGTGAGCACGTCGCCCATGCCCAGGATCCGGGAGGCCATGCGATCGGCGTGGAAGACCTCGAGGTCGCCCGGCTTCTCGCCGACGCCGGCGAAGCGGACGGTCTGGCCGGTGGCGACCTTGAGCGACAGCGCGGCGCCGCCCCTGGAGTCGGCGTCGAGCTTGGTCAGGACGACGCCGTCGACCCCGATCCGGTCGTGGAAGGCCTGGCCGACGTTGACCGCCTCCTGGCCGGTCATCGCGTCGGCGACGAACAGCGCCTCGGTCACCGGCACCGCCTCGCGGAGCCGGCGCATCTCCTCCATCAGCTCCTCGTCGACGGAGAGCCGGCCGGCGGTGTCGAGGATGACCACGTCGCAGCTCTCCCGGGCGGCGGCCTCGAGCGACTGCCGGGCGAGGTCCTCGACCGTGCCTTGACCGCTGAAGAAGGCGACCTTCTCGCGCTCGGCCAGGATCCGCAGCTGATCGACGGCGGCGGGACGGCGGAGGTCGAGCGCGACCACCATCGGCCGGTGTCCATCGTGCCGGGCGTGGAGCGCCAGCTTGATCGCCATCGTCGTCTTGCCGGCGCCGTTGAGGCCGACGAGCATCAGCACGGTCGGCGGCGAGGGCGCATAGCGGAGGCCCTGCTGGTTGCCGCCGAGCAGCTCGACCAGTTCCTCGTTGACCGCCTTGATCACCTGCTGCGGCGGAGTCAGGTGCTCCGCCACCTGGGCCCCGACCAGGCGCTGGCGGACCTGCTCGGTGAAGTGCTTGACGACCTTGAAGTTGACGTCCGCCTCGAGGAGCGCCATGCGCACCTCGCGGAGCGAGGCCTCGACCTCCTCCGGCCGGAGCACGCCGCGCCCGCCGAGGCGCTTCAGGACCGCCCCCAGGCGGTCGGTGAGACTTTCGAACATCAGATCTTGCCCACTTCCTCGGTCAGCGCGTCGAGACGCCGGCGCAGCTCGTCAAGCTCCCGCTCTATCGCCGCCCGGCGGGTGACCAGGCCGAGCTTGATCTCGTACTCCTCGAGCGCCCGTATGGAACGCTGGAGGATGTCGTGCACCGCCTGCCGCGAGGTCTCCTGGCTGTCAGCGATCTCCGACAGCGACCAGTCATCGTCGAGGTAGAGGCCGAGCACGCGACGCTGGTGCTCGGTGAGGAGCACGCCGTACCGTTCGAAGAGGAGCGCATGGCGCTCACGCGAACCGAGCCTTTCAAGGATCAACCCTTGACAGGATAGCAATCAGCGCCGGGCGAGCACGGTGAAGGTCGGGCTGCTCTCGAGGTCCTCGGCCGAGCCGCGCATCACGACCAGGCTCAGGTCGGAGCCGGCGAGGAAGTCCTCGATCTCTCCAGGCCAGACCAGCCGGACCTCGGCGCGATGGGTGAAGCCGCCCGGATAGTCGACCTCGAGCCGGCACCGCTCGGGCTGGAAGAAGAGGACGCGAACGTTGCCGCCACCACCGCCGGCCAGCCAGTGCGGGTTCATCAGCTCGAACCCGAGCCGGCCGTGGGGGGCGACGTGTCGGGCGGCACGGGCCAGCCGGGTCTCGTCGACGAGGATGTTGGAGGGTGCCATCACCAGCTCGAAGGCCCGACCCAGGTCGAGGTCCTCGATGCGCTCCTGGTGGCGCTCGATCCCGGGCGCCCGCCCCGCCAGCCGCTCGAGCATGCCCGGGTGGGAGTCGACGGCGACGAGGAGGACGCCGTGCGCGGCCAGGGGCACGGCCAGGCGTCCGGCGCCCGCGCCCAGGTAGAGGACCTCGCCCTCCGCCCTCTGGCACCAGCTGAGCCAGGGCTCCAGGTCTTCGGCGTCGGGCAGGCTGGCGTAGAGCTCGGCCAGGCCCGGATCGGGATGCTGCGGATCGTCGACCACGACTCGGTTGGGCACGCGGCCACGGTACGCGCGCGGGGCGCCGGCGGGGTCCCTCCGGGGCAGTTCAACAATTTGACGATCGGTGAAATATCAACCCGCGTCGAAGGGATTGGAACGGCTGTGGATGCTGTGAGCGCGCTGCCCGTGGCGGTACGGCCGGCGCGGCTGGGGATCCGGCCGATGGTGGCTGGGTTGGCGGTGGTGATCGGCTTCGCCGGCCTGATCCTGGTCGGCAACCCGATGCAGGTCGCGGGCGCGCTCCGGACGGCGGCGCCCGGCATCTTGGTCGGCGTCCTCGCCCTGACCGTCGTCTACTACCTCTTCCAGGGCGCGCGCTGGTACGTGCTGCTGCGTCAGGCCGGTTCGCGCCTGCCCCTGCGGCGGGTGCTGCTGCTGAACATGGCCGGCCAGGCGATGACGGCGGTGCTGCCGCTGGGCGATCTCACCCGCGCCGCGCTGGCCGGTGAGGAGTCGGGCATCGGCTTCGGCAAGGCGGCGGCGACGGTCACCGTGCAGGAGCTGCTGTTCACGCTGCTCCTGGTCCTGGCCACGCTGCCCGGCATGCTGGCCTTTCACCAGGGGGCGACGGCGGCGGTGATCGCGATGGCCGGGATCGGCGCCGCCCTCGCCATCCTGGTCGTCCCCGACCTCTTCCGGCCGGTGCACCGGGCGCTCGCCCGGACGCCGGTGCTGGGCCGCGTCGCCGACCCTGTCGCCCAGCTGCGCGAGCAGACCGTGGTCCTGCTCCGCCAGCCCGGGACCGGCGCCTGGACCGTGCTCGACGCGGCCAGGGCCGGCATCGGCGTCCTCACCCTCTGGCTGATCCTCCGCTCCCTGGGGGCGGACTCGATCGGCGTCCAGGGGGCGGCCTTCGTGCTCGGGCTGTCGTACGTCGGCGGGGCGATCAGCGTCATCCCCGGCGGCGTCGGCGCCACCGAGGCCAGCGTCGTCGGCCTCCTCGTCCTGCAGGGCGTGGAGCCGGGAACGGCGGTGGCCGCCGCCCTTCTCCAGCGAGTGTTCACCACCGGACCATCGACCGTGCTCGGCGTCGCCGCATGGTGGCTGGTCCGTCACCCCTTCCACCAGACGAGGAGTCAGCAAATGGCAAGGACCTCGAACATCATCACCCGCCTGTCCGAGTACCTGATCGGCACCGAGCGACAGCCCCTCCCCGACGAGCGCGCGGTCGAGGCCGAGCGGTGGCACGTGGGCCGGGCGCAGCGCCGGCTCCAGCCGGCGGAGCAGGATGACCCGAAGATCGCTGCCTGAGGCCGGGTCGGGCCGGCGCCTGGACCGGGTGCGCGTCTTCCGCGCTCTCGGCGACGCGACCCGGCTCGAGATCGTTCGCCGGCTGCGGGACGCCGGCGGGAGCATGGCCTGCTCGGAGCTGGTCTCCGACTGCGCCATCAGCCGGCCCTCCTCCTCCTATCACTACAAAGAGCTCGAGCAGGCTGGCGTGATCACCCGCGAGAAGCTCGGTCAGCACGTGCGGGTGGTGCTCAACCGCGAGCTCCTCGACCTCGAGCTGCCGGGGCTGGTCGACCACCTCGTCTGATCTCGACGCCGGTGGACCGGCGACCGTGGCCGCCAGCTCTCGCCTCCGACGCGACGGGCGCCGGTCGTGGCTGGCGATCTGACCATCCTGGAGCGACCGCCTTGCCGACCCCACGGTCGACGGGGGCGAAGGCCTCACCCGCCCACACGCCGCAAAGCTACCCTGACACGACCCGAGCGCATGGCTCGTCGCATGTCTCGGCGTATATTTCCGTGCATGTCAACTCGCGAGAAGAGTGGGGCCCGTAGGCGGACCAGCCCCGACATCACGACGATGCGGATCCGGCGCGTCACCCTGGCCAAGCTGGCACAGCGGCAAAAGGAGTTGGGCTCCCCATCACTCAACGACGCGCTGGAGACGGTCCTCTTCCGACAGCGCGCCTACGAAGCCATCGCCCGCCTGCGATCCAGTCCCGAGCAGCTGGAGGGCTACCAGCGCGAGGCGCACGAGTGGGCGGAGGTGGACACCGAGGTTCACGACGAGTGACGGCGCCGTCGGATATCGAGCCATGGCAGGTCTGGTGGGTGCAGCTCGACCCGCAGCTCGGTCACGAGCAGGCCGGTCGGCGGCCGGCCATCGTCGTCGGCACCGAACTGGCCTGCCAGATTCCCAACAACCTAGCCGTGGTCGTGCCCTGCACGCACACCGATCGAGGCCTCCCCTGGCAGCCGCCGATCTCGCTGGCAGGCGACCGAGGCTTCGCCATGTGCGATCAGGTGAAGGCGTTGGACCGGCGCCGCCTGCAGCAGCTCCACGCCTGCCAATCGCTGATTGACCCCGACGAGCGCAGTGCGATCGCGCGGGCGCTGCGAGAGCTGATCGTCGTCGAGCTGTGATCGCTTCCGGCCTACATGGTCCCGATAAGTACGGCCTTTACGGGATGAGAAGGGGTTCACCAGGCTGTCCTCTTGGAGGCTAGCCGTGAACACCTGGCGGGTGCGGAGATTCAGGCGGTGGAGGGGGCTCCCGCGAATGAGCGGACAAGCCCTTGACATGGACGCCGGGCCTGGCCATGGGGACGTCGGTGTCCTCGACGACCGGGAGGAGCTGGGTGGTGGCGGAATCCAGGCCAGTTGAGGGGACAGGTCCTGGCCGCCGATCATCTTGGCGCGGTTCTCCAGCGGGATCGTGCCGCCCTCGTTGAACTGCAGGCTGCTCAGGTTCAGCAGCTCGGGGACCTGCAGGTTCGGCAGGTTCCACGCCGCCTGGGTATCGCCTGATCTGCGGCCTCGCAGGCGCTGGCCGAGCAGGCTCATCGCGTCGCCCTCAGCGTGTCGATGACCCGCTCCTGACGCACTCGCCGCAAAGCAGGCCGACGCCGGCCGGCAGCGCCGCGGCGACCGTACCGGTGTCCAGTTCGTCGCTCATATGCCAAACCTGCCCTGTCAATTGCCCTTGGCAAAGTGCACCTGATGACCGCGGGGCTGGAGAGAAGCCCCGCGCTCACCGTTACATTGGTGACCGTGCTGGCCTCCGCCGACCCCGCGTCGTCGTGACCTCACCGCTTCGTGCGCTGATCGTCGCCGACGACCTGACCGGCGCCGCCGACACCGGGGTCGGCTTCGCCGGAGGGCGGGGAAGGGTTCGCGTCGAGCTCGACCGGTACCGGGGCGATCTCGACGGAGGGGACGTCCTCATCATCGATACCGATTCCCGGCGCTCCGCCGCGGACGACGCGGCGGCACGGGTCACGGCGGCGGTGGCCGGCGCCCCGCCCGCCCACGTCCTGCTGAAGAAGGTCGACTCCACCCTGCGAGGCAACGTCGGCGCTGAGGTATGGGCCATGCTCGCCGCCACCGGCCGGTCCCTCGCCCTCTGCGCGCCCGCCTTCCCCGCCACCGGGCGCGTGACCCGACACGGCGTCCAGTGGGCGGGCGGGTGCCGGGTGGGGGATCTGCGCGAGGTCCTCGGCGACGATCCCGCCGTCCTCGGGCGGCCCGCGACCTGGGCCGGATCCGAGCCGGAGCGGCTGGCCACCGCCACGGGCGTGGTCGTGGTCGACGGCGAGACCGACGCCGACCTCATGGACCTGGTTCAGGCGGCGGACCCGATCCGGGACCGGGTGCTCTGGGTCGGATGCGGCGGGCTCGGCGCGGCGCTCAGCGGGACCGCCGCCGACCTCGCCCCCCCGGAGCCGGTGACGGGGCCGGTGATGGTGGTGGTCGGCTCAACCGCCGAGGCCTCGATGGCGCAGGCGGCCGCCCTTCGGCGCGAGGGCTTGGCCGAGGTCCGCTTCTCCGGGCATGCCCTGCTGGAGGTGCATGGCGAGCCCCTCCAGCGCACCGCCGTGGCCGTCGCCGCCCGCCTGAGCGAGGGCGACGTCCTGGTCACGATCGATCCGGACTGGCCGGTCCCCGAGGAGCTCGGGCGCCGGCTCATCCACACCCTGGGCTCGGCCCTGGCCGCCGCCGGGGCGCGGCCGGCGGGTCTGATCGCGACCGGCGGCGAGACCGCTCGCGGCGCGGCGCTGGCCCTGGGCGCCTCCGGCATCGACCTGCACAGCCAGCTCGAGCCCGGGGTCGTCCTGGGCAGGCTGGTCGGCGGACCCGGCTGCCCGGTGGTGACCAAGGCCGGGGGCTTCGGCGACGAGGCCTGCCTGATCCGGGCACTCCGCGCCCTCCGTCCCCTCGCAGCGCACAAGGAGAAGGAATGACCGAACCCCTGATCGCGGTCACCATGGGCGACCCCGCCGGCATCGGCGCCGAGGTCATCGTCAAGGCCGCCGCCGGGCACGACCTCGCCGCCTTCTGCCGGCCGCTCGTGGTCGGCGACCTCGGCCGTCTCCGCCGCGCCGCCGCGATCTGCGGCGTCCAGCTGGAGCTGGCCGCCGTCGGGGACCCCGCCGAAACCGTCTCCGGGCCCGGCCGCCTCTCCGTGCTCGACGCCGGAGGCGTGCCCGAGGACCTGCCCTTTGGCCGCCTCTCCCCCCTCGCCGGCGAGGCCGCATATCGCTTCATCGAGATCGCCGCCCGGCTCGCCTCCGATCACCGGGTCGACGCCATCTGCACGGCTCCCCTGAACAAGGAGGCGCTGCATCTGGCCGGCCACAACTTCCCCGGCCACACCGAGCTGCTCGCCCACCTCACCGGCACCGAGGAGGTGTCGATGATGCTGGCCGCGCCGACGCTGCGGGTCATCCACGTCACCACCCACATCGGCCTCGTCGACGCGGTCGAGCGGATCGAGCCGGGGCTGGTCTACCGGACCGTGGCCCGCGGCCACCGGATGCTGACGACGATGGGGGTCGAGCACCCCCGGATCGCCGTCTGCGGCATCAATCCCCACGCCGGAGAGAACGGTCTCTTCGGGCACGGCGAGGAGGAGACGAAGATCGTCCCCGCTCTGGAGCGGGCGCGCCTGGAGGGGATCGACGCGGTCGGGCCGCTGCCCGCCGACACCGTCTTCCTCCGTGCCAACCGGGGCGAGTTCGACCTGGTCGTGGCCATGTACCACGACCAGGGCCACGCGCCGGTGAAGGTGCTCGGCCTGGAGGCCGGGGTGAACATCACGGTCGGTCTGCCGGTGGTACGCACCAGCGTCGACCACGGCACCGCCTTCGACATCGCCGGAACCGGCCGGGCCGACGAGCGCAGCCTGGTCGAGGCGCTGCGCCAGGCGGCGGCGCTGGCGCCTCGACGGAGCGCCGGCACCGTCCGATAACCTCCGGTGGGACGCGGGGCATGTACGGTGGGCGGATGCGATACATCGGGCTGCACATCCCCAACTTCTCCTTCGCCGACACCCCGGCGCGGGAACTGTTCCCGACCGTGCGTGCCATCGCCCAGACCGCCGAGGAGAGCGGATTCACCGCAGTCTCGGTCATGGATCACTTCCATCAGATCGCCCCCCAGGGCGACCAGACCGAGCCGATGCTCGAGTCCTACACGACGCTGGGGGCGCTCGCCGCCTCGACCTCGCGGGTCCGCCTGCTGACCCTGGTCGCCGGCATCACCTATCACAACCCCGCCCACCTGGCCAAGGAGGTCACGACCCTGGACGTCATCTCCCAGGGACGGGCGATCCTGGGCGTCGGCGCCGGCTGGTTCGAGGAGGAGCACCGGGCCTACGGCTTCGAGTACCCGGCACTGGGCCGGCGCCTCGACCGCCTCGAGGACGCGCTGCCCATCCTCCGGTCGATGTTCGACAACCCCTCGACCACCCACCACGGCAAGATCTACGAGGTCGAGGGGGCGCTCAACATCCCCCGCCCGATCCAGGAGCGGATCCCGATCCTGGTCGGCGGCGGCGGCGAGCGGCGGACCCTGCGGCTGGTCGCCAGGTACGGCGATCTCTGCAATGTCCTCGGCGACCCCTCCACGCTCGGCCACAAGCTCGAGGTGCTGCGGGGCCACTGCGAGGCCGAGGGCCGGGACATCTCCACCATCACCACCACCACCCACGCCGGGATCGTGGTCATCGACAGCGACGAGGAGGGCGTCGAGCGCCGGCTTCGAGCCCTGCACGCGGCGTCGCCGCCGGCGCTTCGCGGACTCACCCTCGACGAGCTCCGCGAGCGCACGATCAGCGGCACCCCGGACCGGGTCACCGAACGCCTCCGCCAGCTGATCGGGCTCGGCTACGACGGCTTCACCTTCAGCGTCTTCGGCGCGAACGACGTCCGTCTGGTCAGGCTCGCCGGCGAGGCGGCCGGCCGGGCCTTCGAGTGAGCGCGGGTAGACTCGCGCCGTGGTCACCGCCATCATCCTGATCCGGGCCTCGCGCCAGGCCCTGGGCACGCTCGGGCCCAGGCTGGCCGACATCGACGGCGTCGCCGAGGCCTACAGCGTCACCGGGGAGTGGGACTTCCTCGCCGTGATCCGCGTTCGCGAGCACGACCAGCTGGCGTCGCTGGTCGCGGGCGAGCTGGCCCAGCTCGACGGCATCGAGAGGACCCACACCATGACCGCCTTCCAGCAGTTCTCCCAGCACGACCTGGAGGCCATGTTCGGCCTCGGCGCGGAGCCGTAGCCGGTGCTCGACGTCGCCCTGCGTGCGGCCCGGGCCGGAGCCCGGGTCCTGCTCGACGGCGGGCTCGCCCGCCGGGCCGCGGGGAGGAAGCAGCTGGGCGGCGACTACGTCACCGCCTTCGACCGGGCCAGCGAGGACGCGATCCTCGAGGTGCTGGCCCGGGAGGCACCCGGCATCCCCGTGCTCGCCGAGGAGCGCGGAGGCGCCCGGGACGCCACCCGGTGGGCGGTCGATCCGCTCGACGGCACCACCAACTTCACCCGCGGCCTGCCCATCGTCGGCGTCTCCGTCGCCCTCATCCGCGACGGCGTGCCCGAGGTCGGCGCCGTGCTGGCGCCGTGGATGGACCTGACCTTCGCCGGCGAGCGGGGGCGGGGCGTGACCCTCAACGGCGAGCCCCTTGCCCGCCTGGATCGGGTCGATGCGGCTCGGGCGGTCGTCGCCACCGCGTACCCCTTCCGGCGCAAGGAGCGCCTGCCCGAGTACGAGCCGGTCCTCCATGAGGTGGTCCGCCGCTTCGAGGACATCAGGCGGGCTGGCGTCGCCTCGCTGGACCTGGCCTGGATCGCCTCGGGCAGCTTCGACGGCTACTTCGAGCTCTCGCTCGGGACCTGGGACGTGGCTGGAGGAGCGGCGCTCGTGCTCGAGCTGGGCGGCCGGGTGACCGACTGGGACGGCGGTGACGGATACCTGGAGTCGGGCGACGTCATGGCCGGCGCGCCCGGCGTGCACGAGGCGCTTCTCGAGCTGGCGGCGGGCCGGCCGGCCCCGGCGCGGTAGCGAGGCCGGCGTCGCCCGACGGGATCACTCGGCCGGCGAGCGGTCCTCCTCGAGTACGTGAAGGTGCCGGACCGTCAGATCGTCGACCTCCAGGCGCCCCACCTTGACGCGTCCGACGTCCAACCTGCCGATGGCGAGACGGCCGATGGCCATCGCCCCGACGGCGACCGCGCCGATGGCCAGGGCTCCGACGGCCATGGCGCCCACGCTGACTGCCCCTCGCTGCCGCAGCGCCATCCGTCTCATCCGGCCCCGGCGACCGGCGGCAGCCATCAGCCGCGCCCGCCCGGGGATGTCACCTCGGCGAAATCTCATGCCCCGAAGCTTGTAGGCCACCGCCCGAGCCCGTCAAGCGGGGGCGGGCCCCGCCGGCATCAGAGCTGGTGCGTCACCCGGCGCAGGGGAAGCAGCACCAGGCTCCGCCACTGCTGCAGCGCCATCTGATCGAGGGGAACATGCTTCGGCTCTCCCCGAGCCGCCTCGGTCGCGCCCGCTTCCACCGCCCGGCGGAAGTCGGCGACCGTCGTGCCCTCGAAACGGGTCACGGCGCGGCCGATGTCGAACCGGCCGAAGTGGCTGTCGCTGGAGCCGATCGCCGCCCCCAGCTGCTCGCGATGCTGGGCGTAGAAGGCCTCGAGCTCGCGCTGGCGGCCGGCCGTCATCGGCGCCGTGTGGCGGACCTCGATGCCGTCGACGCGGCGGTGCTCGATCAGAGACTCGAGCATGCCCCGCTGGCAGGAGGCGAAGTAGGTGGGCATGAAGGGATGCGGGAGGACGGCCAGGCCGCCCTGGTCATGGATGGCGTCGACCGTGTCCTCGAGGGACATGCTGCTCCGCACCGGCTTTTCCAGGAACCAGCCCATGCAGTGGGTCTTGGCCGGGAAGCGGGTGGTGATCTCCTGGCCCATGACGACGCCCAGCCCGATTTCCTCGCCTCGGTCCCTGACCTCGGCGGCGTTGCGCATGGTGTCGTGGTCGCAGATCGCGATGAGGTCCAGCCCAGCCTCCTTGGCGGCGGTCACCAGCTGTCGCGGCGTGACCATCCCGTCCGAGGCGGTGGTGTGACAGTGGGGGTCGGCGATTGCCTGCACACCCCCAGTATCCCTGCGCCCGCGCACGCCCCGCGAGCGCGACCGTACACACTGATGCGCGTGACCCAGATGCATCGCCAGACCCGCGCCGTGCACGTGAGCGCGCCGCCCCTCGACGGCAGCCGCCCCGTCAGCGTGCCCATCTACCAGACCTCGACCTTCGCCTTCGACGACCCCGACCTGCTCGCCGAGGGGCTGCAGCGGCCGGACGCGTCGTTCGCCTACAGCCGCTACGCCAATCCCACGATCCGGGCCCTGGAGAACGCGGTCGCCGACCTCGAGGGCGGCCAGGGGGCGATCGCCTGCGCCTCGGGCATGGGCGCGATCAACTCGATCCTGCTGGCGCTGCTCCGGCCGGGCGACCACGTCATCGCCCAGACCTGCCTCTATGGCGGCACCTACGCGACCTTCCACGATCTCGCCGAGCGCTTCGGCGTGGACGTGACCTACGTCTCCGGCGAGGACCCGGACGAGGTCCGCCAGGCCCTGCGCCCCGAGACCAAGGTGCTCTATCTGGAGACGATCGCCAATCCCATGGTCCAGGTCTGCGACCTGCCCGCCATGTTCGCCGTCTCGCGGGAGGCGGGCATCGTCGGCGTCGTCGACAACACCTTCGCCTCGCCCGAGCTCTGCCGCCCGATCGAGCACGGGGCCGACATCGTCGTCCACTCCGCCACCAAGTACCTCGGCGGGCACTCCGACGTGGTCCTCGGCATCGCCGTCTTCGCCGACGCCGAGCGCTACCGCGACGTCTGGCAGCACGCCATCGAGCTCGGCGCCAACGCCGATCCCTTCGCCGCCTGGCTGACGATCCGGGGGCTGCAGACGCTGCCGCTGAGGATGCGGCAGCACTGCGTCAACGCCGAGCACCTGGCCGTCCGCCTGGCTGGTCACCCGGCGGTCCACGCCGTCCACTGGCCGGGGCTGCCCACGCATCCCACCCACGAGCTCGCCTGCCGGCTGCTGTCCGGCCACGGCGGGGTGCTCTCCTTCGAGGTCTCCGGCGACCGTGAGCGGGCCAGGGAGTTCTCCTGCCGCCTCCGCCTGGCCCACCGCGCGGCCTCCCTGGGCGGCGTCGAGACCCTGGTCCTGCACCCGGCCAGCACCACCCACCGCAAGCTCGACGAGGCCGCCCTCGAGGCGGCCGGGATCTACGCGACGACGATTCGCGTCGCCGTCGGCATCGAGCACCCGGAGGACATCTGGAACGACTTCGATCAGGCCCTGAACGGGATCTGAGCCGCCGAGGGTCCCCCTACCCGGCGGCGCCATCGAGAAGCGCGGTGAGCTCGGGCGGGCCCGGGCACCAGGTCGAGACCAGATCGTCGCGGCTCCAGCCCGCCTCCAGCGACCCCGCCTGGTAGGCGCTCTGGAGGAAGGCGAGGAGCGTGCTACTGGGGTCGCGGGAGCGCCGCACGCTCTCGTAGGGGAGGATGGCGAGCGAGCCCCCGCGCTGCTCGATCCAGTGCGCGTCTCCGGGCCGGAGCGGCTGGCCGCGCAGATCGGCCGGCTCCGGCGCCGCGTAGGCGTAGTAGCTCGGCTCCCGCACCTGCCGGTCGCCCACCCAGAAGCCGAAGGAGACGACCTCGTGCGAGTAGGCCTCACGGGTGACGAAGTCGGCACCTGACATCTCCGGCGCCCGGCTGCCGTTGAACCTGGTCACGGCCAGGTCGAAGGAGTGCCAGAAGAAGTGGACCGGGCTGGTCTTCCCGCAGTACCAGCCGGAGAACTCGTCGAAGACGGTGTCGCTCCAGTCCAGGATCCGCCAGAACCGCCGCGCGGCGTCGGGGTCGTAGGCGGCGTGCTCGTGATCCTCGGGGAACGGCGTCGTCCAGGGCACGCCGTAGGGCACCTCGCGGATGGCGACGTCGACCCCGAGCCGGCGCAGCGCCGCGTGCAGCCGCTCGTCGAAGGCGGCCACGGAGAGCCCGGTCTCGAGGGCGAAGGACTCCTCTTCACCGTCTCCGGTGCTCGCCACCAGCCGGTGGCGGAGGAGGTCGAGGTCGACCTGGAAGGTGATGCCGGCGCGGGAATGGAGCCGGCGGGTGGTGAGGCCGTGAACGTCGACGTAGAGGGGGACATGCCACCAGTGGTTCCGGGGGGCCGAGGAGGCCATCCTCACCTTGCCCACGATCTGGACCCAGAGGTGGAGCGTGTCTCGGGCCGGCTCCCACTCCTGGAGCGGGAGGGCGGGGAGTTCGGGACGGACGCCGTTCGGCCCGCCCACGTCAGCGCTCCCGGACCGGCGCCAGCGGGACGTCGTCGACGAAGCACCAGAACCAATCCTCGCCCGGCTGCGCGGACCGGATGACGGGGTGGCTGGCCTCGGCGGCGTGCTGCCGGGCGTGCCGGTTGGGAGACGAGTCGCAGCATCCGATCTTGCCGCAGGTGGTGCACATGCGCAGGTGCACCCACCTGCCGCCGGTGCGGAGGCAGTCCTCGCACCCGGCGATCGAATCGGGCAGCTCGGTCACGGTGACCAGGTCGAGGTGACTGCACGCGGTCCGGCTCATGCCTCATCGCCTCCTGTGGGTTGGATTCGTCTGGGCGGCCGCCCCGTTCCATCTTCGGGGGCAGAGGCCAGAAGGGAACGTCGATTTGAGCGGGCCGGGCCGAAACCGCCAGGTCTCGGCTCCCTGACCTGCGTCCGCTCACCTTGGGACCGGCACCCACGGTCGGTGCCTCTACCATGAGGCGGCAGCCGGAACGGGTTGGACGAGTCGTCACCGTTCAGGGCGAACCGATGCGCCACGTGGAGCACCATCTCGCGGTGGACCGAGCCGGGTAGGGCACGGCGGCCGCGGACCACGTGAAGAAGAGAAGGAGACGACGGATGAAGCTACAGGGACTGCATCACATCACCCTGGTCACCGGCGACGCCCAGAAGACCGTCGACTTCTACGTCGACGTCCTCGGCCTCCGGATGGTCAAGAAGACCGTCAACTTCGACGATCCCACCGCCTACCACCTCTACTTCGGCGACGACGCCGGCACGCCGGGATCGATCCTCACCTGGTTCGAATATCCCGGCGCCGAGCCGGGCATCCCCGGCCCGGGCATGGTCCACACCATCCAGCTCGGCATCGCCTCGGCCGAGGCGATCGACTTCTGGGCCTCGCGGCTGCAGGACAAGGGGTACGACAGCAACCTGGAGGAGGACGGCTCCCTGCTGGTCATCGACTGGGAGGGCATGCACATCCAGCTGGTGGTCGCCGACCCCGAGAACCCGCCGCTTCGCGCCGCCCACCCCGAGATCCCGGCGGAGATGGCCATCGTCGGCGTCGAGGGCGCCCGGGCCTACTCCGCCTACGCCACGGTCGAGGAGAGGGTGCTCAGCGACCTGCTCGGCTTCACCTATCTGGGCGGCGGCGAGTACCGCCTCGAGGGCGGGCTGCGCAACTTCCGCTGGGGCTACGACCAGCCCTACGCCGACGGCGCGCAGGGCGGCGGGACCGTCCATCACATCGCCTGGGCCACTCCCGACGACGCCGAGCAGGAGGCGTGGCACACGCGACTCGACGACTCCGGCGCGTACGTCACCGACGTCCTCGACCGCGACTACTTCCGGTCGATCTACTTCCGCGAGCCGCGGAACGTGCTCTTCGAGATCGCGACCATCCCGCCCGGGTTCACCAAGGACGAGGAGCCCGAGGACCTGGGCGACGAGCTGAAGCTGCCGAGGATGCACGAGCACCTTCGTGCCGAGCTCGAGCGGTCGCTGACCCCGATCGTCAACCCCCGGACGGCGCGCGGCGTCGAGACCGGCGAGTGACGGCGCTCGTCCATCGGGACCGTCCCGCCGGTGGCGAGGCGCGGGGCCTGCTCGTCCTGCACCACGGCCGCGGCGCGGACGAGCTGGACCTGCTCCCGCTGGCCGACGTCCTCGACCCGGAGCGGCACCTCCACGTCGTCACGCCCCGCGCGCCGCTGACCCTGCCCGGCGCCCCCGGCCATCACTGGTACGTGGTGCCGCGGGTCGGCCACCCCGATCCGGCCACGTTCCACGACGCCGTCGAGCAGCTCGCCGCCTTCCACGAGGAGCTCTGGGCGGGCACCGGGATCGGCCCGGAGAGGACGGTGCTGGGCGGCTTCTCGATGGGCTCGGTGATGAGCTACACGATGGGCCTGGGGCCGGGACGTCCGGCGCCGGCCGGCATCCTCGCCTTCTCCGGCTTCATCCCCGCCGTCGAGGGATGGCGGCCCGACCTGGCCGGTCGGCCCTCCCGTGTCTTCATCGCCCACGGACGGAGCGATCCGGTCATCGGCGTCGAGTTCGCCCGCCAGGCCCACCGGACCCTCGAGGAGGCCGGGATGGACGTCGTCTACCACGAGTCCGACGTACCCCACACTATCGATCCCGCCCACCTGCCGGCGGCGCGGGAGTGGCTCGGCGAGACGATCGGCGCCGCCGCCCGCTGACGGGGGCGGTCAGGCGTCGAGTGCGAGCGCGAGCGGCAGGACGGCGGGACAGCCGGCCAGGCGCAGGCGCCGCGCCGCCATCGCCATCGTCCAGCCCGAGGAGATGAGGTCGTCGATCAGGAGCAGCGGTCCGCCCGCCGGCGCCGCCTGCTCCACCTCCCGGGAGAGGACGAAGGCGTCGTGGAGGGCCAGGACCCGCTGGGCGCTGTTGCTGGCGGCGGCCGACGCCGCACCCGGGGCGTAGTCGATCACCCCGACCAGCGGCAGCCGGCCGATCGCCCCGATCCTCTCGGCCAGGCTCCGGATCAGCTGCGGCCGGCGCCGCGAGGGCAGGGTCACGATCCCGGTCGGCCGGCCCGTCGGTCCGGCCCCCGACCATCCCTCCGGACCCTTGGACCAGTCGCCCAGCACCCTGACCAGGGCGTTGACCACGTCCTCGGGCACCGGCCCGTCGGACGCGCCCTCGGCGAGCAGGGGGCGGAGCCGGGCCCCCCAGCCGATGTCGGAGAGGCGGGCCAGGACGCGCCCGGTCTCGGTCCCCTCGCCGGCGGAGATGCGGCCCCGGAGCGGGATGCCCACCGCCTCCAGCCCGGTCGGCCACATCCGGCGGGGCTCGACCTCCACCCCGACCCGACCCAGCGCCTTCCGCGCCTGCTCCAGGGTGGCCGGGTCGACGGCGGCGTCCGGCCCGCTGCCGGTGCAGCGGTCGCAGCGACCGCAGCGAGCCGCCTCGGGGTCGTCGAGCTGGCGGCGCAGGAAGGCCATGCGGCACTCCTCGGTCACCACGTACTCCCGCATCGCCTGCTGCTCGACCCGCCGCGCCTCCGCCACCCGCCGGTAGCGGTCGGCGTCGTAGGTCCAGGGCGAGCCGCTCGCCGTCCAGCCGCCGCTCACCCGGCGCACGGCGCCGTCGACGTCGAGGACTTTGAGCATCATCTCGAGGCGGGTCCGGCGGACGTCGATCCGGGCCTCGAGGGCGGCCGTCGAGAGCGGCCGCTGGCTCTCCTCGAGGACCTCGAGCGCCCGGCGGACCTGCTCCTCGGCGGGGAAGGCGAGGCTGGCGAAGTAGCGCCAGATGGCCTCGTCCTCCTCACCCGGCAGGAGGATCACCTGGGCCCGGTCCAGGCTGCGGCCGGCCCGTCCCACCTGCTGGTAGTAGGCGATCGGCGAGGGTGGCGAGCCGAGGTGGACGGCGAAACCGAGATCCGGCTTGTCGAAACCCATGCCCAGGGCCGACGTCGCGCAGATCGCCTTCAGGCGGTTGGCGAGCAGGTCCTCCTCGGCCGCCCGCCGCTCGGCGTCGTCGCTCCTACCCGAGTAGGCGACGACCTCATGACCGGCGGCGCGGAGAAAGGCGGCGACCTCCTCGGCGGCGGCCACGGTCAGCGTGTAGACGATGCCCGATCCGGGGAGCTCGCCGAGATGGTCGGCGAGCCAGGCCAGGCGCTGCGCGGGGTCGGGCAGCCGGAGGACGGAGAGGACCAGGCTGGCCCGGTCCAGCGGCCCCCGCAGGACCAGCGTCTCCTCGCCCGAGGCGGTGCCGCCGGCCAGCTGCTCGGCGACGTCGGTGGCGACGCGGGCGTTGGCCGTCGCCGTGGTCGCCAGGACCGGCACGTCCGGGCCGAGACCGGCGAGCAGGGTGCGGATCCGCCGGTAGTCGGGCCGGAAGTCGTGCCCCCAGTCGGAGATGCAGTGCGCCTCGTCCACCACCACCAGCCCGGTCGAGCGGGCCAGCTCGGGCAGGACCTGGTCGCGGAAGTCCGGATTGTTCAGCCGCTCGGGGCTGACCAGCAGGACGTCGACCGCCCCCTCCTTGACCTCGGCCTGGACCGGTCCCCACTCCTCGGGGTTGGAGGAGTTGATGGTCCGCGCCGCGATGCCCGCCCGCTCCGCCGCCTGGATCTGGTTGCGCATCAGCGCGAGCAGCGGCGAGATCAAGACCGTCGGCCCCGAGCCTGCCTCGCGGAGCAGGGCGGTGGCGACGAAGTAGACGGCGGACTTGCCCCACCCGGTCCGCTGCACGACCAGGGTC